>DASXIA010000255.1:0-41712 GCA_036488155.1 Streptosporangiaceae bacterium | reverse complement strand
GCTTCACAATACGAAGGCCTGTCTCAACGGGTAGGTCTGGCTGCGACGTCAGGCCGCAGATCGCAGAGACGGCGCTCTGGGTGATCGTAAGCATGGCCAACTCCTCCCCACAGGCTCTGGCAACGGGCTCGCCGTACCCGCTCTCGGAACGACCGAACCTGCTCAGCGAGGGTTCCCGGCTGGCTGCACGTTACGCGCCCAGTGACTGCACGCGTCGGGCCGTCGTCCTAACCCGGACGACGGCAGCTGGCATCTCCCCATGCGGGCTCGATGCAGAGACCAGAGACCATGCCGCCACCGCGCTGGCCGGGATCTGGCGAGAACTGAACGAGACACCTCACGAACGATCGCTGGAATCCCGCGCGCGGACCGGCCCGGCACGTTCCGGACGCTACAGAGCTTTGTGGACGAACTGCCGACCGACCGGCTGAAGGAAGACCTCGGGTCCCTCAATGACCGGGCGGCGGGACGGCAGAGATGAGCTGAGCCGCTTCGCGGATCATGGCCAGTTCGGCGGCGATGCCGCGCAAGATTTCCGCCAGCGCGAGCGTGGCGTGCACCTGCGCCTTCGCGACCTCCCGGCCGGACATGGTCCCTGCGCCCTGAACTGACTCTCCGACCAGTTGCTCAGCTATCCAGTTGTGGTCGACGTCGGGCATGATCACTCCTCGCTGTCGATACCTTCGTCAAACCTTCCGTACACGTCCAGCGTCTTGGCGGGCGAGAACTGCGGCAAGCTCCTGCGTGGTGGGTTGCGGCCGGTCGACCTTACGTACATGGTTCTCAGGACGTCGGGAGGTGCAACTCTGTGATCGGGCTCTCGATATTCGAGCCCTGCAATGCAGCTTGAGCGGCCCGGTTCTTGGTGAAATGACCTAAGCATTGTCCGCGGCGCATTGTCAGAACGTGCCGCTCCGCGGCTCACGGCGCTCGAGGCTGGCGCCACGCCGCCGGGCAGTTTGCGCCAGGCCGATCTCCGTAGCCGGATGGTCGCCGCAGTGCGGCGGATTCCCCCTCGGACTGGCCGGCGATCGTGGTGGTGGCCATTGACCGAAGGGACACAGTTCTGCGGTACGGACTCAGTCTGGCTGACCGGGTACCTCGTAAACCTGCGCAGCGTCCCTGGCGAGATGCAGGGTCTCGATGAGTTGCTTCTGGGTGAGCAGCTCATGGGTTTCCATGTTCTTGAAGGCACCCGTTTTGGTCATCGCTTGTTCCACCGCCTCGGCGGTGACCGAGTCGGGAGCTTCGAAGATGGAGTATCCGTCATGAGACCCCACCTGCCAGTACAGGCATTCAAGGGACCCGCCGACGGATTCCAGCGTGCGCTGTACCACTGCGGTCTGGTCGCCATCCAGGTTGTCGATCATGCGTGCCCAGGAGCCGCTCGAATAAGTGAAAATCGCGATGTACTTCGACATCATTCCCCCTTGCGCGGATTGGGGAGGTGGGCGCTTGGCTTTGCATTCCACGCTGTCACGGCCGCGCTTAAGCTCGGAGCAGCACGCCAGCCACCGGCAAGAACCAGGCCGGGGCAAGGCTGAACACGCCGAGGTCAGTGCTTGAAGGCGTCGGCGATTTTGTCTGCGGCTTGCTTGACGTGGCCGGTGGACTTTTCGGCGCGTCCTTTGGTTCTGAGCCGCCGGTTTCCGGTCACGTGGCCGGTGCTTTGCTTGGCGTCTCCCTTTGCTGTCTGGCCCTTATGCCTGATCTTCTTGAGGATGCTCACGGTGTCTCCCTTCGGGGTTCTGCCTGTCACGGTTAGCCAGGCGGTGGATGCATGACGGCGGTCAGTGTCATTGCAGGAACCTGACCCCTAGCACGATGATGACGATCACCACAATCGTTCAGAGACCGATCCATGAGTGACTCCTCTCTATGTAGTCGCGCGGGCCGGCGGCCTCACCGCGTCGGCACATGCGAATTCGGCTAGCAGGGACGCCGGGAACAGGCGATCACGAGATCTCCAGTCCGCTCGCACGGCCGGCGGCGGCCTAGCAGCCGCGCCCTGCCTGCGCCCTGCCTGGCAGGTCAGGGCGTACTGGTGCAGATCGCCTGTTCGTCACCCGCCGACTACTCGCCGTCGGTGCCGGTGTCGACGTGGACAGCCTGGAGTTTCCCGATCTTGTGCTGTCCGGGCCGGTCACAACGTGACCATGCCATTCCCGGATATCAGCACATCGAACATGGTGATCTGCCTCCTTCCTTCGCGCGACCGCGCCCGGCGTCCGGTCAGGTACGGCCAGGCGCAGTTCGCGATGCCGGTCCGTGCGCAGGCATCGGGTTAGCCATGATCGCAGGGCCGGGCCGGCAGTGCGCAGCATGGCTGAGCGACGGCACTGTGGTCGCGGCGGCGTTCGGCCCTGCGGAGCATGCCTGCCGGCTGGCGATCAGCCAGCTGGCCGCAAGCACGGCCGCCAAGCTGATCCCCAGAAGCGGAAACACGATTACGCGGCGCAGTACCCGCTGCAGACGACCCGGCACCTGCTCGGTCAACGGGATCGCCTCGTACCGCGTCAGCCTGGCGAAGAACGCGAACCGCAACCCGAAACCGGGATCCTCTGCCACGAGTGCCTGCTCGATCCGGTCCAGGGCCCGCTGCTGCCAGCCAGGCAGCCGCATCATGGCTCTCCTCGCCGGCCAGCGTGTACCACAAATCGCTGCCAGCGCGTCGGTGATGATCGTCCTCCGCATGCTGCCTGAGTGCAGTCCGTCGGCGTGCACGGGTCACTATCCGCCGGGATTGCTAACACGGCATGCCGCTACATTCACGGAGCCTGGGCCGCCGCTGTGCTCGTGGGCCCGCAGGCCGGTCGATCCCCGCATGGCATGGCGTTCCTCCTGCGTCGTTTCGCCCCAGATGTCGGCCTGCCCGGTGGCCAGGGCATAGGACAGGCACGCGGCGCGGACCACGCAGCGGAAACAGACGGCCTTGGCGGCGAAGACCTGCGCCAGCGCAGGGCCGGCCGCGGCGATGGGAAAGAACAGCTCGGGATCTTCGCCCTGGCAGGCACCCCGCGGCATCCAACCGGGGGAGCTACCGGCGAACTCTGATTTCGGCATGGCAACTCTTTCGGGAACTGCACCCGGCGCGCATGGAGCGGCGGGTGAGATCAGCACCGGCCCTGCGCCGGTGCGATCGCTGGAAGGCGGACGGGTGCCGTGTGTCAGGCGCCATGCCGGAGTCGCCCATGCGTGTCTTAGTCGGCCGACGGGAATGTCCGGACACTGGCCGGTTGCGAGGCGGTCGCTCGGCAGGAGCGCCGGACTGGCAGCTGTCCACTCCGCTCGAACTGACGCACTTGCATGCGCGTCAAAGTCTGAGAAGGTGCCAGCCACACCGGGGCCGGGCGCGTCGGCGGTGATATCAGAGGCATGGGAGGTGGCAGTCACGGCATCGGACGCGCGTGCGGGAACGCTGGGCTGCTGGGCTAAGGCTTTTCCGGCCACCCCGACAACGATGCCGGCCCGGAACAGCGTGCCGGCCGGACCCGGTGAAGTGTTGGCCGAGCACCGAGATTGGCTCATGGCGTGCGCGCGCTGCCGCCGTTCGCCAGTACACCCGCCACTTCAAATGACCAGGACGGTGAGCCCGAGGATGATAGTCATGACCGCTCCGAATCACGTTGCGCGGTTAAGACTCGCTGAGGGGACGCCGCGGGATCACGTCTTCTCCCGGCGCGGTACGCCGCCGGGGCCAGCCCGAGAGCCGGAGCCCCTCGGAGGCTGTTAGCGGTGTGCGAACCGGCCGCGGCGGCTGGAGGACTGGCTGCTGATGAGGTGGTATGCGAGCAGCAGGATGGCCGCGCCGGCGATGGCGGTGAGCCAGGTAGACAGGTTGAAGAACCCCTGCAGGCTGTGGATGTGGAAGAGCTTGGTTGCCATCCAGCCGCCGAGCAGCGCGCCGACGATTCCGATGACGTAGGTGAGGATGAGGCCACGCTGGCTGCGGCCGGGGATCAGCACGTTGGCGACCAAGCCTGCTACCAGGCCTAACGTGATCCAGGCGATGACGCTCATAACTGATTCCTTAGCCAGCTGGTCAGATGAGGTAGGCGGTAAGTCAATCATGCGGCCAGTTCGCCGTCGGCGAGAACTTGGCCCGCGATCTACCGCATTCGGTCGACCGGACTGGCGTGTACAGCACGGTCCGGGGGACAGATACGAAAACTCCGGGCCGCCGGTGCGCGTCCGCAAAAATGGCGAACGCCGCTACCAAGGTCCGGAGCAACACCTTTAGGCTACGCGCCTTTCCCTTTCTGCGCAAAGGCAGACCTGCGGCCAATGGCCGGGCCGTCCGGCCGGGATCGGCCAGCGCAAATGGCAGCACACCTTCCCCGGTCCCGCAGGGACGGGGCTGGTTCTCTGCGGCTTTCACCTTGTCGGGTCGGTGGCGAGCTCCAAGCCCAAGTGCGGCAGACACGCGCCCGCAATAGATCATTAGCGCCAAATTGCAACGATGAATTGTCTTTGCGTAGGGCCTTTACTATCACCTCCACGCCCCTGGCGCCGGATGGCGGCCCGCTAGTGGCGTCCGCTCGCTCGGCCGGGTCTTGGCAGTCTGCCATGGCGGCCGTGCCGGCTGAGGCCGCATGAGATCTGGTCAGTAGTAGTGCCTCCGGCCGCCGACGGCGTGGCCGGCGCGGCCGAGCAATGCCAGGATCAGGCCGACGATAACGACGATGATGCCTATCGTCCAGATGATGGCGATCCCGGTGACGAAGCCGATGATGAGGAGTATCACGCCGAGAATGATCATTTGAGGCCCTCCTGGCTGTTCAGGGCTGTCGCCCGGACGGCGGCGCCGCCGCCTGCGGCGAGCAGCCCGCAAGGCGTCTGTGATGCCGTGGCCGGCAGCGCCACCCCGGAGTCCGGCGCGATCGCTGCCGGGATGGGTTCGGGGATGCCGACAGCCTCCCCGACACAGGCACGGACCGTGAGGACATCGGTCAGCCGGGTGATGGCGAGCATCCGGAGCACCTGCTGCTGCGGATGCGGCCAACACCAGGCCATGCCCGGCGCACCGCGCGTACCAGCGCTGCCAGGCCGCTCGCGGCTCGTATCGCCAGCAGTCAATTTCGACTCTACGCCGGATATCCGCAGCTGTCTTCGCCTCCTCCCTCCCTGCGCACGCCGGCCGCAATGCGCGCGCGCAGACCTCAGGCTGCCTTCAGCGCGCCCCGTGCGAGACAACCACCAGGCCGCCGGCGCAGCGGACCTGGACTCCGCGACAGTGTCAGGTGAGCAGGTCAACCGCTGGTCTGCTCGCCCGAGGGCCGCCATTCGCCAGGCCGATAGAGATGGTCGGGCAGATCGCCGCCAAGCCCGGCTATTTCTGGACAACCCTCACCCCATCGACGGACCGGGCCCATGCCGAACGCTCTCCGGGCAGCTCTGTTGCCCCGTTGGGTCAGTCGAGCAGAGTTCTTGGCCAAGTGGATCGAAACAGTCGCGGATCGGTAACCTTTGATGACGGCTAATGAGACAGCCGGTGCTTCTGCGTGCCCAGCTAATACTGGACGTCCCGCTTTCAGGGCGCAGCACCCGCCACGTGGGAGGCATCGAGATGGCAGTCTGCCTCTATACCGACGGGCTCATCGAGCGTCCGGGCGAGTCGATTGACGTCGGCCTGGCCCGGCTCTGCCAGGTGGTCGAAGCTGAGCCAGCGCACGCCTCCTGTGCAGCCGTGATGGCCGCACTGGTCGGTAGTGAGCCAGCCCGTGACGGCATCGCACTGCTTTAGCTTCAGGCGCCAGATCCTGCGTTCTGACAGCAGCAAGTAGACACGGCACGCGCAGCTTGCTGAGGTGCCCCGGAGCCCGCCGCGGACGGCAAGGATATGGAATCATCCGCCAAGAGGCAGATTGCCCGTGCCCTGACGTTCCCTACGCCCGCGCGGTCCGCCACAACTTGTTTGTTACGCCATGCCTGGTTACTCCAGAGGCTGAGTTGCCGTCCCAGATGTTTGGGGGCCGCCATGAGGGAAGGGTGTCACGGGATGGCCAGTGCGACTGGTTGCCTTTTCTGCAGGCATGACATGCGGCGCGCGGTGCGGCTGCCTTGGGCACTGCGCGGCGAGCAGCTGGTGCAGTCCGGGGCGAGGTAGTTCCGTCCGCCTGGGCGAACGTACCAACACTGGTGCGGTAGGCGCGTCCAGGCGCTCGTGCCGGAGGGCCTCATCGTATGCTGATTCGGGGCAGAACGGCGGCCTGATCGTTCTATGGCCAGCGCCCGTGGGGAGGTGCTTGGCGCATGGCGACCGGGCAGGCGGTGGAGGGCGACACGACGCCAGACACCGCTCGAAGGCACGGCGCTTTCAGCCACCTGGCATTCTTCTATCGTGACGAGAGCGTCTATTTGGCGCAGCTTGCCGCGTTCGCGGATGCTGGCCTCGCGAACGGCGAGCCCGTCTTCATAGCGGTACCTGAGCCCAGAGGCGGCTTGCTGCGGGAGCACCTCGCCAAGTCTGGAGACCTGCGCTTCGCGGACATGGTGCAGCTAGGCCGCAACCCAGCCCGGATCATCCCCGAGGTACAGAACTTCATCGACGGGCACCCCCGGCAGCGGGTCCGCTATATAGGCGAGCCGATCTGGCCGGGCCGCTCTGCCGCCGAAATCTGCGAGGCGACTAGGCACGAGGCCCTGATCAATCTCGCGTTCTCGGATGCTCTGGCGACTATCGTGTGCCCTTACGACATTGCGGGGCTCGCGCCCTCGGTGGTCGGAGAGGCCGGACGCACGCATCCCGGCATTCTCGCCAATGGCCGTGCGGCGGCAGCCGCGCGCTACGCGGGCCCTGGGAGCTTCCCGCCCGAATGCGACCGCCCGCTGCCGGCTCCGCCAGCATATGCCGAGGCCCTCGACTACGAGACCGACCTCCGGCAGATGCGCAGCTTGGTGGCGGACCACGCGCACCGTGCAGGCATGCCTGATGAGCGTGCCAGCGATCTCGTGCTCGCGGCCAGTGAAATCACCGCGAACACCCTCCGCCATACCGGCGCCGCCGGAACGGTGCACATCTGGCACACCGAGGCCGAAGTGCTCTGCCAAATCCAGGATCAGGGCTGGATCACCGACCCACTGGCCGGACGCACCCGCCATGCTCCCGACGCCCGCGGCCACGGACTGTGGGTCGTCAACCAGGTATGCGATCTTGCCGAGCTGAGAACCGGCCGGGGCGGCACCACCATCCGCCTGCATATGCGCATCCGGGACAGATGACTCTGGCCGGCCAAGCCCGGTTGGAGCGAGGCGCGAGCCCTTCGGTCGCACGAGTGTCCCCATGTCAACGCCACGCACCGACTGCAGCCTGGTGCGCGTACTCGCGCGTGAATGAGTTGAGAATACGAGCGGCGGGCACACTTGCAGGGAGCATCCGGCTGCCAAACCCGGTTCTGCGAGGGCGTTAGCTGTTTCATGCCGGGCTCCGTCCCGGTGTGCTGTCTGGATTGGCTGACAGATCTCTGTCACCGGAAGCGATGAGCAGCAGCAGCGGTCTGGCCTGCTCAGTTTCGTGACTGAGCAGGCCACGGGCGTGGCGGAGGCGGGAAGTCGGCGGTCGCGCTGTTGACGAAGTTCGCTGCCACGTCGGTGAGGCGCTGGTTGCTGTTGCGTGCGTAATCGCGCAGCAGGCCGAAAGCCTGATCCATATCCATGCCGAGACGCTCCGCGAGCTTGCCCTTGGCTTGCTCAATGACGACGCGGCTGTTGAGAGCTCGCTGCAGCTGCTCTGCCACGGTCTCGGTGCGACGCACATTCCGCTCGTGCAGCAACCCGATGGTCGCAACATCGGCGAGTGCCTGCCCAATGCGCAGCTCTGCCGGGTCGAACGGGGCCGGATCGACGCGGAACAAGTTCAGCACGCCGATGACCTGGTCGCGGAGCCGCATCGGCAGGGCCTCGACTCTCCGAAAACCCGCCTCGGTAGCTGCCGTTGCAAACCGGGGCCATTGCTGGGAGGGACTGGTGAGGTCGGCGGCCGTCACAGGCTGGCCGGTGCGGAAGCAGTCCAGGCACGGTCCCTGGTCGTTCTGCAGCTGGAACAACTCCAGCAGGCTAGCCGCCTCATTCGACGATGCTGCCAGCCGCAGCTCACCGCGCGGGTCGGCGAGCATCACGCCGGCAGCGGATGCGGAAAGGAGGGCGACACTCCGGTCGGTGAGCATGTGCAGGAAATCGATCACGTCGAAGTCGGCGACCAGCGTATCGGCAAGATCGACAAATGTATTGGATAGTAGGTAAGTGTCCATTCTTTCGGTCACCCTCTCGGCTGGGCAGGGAGGCTGGTCGCGGTGGTGCGGACGAGCGGCTGGCGCAAGTGGGTTGTCATCACGGGTCCCCGTCCTGGAGTACGTCCGGGTGCAGCCGCAGCCGACGGGCGACGATGTCGCCCGCCACATCGGCAAGCCGCCTGTCCTGAGAGTAAGCGTAAGCACCGAGCCGGGCGAAAGCTTCCGCCGCCGACACCGCGAGCTGCTCTGTCAGCATGCCGGTTGCCTGATCGATCTGCGCGCGATGCAACGCCAGGTCCGGGGTCTGCCCCTCCAGGCTGGTCCCATCTCCACGATCGACATCGCTGTCCGCGGCGTCAAGCAGCATCAGGGTCGCGATGTCGGCAAGGATGAGCAGGTCGCCCAGATGGCCGTGGGGAAGGGAACCAGCTGACCCGCGGTACAGGCCCATCACTCCGGCACGGATTGCGCCGACCATAAGGGGGAACGCGAATACCGCCTCGGCGCCGAGTTCGCGCGCTTTCGGCGCGAACGCCGGCCAGCGACGAACAGACTCCGCATCGCCCAGATCCGACGCAAGGACTGGCGCGGCAGATGCCAGCACGTCGGTACCCGGCCCCTCCCCGAGGGTCAGCTGGAGCTCTGCCAGTTGCTCACAGACCAGATCGGTCACGCACATCACGAAATCCGGCCGCCCGTTAGCGCTAGCGGCTACCCATGCCCCTGTCACCTGAGCTCGCTCGCCCGCGACCGCGCAAACGTCAACGACAGAGACACGGCCGCCACGCGCGGCAGCATGCGCGGCAAGCTTTCCCCACACAGCCGCCGACCGCCGGTCAGCCATTGCTGTATCCGCGCAACATCGTCACCGGGCAGCGATCACGATCTGCCCACACGCCGTCAGTACAGTAACCGCTGACGCGATACTCACGCAGCCCGTGGCGTCCAGTTCTCCACGCAGTGCCGCCATCACGTGATCCTCACGCTGGCGAATGCTTAGCTTCACACCAACCATGAGCGCCGCCCTCTGCCTCAGCAGCCAGGGCGGGGTCTCGACCCAGCAGCTCGCCACCAACTAAGTAGCAGCATCCTACTCGCAAGCCGCATTACTACTCCGGCGTCCGGAACAGCCACCTGCCAGGCATGGTGCCTTGGCCCCGGCGGCCGCGCTGGGTCACCTCATCAGAGCCCAGGCGGGATAGCCGACCTGCCAGGTGAAGAGTAATCGGCCCGCAGCAGGGTAGCCATGGTCGCGCCCACGACATGCGAGCCACGGCGCGCTATGAGTCATGAACAGTGCGGGAGGCTATGACGGTGCGTGCCGCGCGGACGGTAAACAAGGAACGAGCCAGGTCGGGGGAGTCCCGCACGGCGAGCAAGACACTCGACCAACGACATCTCAGCCGCCCGTCGCGGCGGCCTGCGATCGCACTCGGGGCCGGGCGGCCGCACCAAGGAGCAGCTCTACGCCGAGGCGAGAAAACGCGGTATCAAGGGCCGCTCCGCCATGACCAAGGTCCAGTTGGCGCGTGCCCTCGCACGCTAGCTTCCGACGCGTAGCCGCCGGAAGGCCATTTACCTGGAACGTGATTCAGTGGCGCTGCGGGCTCGCTCAGGGCGGACTAGCAGCGTCCGCCGATCGTGTCCGCGGCTGTCGGTCCCTAAATTCAGCCAACCTCGGGTGTGTCCGTACAGCCCATATCCGATTGCGCTCCGCACGGCATCGCGGCGGTCAAGAACCAGGCTGGCGCCCGCCCTGGCCCCCGTTGCCGTTTCGCGCCTACGCCGGCTCTCGCCGTTTTATTCCTGGCACCAATCTGAAACCGTGGCTGCATCGCAATCATGCTCAACGCCTTCATAAAAGGCTACCGGAAACGCCAGCGCGAACCCGTTCTGCGGGCTTCGGGCTGGAGAGGAAGATGCAAAGATATACGCTTGCCGGTCCCACGGCCACCGCATCTCCGTCACCGGAGGTGACAATGCTGTCAACGATTCCCGAAAATCGGCTGGTTGAAGCAATGCAGGAGCTGCTCCAGGGTTCCGTGAGGTGCTCTACCTGGCTATACCTGTGGCGAGACAACGGTCATTATGACGCCCCGCTGGGAACGGTGACGTCCAGGCTGCATCGAGCCAGGGCCGTCTCCGCTGGTTACTTACCCGACGATCAAAATGACCGCATGTTTAAATCGCCAGACCACGGGGAGCGAACGGGAACACGAGATCAGGAGGTTCCCCATGTCCAGTGGGACAACGGCAGTAATCATCGTAGTGGCGGTAATCGTCATCGCGCTGATCATTGCCCTCGCGATGAAGGCGCGGCGCCGGCAGCTGGAGAAGCGATTCGGCCCTGAGTATTACCGCGCCGTCGGAGAGCAAAGCAGCCGACTGCGCGCCGAGGCTGAGCTAACCGAGCGCCAGCGGCGAGTGCGCAGACTAGATATTCAGCCGCTCAGCGAGGCAGCGCGAAGCCGTTACCTGGCCCGGTGGCAGGCAATTCAGGAGCAGTTCGTCGATGCGCCCGAGGAAGCCGTCACTGATGCATACGCGCTCGTAACCAACGTCATGAGAGAGCGCGGCTACCCGGCGACCGATGACGACGAGGCCATGGCCGACCTGTCCGTCGATCATGCCCGTACCGTTGGTCACTTCCGGTCGGCTCAAGACATCACCCGCAACGTCGCTCACGGCGGCGGCGGGACCGAGGAGCTGCGCCAGGCCTTCGTACATTACCGGCAGCTGTTCTCGGACCTGCTAGGCCAGTCTGCGGACGCCATCGGTCCACGGATGGCAGCAGACGAGAGTGCCTCAGTTACGACGTGGGATGCGTCCTATCGGACGGCACCGACCGACACCGATCCGGATGGCGATCCCGTCGACATGGTGACCCATGAGGCCCACCGCCCACCAGGGCAGTAAGGAAGGTAACAGTGACATCTCAGCAAGATCAGGAGTACGGCTGGCGCAGGCCCGACGACAGGACCGGAAAGCCTGCCGACATGGCCGCCGTCGGTGCCGCATCAGGACCCGCCAGCGTGCCGAGCGATGACGACCTGATGGAAACCGACGGTGACCTTGCGGAGCCAGGCGAACTGTCCGATCCAGATGCCGAAGGATCCCCAGAGTCGGGCGACGCTGACCTGATAATCCTGCCAGAGGTGGTCGACGACCCGTCCAAGAGGTCTGCCCCCGTCGGCAACGGCCCGGCCGCCAATGCAGGTCAGACCGCCTCAGACCGGAACGCAGGTTCCGGACTCGACCGAGTCAGCAACGCGTCCGCTCATAACGGTGATCCGGTCGGAAGCCTCGACCTCACCCAACAGTGGCATGACATTCAGGCGAGGTTCGTCGACGATCCTCCCGGCGCGGTGCAGCTCGCGGCACGGGCCGCGGAGGAGGCACTGGGTGTGCTCATCGCCAGTCTGCGCGAGCGCCAGTCCGAGCTCGCGCCTGTCACCGCCGATTCATCCGCCGATCAGGATACTGAGCGGCTGCGCGGAGCGCTCAGGAACTACCGGGTGCTTTGCCAGAACGCGGCGGAGATCGGTCGGCAGATCACGCGGCTGTAGGAGACGTCAACTCGCTCCCAGAGCCGACAGGCGGGCCGGTGCGGCATGCATGCACCTGGCCCGCTGGCTCTATCACTCAGCTTGAGCGCCGCACCAAGGATGCGCTGTTCTTCAACTGGCTCGCCGGCCGGTTCCGCCGCGAGAAGCGCCGCTGTGAAGCGCGGCCGGCCTGTCGAGATCGTCCTGTGAATCCGTGCGGCGGCTTATCGCCGGAGGAGTCGCGGTGGACCTGGCGCATGCTGTGTCCATGTTGACGCTCGCGGCCAAGGATGGCGAGCTGCGGCCAGCGCTGCTGACCGAATCAGCGAGTCCTAGCCCGCCCTCATGATCTGGGGGTATCTCCGGTGACAACCTCGGGCGGTTTACGTCCCCTCGCACCGGGCAGCTAGCAGCGCGGCCAAGGCCGCAGACACCGGAATGGCTTCGGCCGATCCAGCTACTCGCAATGGCCGCGGCGCCAGCCGCACCCGCGCCAACTTGCCGAAGGGAAGGAACGGGGCATACCGTGCAGCATTTCATTGGCTCATTCGGCTACCTGGCGATCTTCATTCTGATGGTGGCAGAGTCTGCATGCGTTCCCGTCCCGTCCGAGCTCACGATGCCCCTGGGTGGTGCCCTGGCCGCAGGCCTACTATCCGGCGTTCATTTGAGTTTGCCGCTGGTCATTGGGGTCGGAGTTGCCGGCAATGTCGCCGGGAGTTATGTCGCCTGGGCCGCGGGACTCTACGGCGGCCGGGCCGTCTGGCGCCGATTCGGTCGCCGCTTTGCTCTCGGCGGCGAAGACAGCATCAGGCGATCCCAGCGCTGGTTCGACCGATGGGGTGGCAGAGCCGTTTTCTTCGGACGGCTGCTGCCCGTGATACGTACCTTCATCTCGCTGCCAGCAGGGTTCGCCCGGATGTCGCCGGTGCGTTTCGGCATCTACACCACGGCCGGATGCGTGCCGTGGGTCGCGGGCCTGGCCTGGGCCGGATACGCAGCCAGAGCCAACTGGCAGCACGTTGCCAGCGTCATGCGGGGACCAACCTATGTAGTGGCCGGCGTCGCGGACCGCAGGTCGTAGCGATTCCGGCCACGCCCTGCCTGCCAGCGTGGCAGTGCCAGGCAAACAGCGAAAGGCAGGCTGACTGGTGCGCGGCACGACCACGTTGGAATGGATGGAACGGCAGGCCCTGAACAGGCGCCACCAGAAGCTGGCCAGCTACCAGCACGGCCAGCGGCCAGACCCGTCCCGCCTGGCCGGGACGGACCTGCTGCCGCAGATCAAGCACATCGTGGTGCTCATGATGGAGAATCACTCATTCGACAATTACCTTGGCGCTCTCGGGCGCGGCGAAGGCTTCAGAGCGGGCCAGGACGGAAAGCCCGACACGCAGAACCCCGACACTTGCGGCCATGCCATCCGCGCCTACCCGATGGCGTCACCGGTGCAGCAAGCCGACGTGCCGTGTCAGAGCTGGAGTGCCAGCCATGAGGCATGGGCCGGCGGGAAAATGGACGGCTTTGTCACAGCGACTCAAGCCGCGGCGCCTGGCGCCGACAAGTCAGCAGCGATGGGCTACTGGACCGAGCAAGACCTGCCTTTCTACTACGGCCTGGCTCGCACGTTCCCGCTAGCCGATCACTGGTTCAGCTCATGTCTCGGCCCGACGTTCCCTAACCGGCGGTTCCTGCTGGCCGGCACCGCGCACGGGCTAATCGATGACCTGCCGGTCGATATCGTCGACCGGCCACCTGCCGGCACCATCATGGACGTGCTCACCAGTCACGGCATTACCTGGGCGAACTATCGTCCCGATGGCGGAGACCAGTCAGCCTTCCGGCGATATGCCCGGTACGAGCGCCGCCGCATCCGGCATCACTTTCAGTCGCTCGGCCGTCCGTTTCGGCGCGGCAGCGATGGAGTAAAGAGAGACCTCCAGTGCACGGCGGGCCTGTACCCGCTCGGCATGGCCCGGCACATGCTGCACGTGCACAGCATCGACAAGTTCTTCGCCGACGCTGAAGCCGGCTCGCTGCCGGCCTTCTGCATCGTGGACCCGGACTTCGCTGAGTACTCAGAGGAGAACCCGCAGGACATCCGGAAGGGCGAGAGTTTCGCCGCCGAAGTCATTAACCGGGTCATTCATGGCCGAGGCTGGCCAGACACGTTGCTGATCTGGACTTACGACGAGCACGGCGGTTATTACGATCATGTCGCGCCGCCCGCGGCAGTGCCTCCTGACGACGTCGCGGGAGGCAGCCTGGTCGCGGACCGTTCATGGCTGCGCAGCATACTCAAGCCGCTGTTTCCCGGATACGTCCGGCATGCAGAGAAGCTCGCCGCCGGACCACGGCAGTACGACAGGTACGGCTTCCGGATGCCTGCGGTGATCGTCTCGCCCTACGCACGGCCAGACTGCGTGCTTTCCGACATCTTCGACCACACCTCCGTTCTCAAGCTCGTGCAGGAGAAGTGGAACCTGCCCGCCCTGACACACCGTGACGCGGCAGCGATCTCACCGGTCGGGGCGCTCGACCTATCCGGCCAACCGGCCTTCCTCGATCCGCCTGAACTTCCTGCTCCCAGCCTGGCTTGGGGCTCGTGGTAGCCAAGGCAACGCGGTGAGCCGAGCCGCCGTCGTGGTGAACCCGACGAAGCTGGCCAATGCAGCGAGTTTCACGGAGGCCGTGTGCCTGGCGATGCGCGAGCACGGCTGGCAGGAGCCGCTATGGCTGGCCACAACGGCTGTCGATCCGGGAATCGGGCAAGCCCAGCAGGCCGTAGCCGCCGGAGTTGACCTGATACTGGCCTGCGGAGGTGACGGCACCGTGACGTCCTGCGCGGAAGGGGTTGCCGGCAGCGGCGTCCCCCTGGCGATCATCCCGACAGGCACGGGTAATCTCCTTGCCCGCAATCTCGGGCTGCCAGTCGATCTGCACGACGCCCTGACGGTCGTGTTCACTGGCAGTGATCAGCAGTTCGACGCCGCGACCGCTAACAACAAGCCGTTCGTGGTCATGGCGGGTCTCGGCCTGGACGCGCGAATGCTGGCGGACACCAGCGAACCGCTGAAGAAACGGCTGGGCTGGGCCGCCTACGCAGTCTCTGCGGTCCGGCACCTCAGCGACCGGCCCATGCGGGGGACGCTGATCGCAGACGACCGCCCTGCGATCCGGGTCCGCGCCAGCGCGGTCGTTGTCGGCAATGTTGGCTGGCTCAGGGGCGGCCTGCCGCTCCTGCCTGACGCCAGACCAGATGACGGCATGCTGGACGTCGTGGTAATGACGGCCCGCGGATGGGCCGCCTGGGCAGTACTGGCAGCGCACATCCTGATGCGACGCGGCCGCACGGAACGGGTGGTCAGAGTTCAGTTCAGGAGACTCCAGATCCACCTCGAACGCGAGCAACCATGGGAACTGGACGGCGAGGTCATGGGCGCCACGCGCGAGCTGGTCGTAGCCGCCCGGCCGGGTAGGCTGCTTCTCCGGCTGCCGCATAGTCAATAGGGAAGCTTCCCGAATCGCCGCGATTAACTGCCGGTTCTCCCGCGGCCTGCGCGCCCGCGGCGTCGCAGAACCAAAACGATTCTGCGCTCCGCCAGCTGCTCGGTGTGATAGCTGAGCCACGCGCACACCGCTGCAAGCGGAAGCTCCACGGCCACAGCGAGCAGTACGGACTCCGGCATCTGACTTGGCGGCGACGTCACGACGTCGAACCAAGCATCGACAGCCAGCAGCGCCGCCGTGGCCGCTGCCGCCGTCGAGAGGTAGCGGGACCGGCGCAGCGCGAAGTAGCCGGAGCTGGCCAGGGCCACCAGCAGCATCACGTCGAATCCGGCCCAGGCGGCGTCGTAGTGGGGTGACACCTGGCTGCCAGGCAGCGATTCGGCTAGGTAGACGGTCCACGGCAGCAATATCGTCGAGCAAACCGCGAATAGGGGCCCGGTCCATCGGACGACCCGCGCTTCGTCGGTGAGCACGGCATTCTCCGCTTCCGGTGCGGGCTCAACGAGCGCATCGAGCTTGCTGACGATATCGTCCGGGGCCGGGCCAGGCGACACAGGTTTGCCTCCCTGCGGGTAGACCATGACTAGCTCAGCTACCCAGCCAGCGCAGCCGTGCACCTACCTAGCGCATCGGATCGCGTGCCCGTCCGGCGGTGCCGACCGGCCGGGCCAATTCCTGCGACCGCACCAGCGCTGGGCTAAAGCCTCGCGATGCTAGCTGTCGCCGCCACGCGTGCGGACGCGGCCGAGGTGAGGAAGGTGCAGGCAGAAGCGGCACGCCGCGGCCGCGCGTCTATCGGCACGGTTTCCGGTCCGGCGGGCAACGTGAGGGCTCGGGCGCACATACCTCCGCGTTCGGCGGGTAGCGGACAAGCTTTGTCAAACTCTGAATGCCGGGACGCTCGGCGGGAGGAACAAGATGACGATCCGCAAGATGATTTTCTTCACGGCATTGGCCGTTGGGGCGCTGCTCGTCGCGGGCATGCGGCGAGAGATCGCCCATTACCTGAAGATCAAGCAGATGTCGACCGGGCACGGCCACCCCGAGAACGCTCCCGCTGGTGGATCACAGGAATATCCTCCGCCGGAGAAGGTCGCAACGGACGGCAAAGGGACCTCGACCCGGCCAAGCGGGGCGGGGCGGCGCTAACAGACCGGCGCGTCCCGGCACAACCGCCGGCTGCACCAAAGGAAGCTATGGCCGATAGGGCATCCACCCGGCGCACGCCGCGCACGCCAATCCGTCGGTGAGGTCAGCGCCCGCCTACTGCACGAGCCGAGCGAGCCAGGTAAGTGTTCATGAGGAGCCTGCATGCCCGAACCAGAACCGTCAGTCGATCGTGAGCCATCGCCCCTAAGGCGGCTGCTGTCGTGGGTCGATCGGTGGGCATCGCATCCGCTGACCGCGCTGATCGTGATCGCCGCGGATGCAGGGTGGGTTCTGGCCAGCATCGCCCTGGGATTCCCGGGGCTGGGCGAACGCGTATTTCAGACATTTGTTGCTGCTCTCACCCTCGCCATGGTCTTTGTCATCCAGCACACCCAGGCACGCGAGCAGGCAGCCACTCAGCGCAAGCTCGATGAGATCGTGCAAGCGCTGCCCAGGGCGGATAACTCCCTGCTGATGCTGGAACACGCTTCCCATGATGAACTGCGGGCGACCCGCGACTCGCACCTTGAAATCCGCCGGGCCGCTCTAGATGAGCGATCGGGCGCTCCGAATTCACCTGCCCTGACTGTTAGCGAGAAGCGGGCGGATGACTAGGTGAAAATCGTGCCCTGGCCGCGCAGCCGGCGGCGCGATTCAAGAATCGGCTGAGCTGCGGCTGCCTACGCGAATCTCTGACAGAAGCCTTTACGGCAACTGAGTCATCCTGGCCTATCTGGCGTTTGGAGTGCCACGCCCCGGGCAGTTGCGTGGAGTTTTCTTACCTGGAGGTCATGATGGTGGCACGAACGGCACGCCGCAGAACTGCACGGGCTCGGGGCGCTGGCAGGCAGGCGGCGAATAGCTCCGCGATGTCCGGCCTGGCGAGGGCCGGATTCGTCGCCCGCGGCATCATGTACGCGCTTATCGGCTTCATCGCCGTAGCGATAGCCGTCGGTCACTCTCATCAGCAGGCAGACAGATCTGGCGCTGTCCGGCTGGTGGCAGCAACTCCGTTCGGCTCCGTCATCTTGTGGCTAATGGTTGTTGGATTCGCCGGAATGACGCTCTGGCGGCTGTCCGAGGCTATCTGGGGGGCCGCCGGGCCCGACGGGCATAAGGCATCTAGCCGGCTGGGGTCCCTCGCCAGGGCCGTCATCTACGGCTTGATCACCTACGGCATCCTGAAGTTCGCGCTTGGCCTGGGCGCGCCTGCGTCCACCAACAAGCAGTCGCAGGACCTGACCGCGACCGCATTGAAGTACCCCGGCGGCCAGGTGCTCGTCGCTATCGTCGGCGTAGTCATTGCTGGTGTCGGCATCATGCTGATGTACCAGGCATGGCAGGCCCGCTTCCTGCGCCGGATGCGCATGGGCACAGCATCGGCGACAACGCGCAAGACGGTGACGAAGCTTGGCCAGATTGGCGGCGTAGCACGAGGTGCAGTGTTCGTGGCGATCGGCGTCTTCCTGGCGATCGCTGCCATAGATGCAAGGCCCGGCCAGGCCAAGGGCATCGACTCCGGGCTCCTGGTCTTCGCTCACACTCCCCTCGGGCCATGGCTTCTGGCTCTAGTAGCCATAGGCCTGATTATGTTCGGTGCATTTTCTTGCTGTGAGGCCCGCTGGCGCGAGGTCTGATGCCTCCGGGCGCGGCAGCCCAGTGCAGAGATGCAAGGACTGCACCATCTGACTATGCGAGCCCTGTAGTCCGTCCGCTTACGGCGCCGATCGCCGGCAGGCTGAAAGTCCGGGGGCGCGATAGCGGAGGGCTTCTCTCGCGCGTCCTCGGACAGCTCAAGCGTCGCTGCCGCGGGTAAGTCCGGCGGTGCCGCTGACGATAACTGGGTCGCCCGAGCGGTTAGGAGTCCAGGCAGGGACCCTGATCGTGCTGGATCTCGCGGCGCGTCCGGCTAGGGCTTGCGGCCTGGGTACCTCGGCGTTCGGGCCGGCGCGCTGCGGCCGTGCAGATCACAGCCAGCGCGGTTGTTGACCGCGCAGCAGGTTGCCAGGTGTTAGGTAGGCGCCGGTTAGACAGTGCATGTCCGGGTGGCGTGCCAGCCAGTTGCTAGGGCGGCCGCGGCGAGGGCGAGCAGGATGATGAGCAGGACGAGCTGTAGCGGCCAGTACTGGCCGGCTGGGTGGTAGGGGACTGGGGCGTTCGTTCCGGAGCCGAGGATCCAGCTGCCGGGCGGGGCAGTGGAGTGCGGCCCGGTTGTCTTTCTGGCCGGTGTCAGGGCCTGTACCACCCACCGGGCGGCGAGGAGCAGGACGGTGAATCCGGCCACGGCGGCGCCGATGGCGGGAAGCGTGCGCCGCAGCAGGGCCCCGAACGCCACCGCTAGGGCGAAGGCGAGCATGGCCTCGGCGGCCGGGGCCAGATTGACGGAGGCGAACCAGGACCAGCGCGAGCTCGCGGTGTCGGGCGCGATCCAATTCGAGCAGCGGGTGCTGGTACTCGAGAAGACGGACAGGCCCGGCGAGAGTCATTGGCCTAACGTGTCCGCGAAGGGCATGCCTAAGCCTCGATCCACCGCGTGAATTGGGATGGTCGTTTTCCGGTTGCTGGCTCCGCAAGCTGGTCTTGGGGGCTGATGACGGGCGTGGTTGTTTTGCCGTTCACTGTTGTGCGGCTTGTCCGGTGTCGCTGGCTGGGGTCAGGGCTGGCGGGCTGCCGGTGGGCGGGTGCCGGTGCGTTGGCTGCGGTGACCGGGTCTGGGCTGGTCAGGCCGCGGTAGCGGGTGGCCCGCACGCGGTCTCGAACAGGCTGGCCCATTCCTGCTCGCGGTGCCAGCCGTCGGGCAGGTGCAAGGTGAGGTGGCCGCGGCCGTGGCGGGCGGTTCGCGCGGCAATGCTGATCAGGTCGCGGCGCAGGGTGGCGCCGCGGGCTTTGGCGCAGGCGAGGCTGGCCAGGCAGCCGGCGGCGCGCAGCAGGTTGCAGCTGATGGCGGCGAGTGCCAGCCAGGCGGCGTTGGCGGCGGTAAGACGGCCAAGATAAGCCCCAGGGTCCGGAGGGCGGCGACATGCCGGCAAGTGAGAACGCGCGCTCAGCGGCTGTGATTTCAACCGTCCGAGTCCCACCCTCCTCGCTCCGCGCTCGCTTGTCCAGCCTGCACCCAGACTCCTCAGAGCGGGGCATCTGTCGCAGCGGGTTCGCCGCCGAGTGCTGGCAGTCCAACTGCTTTCGCCGACAGCTGTCGTTGCGTTACTCCGGTGATTTGTTGACGAAGCTCGCCTTTGGCCTTGTCATCCGATCCTGCCCGTTAACGCGCGATGTGATGTTTAGCTGTGGCTTTGCGGGTAGCCGGTTGTGCAGCGCAACCAAGGGAGGGCATGGCCGTGATTGACCGGCATCTGATCAGTTTGGCGATTGCGCTGCAGCACATCGATGACGACGTGCCGAAACTGCAGGCATGGGGGAGGAGCGCAGCTTCAGTACTGGCAACGGGCGGACGGCTCTTGGCTTGTGGCACAGGCGCGAGCGCGCAGCAAGCTCGACACCTGGTAACCGAGCTCACTGGTCCGGAGGATGACCGTCCGGCCTTGGCTGTCGCGACGCTACCGGCCGGCTCAGACGTGAACAACGACTGCGGGCCGGGAGACGTGCTGCTCTGCTTGTCGGCCATCTGGGCAGACGAGGGAATAGCTGACGTCGCACGGGCGGCCGGGGAGCTGGGAGTGACGACCTGGGCGCTGACTGGCCCCGCGCCGAACGCTGTGGCCGCGGCGTGCGCGGAAGCTGTCTGCGTCGAAGCGGCCGTGCCAACCACCGTCGAGGAAGTCCACCTGGCTGCAATTCACATCCTCTGCGCCGCGCTGGATTCCGCTGTCAGAGACGCAGTCCGCGCTGGCCAGCAGCTGCCGGGATAACCATGCCGAGCAGTTCGGTCAGGCCGGCCCGCCTAAAGCATCCGACCGCCGGCCAGCGGCGCGGAACCTCGCGGCCGCCGAGTCAATCCGTTTGTGCGCTCCTAGCCAGGGCAGCTGCGGCGGGAAGCTCTGGTACAGGGTGTACGTAGCGCATCAGTAGCTGGTGGCGAGGCGGTGGTGACCGAAATGAATCCGGTCGAGAAGGCGCTACGGCAGGCAGATGCCATACAGCAGCGTCACACTCTTACCGCGTTTCTGTTTGGGGTCATCAAGAAATTCGGCGACGACAACGGCGGCGCGCTGGTGTCGAACCTCGCGTACACCGGATTCGTATCGCTGTTTCCGCTGCTGCTGATCCTCGTCACCGTGCTGGTCAATATCGCGGCAAGCGATCCGTCGGTGCGCAGCCAGGTCATCCACGGGGCAACGATGCAGTTCCCGCTGATCGGCCAGCAACTGGCCAGCAACATTCACGGGCTGAAGCGGGCTACCGCAGCCAGCCTGACAGTCGGCTTGCTGCTTTTAGTCTGGGGCGTGACGAAGCTAGCACAGGCCGGGCTGTTCACTATGGCACAGGTGTGGAACCTGCCCGGTCCAGACAGGCCGGGCTATTTACCGCGGCTTGCCCGCAGCGCGGTCTTCCTTCTGATCCTTGCTTTGGCCGTTGTTACCAGCACGCTACTGGCCGGTATTGTCGCTTACGGCCGGCACGCGTTCGTCATCCTGGCGCTCGCGCAGTGCCTAGCTGCGTTCGCCAATGTCGGCCTGTACTACCTGGGTTTCAGGACCCTGACGCCTAAGGCTGTGCGCTCGCGCGACTTGATTGCAGGCGCAGTTGCAGGCGGCTTGTTCTGGACCGTGCTGCAGGCCTTCGGGGCCTACCTGGTGCACCACGATCTGCACAGCGACTCCGTTTACGGCATCTTTGCCACCGTGCTCGGCCTGGTGGGCTGGATCTACTTCGCCGCCCAGGCTGCCATCTACGCCGCCGAGATCAACGCGGTTCTGGCGCGCAGGCTATGGCCCCGCACGATGATCCAGCCACCGCTGACCGAGGCTGACCGAGCATCTATGACGCTACAGGCACTACAAAACCAGCGCCGAGCCGAGCAGCAGATCGAGGTCACCTTTAGCGACCGTCCGGCCAGTGCCAACCCGCCGACCCGCACCCCGACCAGGCCGGAGGACGTGCTGCCGCCGCTCCGCGGTAAGCCGGATTAAGGACGGGCTCCCAGAGCCAACCGCCATGGCCCGGGCGGGCTAGCCTTCGTCATTCCGACCGGAGCCGCCATGGCCGGGGCGATCCTGGCAGTACCGAAATCCAGACCGAGCGCAAGCGCGATCAGCCCTGCCTGCGGCCCGCGGGCCACGGCGACAATGGCGTCCAGCTTGCCCCGCGACCGGGAGTATGTCCACCGGAACCGGCCACGCGCCCGACGTCGCGCCACCTCGCGTTCGCGGTGAGCTGCGTGGTCACGACAGCGGTCTGGCCCGTACTTGTCGCTAGGCGCCCGCCGGCGCGAACTTGGATCCTGAGTGTCGACGGCTGCGCGACGGTGACCGTGGATTTCGCCGGCTTGTCTTGCTGGCTCCTGATCGAAGCACGGGACGGTGCCGGTGACCTTGGCATGGTCGAGCGGCTGACGTCGGCGGTCCAGGGCCTCTTCCCGCTCGTCGTCGCAATCGCCTTGCGGCACCGCTCGGGACGCAGGCAACCAGCGACAACGCGGCCAAGACCGGTTCCGGACGCTGGCGGGAATTTACGCCGACAGGCCCGAAGGACACTTCCTAGCGGTCGGACGGGCTTAGATCAGTAACCGGACTACACCAACAGACGGCTTGGTCAGCCCGGAGCAGCAAGAGCGCAGACCGTCAGCGCGATCACACGTCTGCCGAACTGGCCGAGCTGTTCCTTCGTCGGGAACTGCCAGTTGCTCCCTGACCAGCAGGGCTGGTACTCGGCGGCTGCCGGAGCAATATACAGGCGTCACGTAGACAGGCAAGGTCGCGTTCGCAGCCAGCCGATCGGCCGATCACCCGGCTCAGGTCATCGGCCGAACGCGGCCAAGCACCGAGGCAAGTCGGTCCCGGCAGGCGGTCGAATTGCCGTGTCCCTGTCGTCATCCCTCCGGCAGCGGGCGCTCCTTGGCCCGCCGTGAGGTTTCAGGAGTGTTCTATTCCCGAACGGGATGGTTGTGCCGAGGCCGTGTCCACTGAGATGTTTGGGACTTGTTTCCACCAGAGGTAAGTGGGTAGCCCGCAGGGGGGACGGCGCGCCGTAGTCGGGGAACGGCAAAATGCCAGATTTGCGGGCCGGTTCCTCAGACCCACGGCAGTGCCGTGGCTCGCGTCTTGGGGGGATGCGATGAACACGGGAGCCCGCGTGGGCCTTGCCGTCGCGGCGGGGTATCTGCTGGGCAGATTTCACAAGATGAAGTGGGCGCTGGGTGTCGCGGCGCTGGCTGGCCGCGGGAAACTGCCCGGCGGCGCAGGTGGCCTGGTCCAGCAGGGCGCCAAGCTGCTCACCTCTTCGCCTGAGTTGACCAAGCTGACCGACGAGATGAAGGGCCGTCTGGTCGATGCCGGGAAGGCAGCTGCCGTTGCCGCGGTCAGCAGCAAGATCGACTCGTTGAGCGAGGGGCTTCGTGAGCGGAGCGAGGGGATGCGCGCGGCAAGGGCAGGCGGCGCTGGTGGTGCCGCAGCGGGCGGCGAAGAGGACGTCGAGGACGAGCGGGATCGCGACGAGGATCGCGCTGCTGACAGGGACGTGCGGTATCGCGACGAGGAGCGGGCCGCTGATTCCGGGCCGAGGCGCGACCGGGACGACGACGTTGACGGTCGCGACCAAGCTCAGCGTGTTCCGGCACCTCGCGGTGAATCTGGCCGCGGTCGTGCCGGCCGGCAGTCACGGAGCCGGGAACGCGCCGCGGATGATCGCGGCAGTCATCCGTCCCGGCAGGACGGCAACGGCGATGGCGCGCGCAGAGAGTCGGCTGGCAGGCCCAGAGGCGAGGGGCGATCTGGTCCGCGGTCCTCGGCATCGCGGGACGGGGGGTGACGGCGAATGAGTGAGCAGACAGCGCCGGCCGCGGGTAACGGCGCGTTGCACGGTTTCATGGACGAGTTGCCGACCGACCGGCTGAAGGAGGAACTCGGGTCATTCCTGGGGGCGCTGGCGCAGCGCGCGATTGCCGTCGGCACTGAGAAGGTCGGCTCAGCCACTGAGAAGCTTACGGACTACGCCGAGAACGGCGGCCCGGCTGCTAAGGCGCTTAAGGCAGGTGGACCGGATCTTGCCCGCGGCAAGCCGCTGCGCGGGCTGGCCAAGGCCGCCTTCGGTGGCGTGACAGGCATGCTCGGCAAGGCCGCCGGCGGCGGTGGTGGCGGGAAAGGCGGCGGTAAGGGTGTCAAGGTCACCAACATTGTCGAGCAGATCGACGTCGGCGCGCCGCTCGATCTGACCTATGACGTCTGGACGCAGTTCCAGGACTTCCCGAAGTTCATGAAGAAAGTCGAGACCGTCAGCCAGGAGGAAGAGGCCAAGCTCAACTGGAAAGCGCAGGTGTTCTTGTCGCACCGCAGCTGGCGCTCGACCATCACCGAGCAGATCCCCGATAACCGGATCGTGTGGAAGTCCGAAGGCGACAAGGGCCACGTCGACGGCACCGTCACCTTCCACGCCATCGGCCACCCGGAATTTACCCGGGTCCTGGTCGTTCTCGAATACCACCCGGCAGGGGTGGTCGAGAACATCGGCAACCTGTGGCGGGCGCAGGGCCGGCGAGTCCGCCTGGAACTCAAGCACTTCCGCCGTCACGTCATGACCCAGGTGATCACCAACCCCGACGACGTCGAAGGCTGGCGAGGAGAGATCCGTGACGGCGAGGTAGTCAGCGATGGCGAAGGCCAGGACCAGGAGGACCGCGACCGGCAGGGCCGCCTCCAGGACGAGGCTTCCGCCGAAGAGGAAGGACGCGGCGAGGACACGGCCGCTAAGGACAAGGACTACGACGAAGACGAAGAGCGAGACCACGGCGAGTACGAGGACCACGAAGACCGCGACTATGACGAGGACGGCGAGTATGAGGAAGACCGGGACTATGACGAGGACGGCGAGGATGAGGAAGACCGGGAGCCTGCGGAGGCTCGGCGCGGTGATCGCGACTGCGGCGACAATGGCAGATCGTCGCGCGGCCGCAAGCCGGTGAAGGCCGGGTCGAGGTAGCGATGACGACGAGTACCACGATTACGCGGCGCCAGCGAGGGGGCTACCTCGAGCGGCCGACCCCGAGCGGACTGGCCGAAGTTGTCGATCTGATCCTCGACAAGGGACTCGTGATCGATGTCTATGTCCGGATCGCCCTGGTGGGCATCGAAGTTCTGACGATCGATGCCCGGATCGTCATCGCGAGCGTCGATACGTACCTGCGGTTCGCTGAAGCGGTCAACCGCCTCGACCTGACGGAGAACGGGCCACAGGGATTGCCGGATCTCCTCGGACGCATCACGGAGGGCGGCGCACGGCACAAGACCCGTGGAGCACTGGCAGGAGTGCGAGAGACGGCTCGCGAGGTACTCGGCCGGGACGACTCCGGAGGAAATGGGTCCGACGGGCGCCGCGCGCGTTCCCGTCGCCGCGAGGACGAAGACGAGGACGAAGAATGAGCGCGGGCCTGCGCGGCTCGCCAGGAACCTCAGCATCCCGCCGGCCGGTACGGTCCCGGGGCAGACGTCCTGGTGCGGCCAGGCTCGCACCGGTCTATGTGTACGGCATCGTCCACGCCGGGGCGCCAGTCCCCGACGATCTGCACGGCATCGGTGACGCTCAGGTTCACGTGGTCACGGATGGTTCCGTCGCTGCTCTGGCGAGTCAGCTGCCGTCATCGCGGCCGCTGGGCACCGCGGCCGACTTGCGTGCCCACGCTCGGGTAATCGAGACGCTCTTCCAGTCCTGCGCGGTATTGCCGATGCGATTTGGCGCCGCGCTGGAGAACACCGATGCAGTGGTAGCGGAACTACTAGAGCCGCATACCGACGCCTTCGCCGAAGCGCTGCAGCGCATCGGCAACCACGAGCAGTTCGTCCTCAGGGGCAGATATCTCCAGGGGGCAGCCTTCGCTGAAGTGCTAGCCGAGGACCCGCAGGTCGCGCGCATGAGTTCGTGGCTGCGCGAACGCGACGCAGACGCGCATCGCCTTGAGGCAATCCGGCTGGGCGCCCTGGTCGCACGCGCTCTGGAACGCAAGCAGAAAGCTGATATGGAGTTCATGAGGGAGTTCCTCGAACCGCGTGTCACAGCCATCGCCGAGCGGGTTCCGGCATCGCCTGAGATTGCGGCTGATGCGGCGTTCCTGGTGCCGCGGCCAGACCGGTCGGCGTTCGAGCAGGCCGCAGAAGAACTGGGCCGGCGGTGGGACAGCCGGATCCGGCTCCGACTCGTCGGACCGCTCCCGGCCTACGACTTTGCGCAGACACCGGAGGCCGACCAGTGGGCTTGCTAACCGGGCTGATCTTGCTTCCGCTCGCGCCGGTCCGCGGCGTTGCCTGGCTGAGCGAGCAAGTGCTCGATCTGGCAACGCAGGAGGAATACAACCCGGTGGAGACTTATCAGCGGCTGGCGGAACTTGACGAGGCCCGCGACGCTGGCGAGATATCAGCGGAAGAGTGCGCAGCGGCAGAGGAAGCTCTCGTTGCCCGGCTAATGCGAGCACGGGGTGGGATGAGAGGGATTCCGGAGGCGGACAGTGACTGACCGGACCAGCACCCGAGCCCCGGGCCGGGAGCGTCGTTCTCGCGATGAAGCTGAGCGCCCGAGCCGCGAACGTCGCGGCCGGGACGACTCCGAGCGAGAGAGACGGGCCGGGCACCGCGATGAGGACGAACGCGAGCGACGGCTGCCGCGCCGGCGACAATCCGACGGAATGGAGGCCGCGCGCCTGGCCGCCGAGAACGTTCTTCAGCTCACCGGCCGCTGTCCGGAGAACGTCGTCTCAGTGGTGCGCGAGGACGACGGCTGGCAGGTCGGCGTGGAAGTGATGGAACTGCATCGCATCCCGGAGACCACCGACATCATGGCCGTCTACGAGGTCATCCTCGACACCAACGGAGACCTGGTCCGCTGCGAGCGGGGGCAGCGCTATCACCGCGCACAAGTCGAGGAGGAGCTATGACCGGACCTAAAGGGGGCGTATGACCCGCGCATGGGATCCGGCGCCAGCTAGCAGGGAGCGGCTTCCGACGCACCCGGAGCCCTCCAGCCTCGTGGACATCCTGGAGCGGGTACTGGACAAGGGCATCGTCGTCGCGGGTGACATTCGCGTGGACCTACTCGACATCGAGTTGCTGACCATCCGGCTGCGCCTGCTGATTGCGTCGGTGGACCGCGCGAAAGAAATGGGAATCGACTGGTGGGAGCACGATCCCACGCTCTCGTCCGGAGCCCGGGACCTGGCGGCGGAGAACCGGCAACTGCGCGAGCGCATTGGCACCCTTGAGGCGGGCCGCGCAGCCGGGTCAGGTTCCCGTGCCCGGCGCGCGGAGTCCGCCGTCACGCCGTCGACGCGTTCGAGGAAGTCATCGCAGTGACGTCCCAAGCTGGAGTTGAGCGGATGTCTGACTGCGCCGCACCGCCGCTGGCTGCGCATGACGCGATCTGGGTTTATGCGATTAGACACAGCGGCGATCACGCTGGGCTCGCCGGCCTGCGGGGAATCGGCCGCGGGCAGATCCGTACGCTGCACAGCGGCCCGCTGACCGCGGTCGTGGAGTCGGTAGATCCGGGCGTGTTCAGCGCGGAACAACTCCAGGACCGGTTGTCGGACCCGGCAGAACTTGAGGCGCTGGCGCGTCGTCACCACGACGTGGTCGCCGCCGTCGCCGCGCTTGGTCCGACGCTGCCGTTCCGGCTGGCTACCGTCTACCGGACCGATGAGCGGGTGCGCGGTCTGCTGGATCAGCAGCGAGACGAGTTCTGCCACCGGCTCGGCTGGCTGGCTGGCCGCACCGAGTGCGGAATCAAGGCCTGGGCTGACCCAGACTCGCTGTTCACCGAACGCGGGACTGCCGAGCCAGCAGACCCCGGTCCTGGCGGCCGGCCGGCGAACGCCGGGCCACCCGGGCCTGCCGATCGGTCGGGCGCCGCGTACCTGTCTCGGCGACGCGCGGAACTGACAGCCCGAGTGGAGGGACAGCGGCTGGCAGCGCGGTGCGGCGAGGAGATACACGCGGCACTGGGCCGGCTGGCAGTTGCCGCGCACCGGCATCCGCCGCGCGACTCCCGTACCGACGTTGACGAGGGCCTGATGGTGCTCAACGCGGCTTACCTCGTCGAGACAGCACAACTGTCACAGTTCGCTGAGTCTGCTCAGGTATCTGCTGCCGCAGCAGGCGCGCTAAAGGTCGTCGTGACCGGACCGTGGCCTGCCTACTCCTTCGCCGACGGGCCGGACGCCTTAACATGTACGCGTTCGCTGGCGTTGAGGTCGCCGCGCGCACACCTCCGACGCACGTCGCGCTGATTGACCTGCTGGATCGCGTCCTGGCCGGCGGCGTCGTGATCGCAGGCGACGTGACCCTGTCAATTGCCGAGGTCGAGCTAGTCCGAATCTCGCTGCGAGCACTTGTGGTCTCGATCCGGGCGGACATGCCGGCGTGCGGCCATCTCATCGATGAGGAGCTGATGTGAGTTCCGGGCGCACGAACCCCGGCCGGGTACCGGACTCCGGGGCCGACTTCACAGGCAGTCTGCTCCGCGTTCCCGGCCTATCTCGCAACATCGAGATGGACCGCGCGAGCGCCGAGCGCAGCCTGGTCGCCCTCGTGCTGACGATTGTCGAGCTGCTCCGGCAGCTGATGGAGCGCCAGGCTATCCGCCGGGTGGATCAAGGCGACCTCAGCGACGGGCAGATTGAGCAGGTCGGCTCGACGCTGATGGCCCTGGACAACCGGATGTCTGAGCTCTGCGACTACTTTGAGCTAGCGCGCGAAGACCTCAACCTCGACCTCGGTCCACTCGGCCCGCTACTCGGCCGCGAATGACGACCAGGGATAGAGCAAATCGGCTCCGGCAGGCGGTCCGACCGCGGCTACGGCTGGCCCGGACCCGATACAGGCACGGTGCCGGGGCGGTCTTCGCGTTCCCGCCGATCGTCATGGCCATCCGGCCCGGTGGCCTGCGCGGCCCGTCGACCAGTGCCCTAGGGCACGCCCCAGTCGTCGCGCTGGTCGGTCCGCTGCTGGCCTGTGGGAGTTTCCCGGACGTCTGTGCGGGTCACGACCCGCCGTCTGGAGCTCATAGCGATGATGACCAGGCTCAAGATGACCATGAGGATGCCGACCAGCAGGAAGATGTCGCCGACCTTGTGGATGTTGAAGCCGGAGGTCTGCACCGAGATAGCGAACCTCAGGATGGCTCCCACTACTACGAGGACCATCCCGAAAGATGTAAGGCCAATGCCTGAGGATCTGTTCATAGCCGCTACAAGTAACCGGGATCTCAGCCTGCAAACATTCACGCGGCTGACGAGCATTCAGCCTGCGCGATCAGCGTCGTGTCTCCACAGGCCACGGTGCAACTGCGCGCGCCCGCCCGCGGCGGCTGGTCAGGCGGCCAGCTCACCAGCAGCCAGTAGCGGTGCAGGCCGCCCGCGGGAAGACGCGAGGCTGGCGCCCGCGATGGCTGGCGGCTGTCCGCCCGGCGAGTGTCTGCCGTTGCAGCAGCGCACCCGGCACAGCTCCACCTCTGTGGCTCGCTCACGCTCGTCGCTCGGGGTCCGCGATGCTGACATCAGGGAAGCCCGGCGGGCCGAACCTGTGCGGCAGCCAATGTCGCTGGACGGGCCGCCGCCAGCCCTCATTCGCCACCGACGCCGTTCTCGATCCGGCGCCCCGCACAAGCACCGCCGGCGCGGCACCCCACCGACGCCAGCCGGGCAGCTCTCCGACTGCCAACGGGTCCTCAGCGCCGGAGTCTGACGACCTTCAGGCCAGAGCCAGCTGAGGACGACCAGCCGGAGCGAGCTTTCCGCCTTGCACCTACGGTGACGTAAGCTACGGATACGTAAGCGTAATCGCGTTGGTCCTGGACCCCGGTCGATGCGAAGCACCGTCCACAGGGAATACCTCGACCGGCAAGCGAGGACCGCATGACAACAACTACTACGACTACTGACGCCACGGCGGCACGAACCGGCGACCTCACCTCACGAACCGCGGCCAGGCCGGAGATCATGCCGGAGCGGACCAGCGTCTTGGACCGCGTCCTGGTCGGCGTCTTCGTGGCCGTCCCGTTACTCGCGCTGATCGCCGCGGTGCCGCTGGCCTGGGGATGGGGCCTCAGCTGGCACGACATCGTGCTGGCAGTCGCGTTCTACTACATCACCGGGCTCGGCGTCAGCGTGGGCCTGCACCGCTACTTCACCCACGGGTCCTTTAAGGCTGCGCGCGGGTTCAAGATCGCGCTGGCGATCGCCGGCAGCCTGGCCATCGAGAAGCCGGTGATCACCTGGGTGGCCGATCACCGAAGGCACCACAAGTACAGCGACAAGGACGGCGACCCGCACTCGCCGTGGCGCTTCGGGAACGACTGGAAGGCCCTGGCCAAAGGACTGGCGTACGCCCACGTCGGCTGGATGTTCGACGGAGACATCACGTCAGAGGAAAAGTTCTGCCCCGACTGGCTCGCCGACGCCGACATCGTCAAGATCTCCCGCTGGTTCCCCGGCCTGGTCACCGTCTCCCTCCTCGGACCTGCCCTCATCGGCGGACTGTGGTCCATGTCCTGGCAGGGCGCGCTGACAGCGTTCTTCTCGGCCACGTTGGTGCGGATCGCGTTCCTGCATCACATCACCTGGTCGATCAACTCGATCTGCCACACCTTCGGCACCAAAGAGTTCGAAGTGCGCGACAAGTCCAGGAACGTCTCGTGGCTGGCTATCCTGTCCTTCGGCGAGTCCTGGCACAACCTCCACCACGCCGACCCGACCTGCGCACGCCACGGAGTGCTCAAAGGCCAGATCGACATCGCCGCCAGAACAATCTGGCTAGCCCAGAAACTCGGCTGGGCCTACGACGTCAGGTGGCCCGACGCATCCAGGCTGACAGGCAAGCAAACCGGCACCAGGAAACTCGGGTACATGACCAAGAGGACGGCTGCCAGGCCGATCGGTTGACAGGCACGTCCGCGCGGGACTCCGCAGGATTAGCGGCCCGGGGGCCGTCCGAGCCCGGCATGGGATTTTTTTTGCGCATCGCGGTCGGCACCGCCACTGCTCCGCGCCCGTTTTTGCCCTTGCGGTGTGGCCGCGGGGCGCGGCTTTTGCCGGATCCTGGTGTTTCGTTGCAGTTGTCGTCGCTGAGGCGTTTGGGGTTTGTTTGCATCCGGGGTATGTGGGTAGCCCGCTGGTGGTACGCCGCACCGTAAGTCGGGGGACGGGCGGAGTGCCGGGTTCAGAGGCCGGTTCCTCATGCACGTCTCCTCGCGTGATGGGGGGATGCGATGAATACCGGAGCCCGCGTGGGCCTTGCCGTCGCGGCGGGGTATCTGCTGGGCAGACTTCACAAGATGAAGTGGGCGCTGGGCCTCGCAGCGCTGGCTGGCCGCGGGAAACTGCCCAGCGGCGCGGGTGGCCTGGTCCAGCAGGGCGCCAAGCTGCTCACCTCGTCGCCTGAGTTGACCAAGCTGACCGACGAGATGAAGGGCCGTCTTGTCGATGCCGGGAAGGCAGCTGCCGTTGCCGCGGTCAGCAGCAAGATCGACTCGTTGAGCGAGGGGCTTCGTGAGCGGAGCGACGCGATGCGGGCCACGAGGGCAGGCGGCGCTGGCGGCGCCGCAGCGGACGACGAAGAGGACGTCGAGGACGAGCGAGATCGCGACGAGGACGAGCGGTATCGCGACGAGGACCGTGCTGCTGATTCCAGGCGGGAAGGCCACCGGGACGACGATGATGACAGCCGCGACCAAGCCGAGCGTGTTCCGGCACCGCGCGGTGAATCGGACCGCCCGCGTGGCAACCGAGAGTCGCGCAGCCGGGAAGAGCAGGCGGCTCATGATCGCCCACGGCATCCTTCCCGGCACGGCGGCGAGGGCGATGGTGAGCGCAGCAGTGCCGGCGCCAGGCACGGCCAGGACGGCGGGCGAGATCGTCCGCGGTCCTCGGCATCGCGGGACGGGGGTGACAGCGAATGAGTGAAAAGACAGCACAGAGCACGGGCAACGGCGCGTTGCACAGCTTCATGGACGAACTGCCGACCGATCAGCTGAAGCAAGAACTCGGGTCATTCCTCGGAGCACTGGCACATCGAGCCATTGCCGTCGGCACCGAGAAAGTCGGCTCAGCCACCGACAAGCTCTCTGACTACGCAGAGAACGGCGGCCCGACAGCTAAGGCACTCAAGGCAGCCGCGCCCGATCTTGCTCAGGGCAAGCCGCTGCGCGGGCTGGCCAACGCCGCCTTCGGTGGCGTGAAGGGCATGATCAGCAAGGCGTTTGGCGGCGGTGGTGGGAAAGGCGGCGGTAAGGGTCTGAAAGTCACCAATATTGTCGAGTACATCGACGTCGGTGCGCCGCTTGACCTGACCTACAACGTCTGGACGCAGTTCCAGGACTTCCCGACCTTCATGAAGAAAGTCGAGACCGTCAACCAGGAAGAAGAGGCCAAGCTCAACTGGAAAGCGCAGGTGTTCTGGTCGCACCGCAGCTGGCGCTCGACCATCACCGAGCAGATCCCCGACAACCGGATCGTCTGGAAGTCCGAAGGCGACAAGGGCCACGTCGACGGCACCGTCACCTTCCACGCCATCGGCCACCCGGAACTAACCCGGGTCCTGGTCGTCCTCGAATACCACCCGGCAGGGGTGGTCGAGAACATCGGCAACCTGTGGCGAGCACAGGGCCGGCGAGTCCGCCTGGAACTCAAGCACTTCCGCCGTCACGTGATGACCCAGGTGATCACCAACCCCGACGAGGTCGAGGGCTGGCGAGGAGAGATCCGAGATGGCCAAGTAGTCAGCGACGGCGAAGCCAGGGACCAAGAGGACGGCGACCGGCAGGGCCGCGGCGAGGATGAGACCCGGGCCGGGGACGAAGAGCGGGAGTACGACGAAGACCGGGCCGATGACGAGAACCGGGCCGGCCAGGACTACGACGAGGACGAGGACCACGACGAAGACCGGGTCGACCAGGACTACGACGAGGACGAGGAGGACGAGGACGAGGCCGGCTACGACGAAGACCGTGAGCCGCAAGGGGCGCGGCGCGGCGGTAGCGACCGTGGCGGCGAAGGCAGGTCGTCGCGTCGCCAGCCAGTCAAGGCCGGGAGCAGATCGTCGCGTCGCCACCCGGTCCGAGCCGGGGCGAGGTAGCGATGACGACTACCACCACAATTGCGCGGCGGCCGGCGGTTATCTCGACGGGCCGACACCGAGCGTGCTGGCCGAAGTTGTTGTTCTCGACAAGGGACTCGTTATCGATCTCTAGGCCCTGGGGCCCGGCGGTCGGGAACCGGCCGCCGCGAGAGCGCATCGGTGCGCTTGAGGCTAACCGCTCCGTTGCGGCGATTTCCCGATACGGGCACGCTGGCGCAGGGTCGGCGCCGCGCCGCAGGAAGCCATCGCAGTGACTACGTCAGCCGGGTAACGCGCTCGCCTGGGGTCTTGTGAACGACACGCCGAATGCGTTCGTCTCGGAGACCGGCCACGCCACTAACATCACTACGCCTGGCGGCCTGTTCTGCATAACCGGGTAGGCCGACTGCGTCTTTTATGACACGGCGCACCGGCTCGGCTTCGAGCCGCTCAAGATTGTGTCGGTGCCGCTGGCACGAGATCTGGCTGAAGATCCGCGCAGCTGAAGCCTGTTAGGTTTGGCCATCGCTGATCCGGGTAAGCCCCGCCGATGCGAGTCCGTCATGGCTGCAAGCCCGTGCGCCGGTGACGGCGCCTGGACGGCCCGGCGAGACACCGGAGCAGCGTGACGACCGGAACCTCATAGACCTGCTCCAGGAACTGCGAGTCGGTACTCTGGGCGTGCAGGTCCTGTTCGGGTTCCTCCTCGGCCTGCCGTTCACGCTCCGGTTCAGCCGCCTGGAAGCCTGGCAGCGATAGCTGTACCTCGCGATTGTCCTGCTCTCCAGCATCTCGATCGTCCTGCTCGTTGCGCCGGTCGCCTATCACCGGCTGCTCTTCCGGCGCCATCAGCTAGGCAGCCTGCTGCGAGCGGCCAACGCGATGGCTATCGCGGGCCTGGCCACCGTCGCCCTCGCAGTTACCGGAGTCGTTCTGCTGGTGACGAGCTACGTCCAGCCCGGTGTGCCGACGCCTATTCTCACAATCGTTGTCGGAGCATTGTTCGCCAGCCTGTGGTTCGTGCTGCCGCTGACGCGCCGTGGGAAGACTCCAAGCCCGAGCAGCCGGGACGGCGATCAATGACCAGGCGCACGAAGACAAGCGCCGGCACGCCGTCTGAGGCGGGCCAGGGGTTCCCGCCGCACGCTCTGCGTGACTACGCGCTGCTGGCCGACGACGAGCGCGGCGCCAGCATCGGCCCGCGGGGCGAGATTGTCGGGCTATGCGCGCCCGCCTGGCAGTCAGGTTCGGTCTTCTCCTCACTGATCGGAGGGCAGGGGTTTACGCGATCCGACTTGCCGATCGGTTTGTCTGGGGCGGCTTCTATGAGCCTCGCTCACTCATCTGGCGTAGCCGGTGGGTCACCGAGACCGGCAGCATCACCGAGTGCCGCGTTCGGGAAAGCCGCGCAGGCGATCGGGAGGACAGCATGAGGGATTGCAAGGTCGAGGCAGCCGTAGATGTGCTCCCGGTCGAGATCGTTGCGTCAGCGCGCGCTCGCGCGATGCGCAGCCCTGTGGCCCTTCGCCAGCCCGGCCGCAATGAGGCCAGCAGCGACTGCTGCCAGGCGCAGCAGCCACGAGCGACTCAGCTGCCGGCCGGCCACACGTGCGCGCTCCTGGGTTTCCTCTATCTCCTTGCGCGCATGCTGGTGTGCGTCAGCGGACGCGGCCGGATTGCTCAGTGCTGCGCCATTGGTGTCTAGCTCGTTGTTCATGAGTTATGCACTACCCGTAGGGCTGCGCCGAAACGGGCACGCGGGTGACTGTAAGGTTGCTCGGCCAGCTCGCGATTGACGTTGCGTCCTTTTGTTAGGTGTAAACGACACAGGAGGTCTGACGGTGGCAACGGAGGCGACCGGCAGTTGGTGGGATTTGGCCGCGTGCCGGTCAGCGGACCCTGAGAGCTTCTTCCCGGTATCCAGCACCGGAGCCGACCAGCTTAATGTCACCAGAGCCAAGGCCATGTGCGCACGCTGCCCTATTCGTCAACAGTGCCTCGACTTCGCCATCGATAGTGATGAGGCATATGGCATTTGGGGTGGTACCAGCGAGGAAGAGCGGCGGCATATCGCCGCGCGGCGGCTGCGCGACCTCGAACGGGTACCGGCATAACCGAGAGTCAGACACCCAACAGCAGCCAGGTCTGCGACCTGATGGTCGGCTTCTGCTGGCGCTGACCTATCAGCAAAGGTGAGCAGGCAGGTGACGCTGCTGTAGGGCATCTACCTGCCGTAGCGCGCTCTCAACCGGATTCGTCTGACCACCACGGCCGGCAACTACCCTGGCTGGCGCGCTATTGAATGATCGTGACGGCTAGTGCAGCTGGGCATCCCCGTCGGACCAGCTTCGCCACTTCATGCCAGTCGACCCTGTCGGCAACTGCTTCGGCGACCGGCCGGGCCAGGCCGAGACGCGCCAGCTGAGTGACGCGCCAGGCTGGACAATACCTACTTCCGGATGTGAATTCTCTCGTAGCGAGGCGACCGCCGACGGCCTTTTCATGTCCTGTTCCTTTCAGCGGTCGAGCCCCGCTGGTCGTGGCCGCAAAGCTGTGAACCCATTTGATTCGGGGACTACGACGCTACCCGGAGGTCAGCTCGTTAATCGCAGCCCACGGTTGTTCTCCTGGGTCAGATCGAAGCTTCCACGTCAGCCCCAGCCCGTGCCATCCATCTACCAGCCGGAAGTCGCCGCCGGGGCGTCCTATATGCCGCTGATCATCCCGGCGCCCAGGCCTGGAACCGGGAGGTGCCACTGCACACCCCCGAAGGGAGGAACGCAAATGACCAGCCACATCATGACGCAGGCCGAACGGATGTGCCTGCGCAGCGCAGCAACCGAGCTGCGCACCGAGTTCCGCGCCATCTTCGGCTTCGGCAACCGAGACCATCGAGTCGCTGCTGCTCTCGCGCACGCTCAGGCATGCGCAGGTTGTCCGTGGCAAGGAGGGCGTCGCGGCGTTCTTGGAGCAGCAGCTGGAGGTCGCCGCCGGTATACGTCAGCCAATGGAGGACTTCGCCGCCGCCCACGGCGCGGTCCGGCTGCTCGAGCCGAGATTCATGGAGATCCAGCAAGCCGTAGGCACTACCTGTAAACGGAGCGATGAGACTATTCGGTCTCTCCGTGAGTTCGTTGAAGAACTCAAGTCCGGAGGGTTCATCGCTAAGGCACTACGTCGCGCCGGCCGCATTGACGACTGTTGCTCCGCCCGCCCCCTGAGCACAGCGCCGCGCGTGCCGATCACTGCGACAGTAAGCCTGCTCGCTTGGCGGCATCGCGCACGCTAGTCCCAGCAGAGGCAAAACGGCTTGCCGGCCGGGTCAGCGTATACCCGCCAGTTCACCCCGCCGGAGGACAGCGAGGCCGCGCCTAGTTTCAGCACCGCCGCCTCGGCCGCGTCGACGTCGTCGACCGTGACATCGAGATGGAACTGCTGCGGATACGCGGGGTCGGGCCACCGCGGCGCGTGGTACTCGGTGATCTGCTGGAACATCACCGGCTGCTTCCCGTCCTCGCCGATCATCGCCACGCCCTCGCCCTCGTACGTGACGGGCTTGCCGAGGAGTTTCGCGTAGAACGTGCTCAGCTGCTTGGCGTCCGGGCAGTCGAGCATCACGCCCATGAGCGTGGTCTCCTGCTTCGCCGGGAAGAGGCACAGGTCGAACGGGTGCCCCGCCGGGTCAGCCAGCGTGTACCAGTTCTCGTTCTTGCGCAGCAGCTTGGCGCCCAGCTCGACCGCCTTCGCCGAGCCCGCGTCGAGGTCCGGTACGCGCAGGTCGAGGTGCGCCTGCTGCGGGTATGCCGGATCAGGCCACTGCGGCGGTACGTGGTCGGGGCTGAGCTGGGCGGCGATGCGCCACCCGTCCCCGGTCTCCAACGTGATCCACTCGTCGTCCTCGGCATGCTGCTCGGTCCACCCGCCGAGGGCGGCGTAGAACGCGGCGAGCCGCCGTGCGTCGGGTGCATCGAGCGCCACCGCGCGCAACGCGCCGATCATCGGATACTCCCTCCTGAGTCGCCGCTCATCATGCCCCCTTCACCGCGCGCCAGCAGCGTGCTGGTGCGCCCGCGCGATGGCAGAGTCCAAAGCTTGCCGTTGTGGGCACAGCAAGCCTAGTGCTACCCGGCAATATCATGATTTGACCGCCCAGGACAGTGGCCTCGGACAAGCATTACATGGCTGTCCGGAGCGGCGAGGCACCAAAGCGAGGAATGATCGTGACTTATCAGCGGTACCCGGCTTCGAGCGGCGTCGCCAACCAGGCGGCGGTGGCTCAGCCTCTGCCGAAGCCACCATCACTTCGCTACGCGGTGCGAGTGCGCTCCGTGGCCTAAGTGGTCTCGCGTACGCGGGTGCGCCATCCTTGATCTGATGAGATCGGACGAGACGAGTAGGTATCTCCCTCATGGAACGAATTTCACCGGCGACGACATATCAAGAGACGTCTAGTCGCTACGCCGCGACCGGTGATGCCCGCGACCGTTTCGAAGAGCTGGTCGTTCGTGATGTCCGCGCGCGGGCCTTCATGGCCCTAGCGGCCCGCGGGGATTACGATCCGCGGATTCACGGCGACGTCGGTGGCTTCGAGCCACTGACCGTGACCGAGCACCTGGAGCTGCTGGCGGCTGGTGAGCTGCTAGCCCGCTACTACCGACACCCCGCGCATGCGCACCGGGCACTCCAGGCGGGAGCGACCTTCGAGCAGTTGGCGGCGGCGACCGGCCGCGACGAAGCTCAAGCGCGGAGGGATTACCGCGAGTGGGCAGAGGACGAGCATCGCCTATGGGCGGACTGCAACGGCGAGTTTGGTATAGATGCCGACGAATATGCCGCCGCGATCGCGCGCGCTGACATGGCGGCGGAGCAATGACTAGGCGAACCTTGTCCTGTGCATCGTCTTGGCCGTGTTGGCGGAGGCGGTCGGCCCTATCGGGGTAAAGTTGCTGCCCTTTGCCGCTGCATTGTGCGGCTCACCCCTTTGAGTCAGTGCTCATGCGAACTGCAAGATCTGACGGTGTGCGGCGGGGCCGAGACCGCAACCATTGACTTGTATGCCGCTGCTCCGACAGCCCAGCCAGCATCCCTCCGGGAGGTCCACGCAGAGCAGCGCGTCGGCTAGCTCGAACAGCTCATCACTATCGGTGGTAAGCAGTCATGGAAATCCATCCGGAACCCGGTTGAGCAGTATGCCGAGGACGAGTGCGGACAACTTGTCCGGTTCGACTTCGTCCTAGTACGCCCTTCTCATAGGTGCCATGCCTAGCGATGGCGCCACAAATTATGCAACGGAAGGCTTCCGCGATGTCATCGCCTTTGGGGGACAAGCCCTACGGAGAAGAGAAACCAGCCGTCGTCCACGGACGGCGGATGGCATACGTTGAGCAGGACACTGGAAAACCGATCGTGTTTCAGCAGGGCAACCCGACGTCCTCGTACCTGTGGCGCACTATCATGCCCCCCGGTCAGACAGCCTCGACCGCCGTTAAGGCGGCAGCCGGGAGTTCCGAATCTGTGATGACGGACTGGACTTTCGGGGGGCTGTGGCCGTTTGAGCCGCGCTGGTTTGAGAGCTCCGACGGGCGCATGCACTACGTTGACGAGGGGCCGCGGGATGGCCGCCCGGTCGTGCTGGTTCACGGCAACCCGACCTGGGGATTCCTGTACCGGGACTTCATCGGCCCGCTGACCGAGGCGGGCCACCGTGCGATCGTGCCCGATCATCTTGGCTTCGGCCGCTCGGACAAGCCCTCCGATCCAGAGCTCTACCGGATCCCGCGTCATATCGCGCGCCTGGATGCGCTGCTCGAGTCGCTCGATCTGCGCGACGCAGTAGTCGTCGTGCAGGATTGGGGAGGGCCAATCGGGCTGTCGTGGGCGGTCGCGCACCCTGAGCGCGTCTCGGGCCTGTTCATCCTCAACACCTTCGACGGGCCGCAGCAAACCCTTCCCGTGCCGATTCGGCTGTTCCGCACGCCGGGCGTCGGCGAGGTGCTCGTGCAGGGGTTCGACATGTTCGTCCGGGGCTTCCTCTTCCGCGACGGCGTCGTGCACCGCGACCGGCTGACAAATGAGGTGCGCCGCGCTTACCTCACGCCGCACCCGACGTGGTCCAGCCGCACGGGCGAGCTCGTCTTTCCGCGCGAGATCCCTGACCCTGCCAGCCCCACCGGAACGGTCGCTGAACTGCTCACCCGGCTCGAGCGCGAACTCGAGCAGCACTTCCGCTCCAAGCCCGCGCGGATCATGTGGCCGATGCGCGATCCGGCGTTCACGCCAGCAGTACTCGAGGACTGGCGCAAAACTTTGCCCGACGCGCCCGTGACCCGGCTCGACGACGCCAGCCACTACGTCCAAGAGGACGCCCACGAACGGATCGTGCCGCAACTGCTCAGTCTCGTCGCGGACACCAAATGAGCTGGCTATTAACGGGGAAGACACCGAACCTGTTCCGGGCGGTGCCTCCGGAGGCCGTGGCAGCCGAGCTAGCACTCTTCGGTGCCTGCCCGGTTGACGTTGACGCCAGGAGGCTGTTGCGGTGGACATGATCTCGTTCGGCCGGGTTTTCCTCGAACTCGTACTCGGCCGCGTGCAGCAGCTGCCGAGACCGGGCGAGGAGATCTTTACCGACGAGTTCGCAATCTCCTGTGGCGGGGCGGTAACTAGCGCCAGCGCCGCCGCCACCTCGGGGGCACGGGCTGGTCTGTGTACCCTGCCAGGCGACGACCTCGGCTCTCGGGTGGCAGCTGAGTACTGCGCGGCAGAAGGCATTGACCTGTCAACGTCGGCTTGGCTGCATCGCCCCGCCTCCGGGATCACTGTGGTATTGAACCTCGAAGGTGACCGGGCCTTCGTCTCACATGTGCCACCGCGCTCGACCTGCGAGCCAGCCGAGGTCGATCGCTGGCGTGAGGTACTGCGCCGTGAGCGGCCCGCCTGGTGTTACCTGCACGCAGGTGAAGGGGTTGCTGCCTTTCTCCGCGAAGCCCGCGAGCTTGGCACCAACGCGGTGGTCGACGTGACCTTCGCCGAGATCGAGCATGTACCTGACGAAGTCAGCGAGTGCGCCGCCCTGGCAGCAATATTCGTCCCCAACGCGGAGGAGTTGCGGCGGCTTACCGCGCAGAACTCGCTGGAAGCCGCCGTGGCGGCTGCCGCCTGCTGGGGAACGCCGCTCGTGATCAAGTGCGGCGCCGACGGGGCCCTCGTAGCCGGATCTGACGGAGTCACCGAGGTAACCGCCGGCGTCCGACAGGTCGAAGTCAGCGACCTGACCGGCGCCGGCGACTCTTTCGCCGGGGCGATGATAGGCGCGCTCGTGGAAGGGCGAACGCTCCTTGAGGCGGTGGCGGCAGGCAACGTGGCGGGCGCTGATGCAGCGAGCCGCCTCGGCGCGGTCGGGGAAATCCAGGTGGCGGGCCTGAACGCGGCTACCAGGCGAACTCAGTCCACCGGGGGCTCGGTGACGCCCCAGAGGTGAGCCAGCGCGGAAAGTGGGATGACGACAGCAGGGCATCTCGCCGGACGTGGGCGGAAGCGCCAAGAGCAAAGGGATCCGGGCGGTGAAGCTGACCATTCTCGGTGGCGGCGGAGTGCGCATGCCTGCGTTCGTCCGGGCTCTGCTGACCAGCCGCGCTGCGGCTTTTGATGAGATCTGCCTGCTCGAGCCTGATGCGCTGCGCCGCCAGACCATCGGGCGATTGGTGGTCGAGCTCGCGACCGCGCTGGGTCACCCTGACGTGGTCGGCCTAACGGCTGACGCTGAGCAGGCACTGACCAATGCCGACTTCGTCTTCTCCGCTATCAGGGTGGGCGGCGACCGCGGGCGGGTGATCGATGAGGATGTCGCGCTGCGCAGGGGACTGGTCGGTCAGGAGACTACCGGTCCCGGCGGTTGCGCCATGGCGCTGCGGACGATCCCGGAGGTGCTCTCCTACTGCGAGCTGCTGCACCGCTGCGCGCCCACGGCGGTCCTGATCAATTTCACTAACCCGGCAGGCCTCATCACCCAGGCAATCTCGGCCCAGGGATTGGTGCAGGCTGTCGGAGTCTGCGACACGCCCGGCAGCACGGTCGAGCGCTTGGCCAGCTTCATCGGCGCTGGCCAAGAGGGCGTTCCCTTCTCATATGGCGGCCTGAACCACCTGGGCTGGGTCACCTCGCTGCAGGTCGAGGGCCACGAGCGCATGGGCGAGCTGCTCGCGCGCTACGAAGAGCTACATGACTTCGACCACCGCTTCGCCGCCTTCGATGCTGCGATGGTCCGGCGCGTGGGCGCAGTACCGACCGAGTACGTCTACTACTTTTACGACGCCCAGCGCTACGTCGATGGGGTCGCCAGAGCTGGCACGAGCCGGGGCCGGGACGTGTTGCGCCTGAACGAGGAGATGCTCGGCGGCCTGGCGAAGGCATTCGCCGACGGCGACGTGCACGATGCGTGGACGGTGTACTCGACGCTTATGGGCATCCGCCGGGACACCTACATGCGGACTGACATGCAGGGCCACAACGGGCAAGACGAGTCGCGCGCGCGGAGGGTGTCGGAGAGTACCGAGGGCATCGCGAAGGCGCCGGCGGGCGGCTACGAGGACCTAGCGCTGCGGGTTATCGACGGGCTGACAGACCGCCACCCTGGTGAGGTGATCGTCAACATGCGCAACAGCGGAAGCCTGGATTTCCTGGATGCAGATGACGTCGTCGAGGTGCCAGCCCTGGTGAGCGGCGACGGCCTGGCACCGCGCACGGTGACGGATCTGCCCCGCGCAGCCAAAGCCCTCGTCATGCAGGTGAAGGAATACGAGCGTGGCGTCGTCGAGGCCGCCATGACTGGCAACACTGAACTGGCGGCCGTAGCGCTGGCGCTGCACCCCCTGGTGCCGGGCTTGTCGGCTGCCAGAGGGTTGCTAGCCGACTACCGGGATCGGCATGGTCAGTACCTCGCGTACCTGCGATGAGCCGGAAAGCTGCCAGAACTGAAGCGAAGCCTGGCTGCTACTCCTGCGTGGGTTCGCTGCCTCCCACGGGTTCCATGGCGTATCCGTCCGCGACATGCCCTTGATTATGCCGAAC
>DASXIA010000122.1:0-2143 GCA_036488155.1 Streptosporangiaceae bacterium | reverse complement strand
GGGCTGAACGCGAGGTAAGCGACATTGTGCTGCTGGCACATTTCCAGCAGATCGGACGCGTCCTGGCGGGCAAGCAGCGAGAAGCTGTTCTGTATCGCAGCAGGAGTTCCTGCGGTCAGCGCAGACAAGAGCTGTCCGGAGGTGAAGTTACTGACGCCGTACGCGCGGATGAGTCCGGCTGCGATCGCGTCCTCGAACGCGGCCATGGTGTCTGCCAGCGGCACGTCAGGGTCAAAGTCATGCGCCAGGTAAAGATCGACCTGGGCCACGCCCAGCCGCTCCAGGCTGGACTCGAGCTGGCGAACGATCCGCTCCGGGCGCAGGCCGCGATCCGCTCCGGCCGTCATGGGATTGAAGGTCTTTGTGGTCAGCCGCGGCACTACTCCGCGGGAAGCGATCCACCGGCCGATGGAGCGCTCGCTGCGCCCGCCACCGTAGGCGTCGGCAGTATCAAAGTGGGTGATGCCGAGTTCCCATGCCGCGTCCATCAACTCGCGTGCCTGGTCATCGGATAGCCCGCCGCCGAAGAATTCCGGCGCTGACCCGACGCCACCAAAATTGCCGCAGCCGAGCGCGACCGGTGGAATCGCCACGCCCGCAGCGCCTGCTGGCTTGCAGTTCGCCAGCGCCGCGCGGACCGCGTGGGCTAGCTCGCGAGTAGTCATCCGCGTCATTAAATCAACGCTGCGGGCTGGCGCCAAGAGAAGGATCACGCCGCGCCGAGCGAGAATAGCCGCGTGCCCGCACCAAGCAACCGCGAACTGACCGTGACTTTCGCTGGCAGCGGTGACGCCTTCGGCAGCGGCGGCCGGTACCAGGCATGCCACACAACGACTGACCGACACCATGGAATGCCTGTTCCCGGCTCCTAGTCCATCCCCCGCCGCTTCGACATCGCTACCATTGAGCTCAAACCCGGTGCCACGACGACGGCGGCCGGCATCACCGTCACTGCCTGGGAAGTCGACCACCCCAGCGGTGCACCGCCCCTGGCCCTCCGCCTCGACCTCGCCAGCACGACCATCGCCTACACCGGCGACACAGCCTGGACAGACGCGCTCACTGAGTGCTCGGCCGGAACGGACCTTCTCATCGCCGAGGCCTACTTCCGGGACAAGAACATCCCCCACCACCTGCGACAGACCGACCTCCAGGCCCACCGGGACCGGCTGACGGCCAAGCGCATCGTGATCACCCACATGTCGGCCGACATGCTCGACCACCCTGACACGATCGCGTTTCAAGCCGCGCACGACGGACTGACGATCACCCTGTGATCACAGGGCCCAGCCATACCCACCCGCCGCCCGATGCTGGCGACCCCGCGCAAACGGCAGCGGCCCCGCCGCAGCTCTCGGCGCAGCTGGTGCTGAGCTCGCGACTATCTAGTTGCCGCCACCGCACACCCCGGCCGTGCTCGAGCCGCTGGCGGCGCTGTATGAGCTGTCCTGAACCTGCCTCGAGCTCGGGTCCGGCGGCACGCCCTGCCGTTGAATAATGGCTCGGGAAATGTCAGCGATCGGCACTATAATCGAATACATGATCGGTTAAGAACACGGCCAGAGTCGCGGCGGAGGGAGGTGACCTCCTATTCGCCTGGTCAGGCTCAGCCGTGGTCCTGGTCTGCTGGCTCCGCTGCCCGCCGGGGCTTAGAGCTGAATTATTCTCCTTTGACACGGTCGCTGGGCATTCTTATATAGTGCAGATCGTGCCAAAAGTGACCATCAGCATCCTCGTTGGGCTGGCTGCGGTGTGTGGCATGGTCGTTGGCTTGAGCGTTTTTTCGACTTCCTTCACGCCGCTGATCGGCGTTCCCATGCTGGTGATTGCCGCTGCCGTCGCTCTCATGAGGCCGCGTGGGTCTACGCCGCAAGTACCGCAATCGGACAGCGAGCCTGGCCAAAGGCCATAACGCCGGCACCGTTAAGCAGGTCTTGCCATCCGAGCCGCTGTGCGTAGGCGCTACGCGTCATGATTCGGCGCCACGTGCAAGCGCGCACGGGCGCGCGGCCGTAAAGAACTCACGCTGGTAAGTCTCGCGTCCATGTCCGACGCACATAGCGCGCTGCCTGCCGTGCCGTTTGCTGCCAGGCTTTCGCCCAGTGCTGAGAGCGTGCGGCAAGTGGCAGGGCGCGCGTCCGGC
>DASXIA010000079.1:0-18784 GCA_036488155.1 Streptosporangiaceae bacterium | reverse complement strand
CAGCTGTCTGCTCCAGTTCAGCGGCGGTCCACCAGCGGTGCACCTTCAGGCGCGCACGCTCAGCCTCTTCATGCCCGGCATCGCTCACGGTCAGGCTGCAGACCCGGACCGCGAAGAACGAGTCGACACCCAAGAATTGCCGCTCGTCTGCCCGCCATATCCCCGCGCTGACCGCGATCACGGCTCCGAGCGTGGCGGCGGGGAGGATCAGGCCTGTCTCCTCGGCAAGCTCACGGCTGGCCGCTTCCGGCAACGTCTCCCCGGCTTTGACCCCGCCACCGGGCGTGAACCAGCGCGAGCCCGTCAGCGCGGTGTTACTGACCGCGCCGCTGAACAGCAGCAGCCGGCCACAGTCGTCGACGACCATGGCGCGTGCCGTGGGCCGGAACACCGGCGTGAGTGAGGCTGCGCGGGCGGCCGCCGGGTCCTCGGTCAGCATGACAGATCACCCTAACTGCGCCTCTTCCGTACTGGCGGACGGGCATGCTGTGCTGGCTTAGCGCACTTTCGCGCCGCCTGAGTAGACGGCACGAATGTTCTCCTTAAGGTTGGCCAGGTCGAACGGGTCGCCAGCCAGGACAACGATGTCCGCTCGCTTACCAGGCATGATCGTGCCGGTCTCGTCCGCTACCTGCAGCAGATCGGCCGCTGAGCTGGTAGTTGCGGTCAGAACCTGAGCCGGCGTCAGCCCGCCGGCGGCCATGAGCGGCAACTCGTCGAGGTTGCTACCGTGCGGACCGACTCCGCTGTCGGTGCCCATTGCGATCTTGACTCCAGCTGCGGCCGCGCGCGCGAACGCATCGGCGTGCGCGGCCGTGACCTCCCGGGCCTTGTCCAGCACGCCGTCGGGCAGCTGGCTGCCTGCCTTTGCCGCGCTGAGGACCGCGTGCGGCGCAACCAGGGTGGGGACAAGCCAGGCCCCAGTGCCGAGCATCAAATCGATGGCCTCGTCATCCAGGTAGATCCCGTGCTCGATGGACCTCACGCCGGCCCGGAGCGCGTTCTTGATGCCGTCAGTCGCCTGAGCGTGCGCCATCACCGGCAAGCCGACGGCGGTCGCTTCGGTCATCAGCGCGGCCAGTTCATCGGGCCTGAACTGGGCGTGCTTCGGGCTGTCACGCGGCGACAGCACGCCGCCCGAGGTGTGCACCTTGATGACGTTGGCACCAGCGCGGATGATCTCGCGCACTCGCTTGCGCATCTCTTCCGGCCCGTCGACGAGCCCGCCGGGGCGGCCAGGATGCGGCGACAACAGAAACGTCGTGATCCCCGACGGCAACCACCCGTCGCCGTGGCCGCCAGTCTGGCTCAGCGCGCTGATCGCGATCTGCATCCGCGGCCCGTCGATCAGGCCGTCCTCAACGGCGCGCTGGACGCCAAGGTCAGCGCCGCCCGCGTCGCGCACCATGGTGATACCGCAGTCCAGCGTCGCCGCCAGATTGCGCGCCGCCTCGAAGAATTGGTAAGAGAACGGGCGCTGCAGCCGCCGCACCAGGTCGATCCCGGAAACCATCACATGCACGTGGCAGTCGAAGAAGCCAGGCAGCAAGGTCAGGCCGGACACGTCAACCTGCTCGTCGCCATCCAGCCCGATCCCGACGTCGACGATGCGGCCCTCTGACATCGCCACGTCCGCGGCGGCTATCGGGCTGCCCGTACCGTCGAATACTTGTCCGCCGCTGAGAACCGTCCTGGTCACCGTCCGCCTCCGACGCTCTGCTGGGCCTTCCTGTTTTTCGCGCGCGCTCGCACAGATGGCGCAAGGCGTGCTGGTCGCGCCCTCTGCTGTCCGCCGCCACCGGCTCAGCGCGCAATGCCATCATTCCGTATCTTTCGCCCCAGGCGGCAAAAATCGCGGCCGCGCCTCGCGGAACCCGCGACTGTCCAGGCAGTGCCTGTGGTCCGGGGTTTTGCCGGCGGGGGCGGCGCCTAGACTCCTAGGAGTGGGGAGATGCCGTGCGAGCTGAAACCCAGACGGCGGCCGCGTGTGGCGCCTGCCCACAGGAGCCGGGTGCATGGAGCTGACAGTTCTGGCCCTGCCGGGCTGCCCGAGCGCCCCGGTGCTCGAGCACCGGCTGGCGGTGGTCCTGGATCGCCGGGCAGGTGTGTCTGTGGCGCATCAGGTGATCTCTGATGAGAGCGAAGCAGCGAGGTGGGGCATGCACGGCTCACCCACGTTGCTGATCGACGGGACCGACGCGTTTGCAGAGCCCGGACAAGCGTCCGATATGTCGTGCCGACTGTACAGCGATGAGGACGGCCAGTTGTCGGGCGCGCCGTCCGTCAAGCAACTGCGGCAGGCGATCGAGCAGGCCCTGGCTGTAGCTGCCGCGCCGCAGGACGCCTCGCTGGGCGAGCTGGGACGCAACCGAGGCCGTGTTGCGCCCACCGAACGCGGCCTCAGCTAGCTCGGCTGCGACAGCCGAGCGCTTATCCGGCGCAACCGCATCCCGGGCGCAACCTCATTTCCGGCGCCGCCCCTTGTTCACTGCGGAATTCAAGGCCGAGATCGTGGAGTCGTGGCAGCGGCGTAGCCGGGGAGCTCGCAGTGCCTTGACCAAGAGCATTGGTTAGGTAATACTAACGGTTAGTGGATGCTAACCGAGACGCTGAGCGATGGGGTGCGCTGGGTGACGGCACGCGCCTCGCCATTGTGGCGCGCCTAGCCGACAGGCCTCAGGCTGTCGGGCAGCTTGCGGCCGGGCTGCCGGTGACCCGGTCGGCGGTGTCTCAGCACCTGAAGATCCTTAAGGACGCTGGCTTGGTGGAGGACGTGGCTGCCGGAACGCGTCGGATTTACCGGCTCAACCCAGTCGCACTGGCAGCGTTGCGGGATCAGCTCGACACATATTGGCAGCGGGCGCTGGCCGGGTACGTCGATGCCGCGGAAGCGCCAACGGAGGAGAGTTAATGGCCCAGACCGAGGCAGTGACGGTCCGCAAGCAAGTCGTGGTTGACACGCCGATCGAGCGTGCTTTCACGGTGTTCACCAGACAGTTTGGGGATTTCAAGCCGCCGGAGCACAACATGCTCGGAGCGCCGATCGCCGAGACGGTGTTCGAGCCCCGGGTGGGCGGCGGCATTGTGGACCGCGCAGCGGATGGCAGCGAGTGCCGGTGGGCGCGGATCCTCGCCTTCGACCCGCCAAACCGGGTGGTGTTCAGCTGGGACATCAGCCCGCAGTGGACCATCGAGACCGACCCGGCCCAAACCAGCGAGGTCGAAGTACGTTTCTACGCCGAGTCGCCAAACCGCACGCGGGTCGAGCTGGAGCACCGGCACATCGACCGGCACGGTCCCGCATGGGAAGCAATCACTGCCGGCGTAGACGGGCCGGAGGGCTGGCCTTTGTACCTGGACCGCTACGCTGCGCTGCTGAAGGAAGGCCGCTGACATGCCGCCGATCGTGGCCAGCACCGACGTCGAGCGCCCGGCCGCCGAGGTCTTCGCTTACGCCACCGATCCAACCCGGTTCCGTGAGTGGCAGAAGGGCGTGGTGGACGGGCGCATGGACGGCCCGGCCAGCGACACCCAACTGCCGACTGTGGGCACAAAATGCGTGACGACGCGGCGCATCGGCGGTGCCAACCGCCCCTCCACTTCCGAGCTTACGCATATTGACCCGCCCAGGACCTGGGGCGTGCGGGGCATAGACGGCCCGATCCGGGCCACAGTGGATGTCATGGTCGAGCCAGTGACCGAATCCCGCTCCGTGCTGACCATCAGTGTCGACTTCGTCGGCCACGGCATCGGCAAGATCCTCGTGCCGCTCGTGGTCCGCCGCGAAGCACGTAAGGAGATGCCTGGCAACGTGACGGCGCTCAGGCAGAGGATGGAAGCGGGCTAAGGCGCCAAGAAGCGGAGACGGGGGAGCGGGCGGCTGCTGCGCATCCGCTCCTACGACGTCAACCTGGATTTCACGCGAGGTCAGGAGACCTTCGGCTCGGTGTCCGTGATCCGATTCGACTGCCATGAACCCGGCTCGACCAGCCACGCCGACCTGATCGCGACGGGCATCCTCGAGATTACGCTGAACGGCGTGTCGCTCGACCCTGAGACAGTCTGGGCAGACGGCCGGATAACGCTCCCCGCCCTGGCTGCGCGCAACATCGCTGCTAGCGGCATTGCGCCTGGCCTCGCCAGAATCGTCGAGGATCACCGCGACACAGCCGCACGGGCACTTCGCGCGCGGGCGCTGGAATCTAGTTCCGGCCGGACGGACGGCTATGCATCATGCAGCCATTCGCCGACGGGAGTTGGGAATCATGAGCGCGAGGTTCGTGCTCTGGCAGGGAGGCAGAAGTGATCAGCTTTCGGCATGCCACGGTGCTGGCCGGCACCGGCGCCGATCCTGTTGAGGACGCCACGGTGGTGGTTGAGGGCACCATCATCCAGGACATCCTGACTAGCGCGCAGGCCGGTGCCAGGGTCTCTGGCGAGGTCATCGACTGCCGGGGTCGGACCTTGATGCCCGGGCTGATCGATGCTCATGTGCACGTCTGCGCGCTCGATGTGGACCTGAGCGCCCAGCGGCGGACCTATCCGACAAGCCTGATGGCATACGCGATCGGGAAGACGATCAAGGAAACTCTGGACCAGGGCTTCACCACCGTTCGCGATGCGGGCGGCGCCGACTGGGGCATGAAGGAGGCAGTCGATCGGGGCCTGATCCCTGGGCCGCGGATGTTCGTCAGCGGTCACCCGCTCAGCCAGAGCGGCGGGCATGGTGATTCAAGAACCAGGGCCGAGAACTATGCAGGCTGCGATTGCGGCTCGGCGATCGGGATGGTGCCGAACATCGCCGACGGCGTCGATGAAGTGCGCAGGGCGGTGCGCACTCAGCTGCGCCGGGGCGCTGACCAGATCAAGGTCATGGCGGGCGGCGGGGTTGCTTCGCCGACTGACCGGCTCGAGTCCGTCCAGTACCGGCCCGACGAGCTGACGGCGGCGGTTGCCGAAGCTCAGGCTGCCGATACCTACGTCCTCGCGCACGCCTACACGCCCGAAGCTATTCGGGCCGCTGTCGAGGCCGGCGTGAAGTCCATCGAGCACGGAAACTTCCTCGACGATGCGACCGCGGAACTGATGGCAGCCAGGGGGACATTCCTGGTGCCGACGTTCGTCACCTACGAGAAGCTGCATGAGTACGGCCGCGAGCGCGGCCTGACCCCGTCTCAGCTGGACAAGCTCGACCTGGTGCTGGGAAGCGGGCTTGACGGACTGCGCCGCGCGGTCAAGGCAGGTGTCCCCATCGGCTCGGGCTCTGACCTTCTCGGCGACCTGGCCCGGCACAAGACTCGCGAGCTGGCGATCAAAGCGTCGGTGATGGGGGCGCATGCGGCGCTCGTCTCAACGACCAAGACAAATGCCGAGCTACTTGGAATCGCCGACGAGGTCGGCACCATCGAGACGGGCAAACGAGCCGACCTGCTCCTCGTCAACGGTGATCCACTTGCTGACATCGGGTTGCTGCAAGATCAGGACAATCTGCTGGCCATCGTCAAGGCCGGGGAGATCTATAAGCATCAGATCTGAAGGTGCTGCGGGGTTCGGTGCCCGCGGGCGTGGAAGGGCGCGTTCCCGGATAGAAGAGGTGGTTGTCCTCGGCGTATACGCCCATGGCCACCCCGGGCGTGCCCGCGAGGCTGCGCCCGGAGTCGTAACGGCTACGCTCAGCCCGGTCGCGCGCCGATCGAATCGCGGCAGCAGGAGATAATCGACCGTGCCCAGCCCCGCCCTTGACGCTCTCGACTCATCCGGTATCGCCTACCGGGTCATCCGGCATGGCCCGGTGCGCAGCCTGGCCGAGGCCGCGAGCGCCCGCGGCGTTGAGCCTGCCGACGTTGTGAAGACGATGGTGGTGCGGCGCGGCGAGGGCGACTACGTCTTCGTGCTTGTGCCCGGCGACCGGGCCATCTCCTGGCCCAAGCTGCGCGCCCTGCTTGGCGTTAGCCGCCTGTCCATGCCCGACGCCACGGTTGCCAGGGACGTTACAGGCTATGAGCGTGGCACGATCACACCGCTCGGATCTGTGACGGCTTGGCCGGTAATCACTGACGAGCGCGTGCTCGGCCGCGAGATCACCCTGGGTGCCGGCGAGCACGGCGTGGCTGTGGGCGTGCGCGCGGAGGACGTGCTGGCGGTGCTCGGCGCTACGGTGGCCGACGTGACCGAGCCCGAAGACAGGTAGAAGGACGTGCGCGTAGGGTTCGCGGCAGGCGAAGAGCAGTGGCGAGATCGCTTGGGGACGCTCAGGCAGGTGGTGCGTCAGGAGGTCGTGGCGCGACAGCTCGCAGCGCACCTGCCAGACCTGCCAGCGCAGCGGGTTCTCGACATTGGCTGTGGTCAGGGTACGCAGGCTGTCCTGCTGGCACGTCGCGGGCACTTCGTTACCGGGCTCGATTCCTCGGCGCAGCTCCTTGGCGACTTCCGCGCCGCACTGGCGGCAGAGCCTGCAGAAGTCGCCGATCGCGTCCGTCTGGTCCAGGGTGAGGCCGAGGCGGCTGCGGCCTTGTTCCCGCCATCACGCTTCGACGCTGTGTTGTGTCAGGGCGTGCTGATGTACTTCCCGGACCCCGATCCGCTGCTGGACGCTATCGCACACGTGGTGGCCCCGGGCGGGATCGTGTCGCTGCTGGTTCGTAACGGCGATGCCCTCGCGATGCGCCCTGGCCTGCTCGGCGACTGGGACACTGTCGGCAAGGCGTTCGACGGGGCCTCCTACCTGAATCGGATCGGCGTGCACGCTCGCGCGGACCGTCTGAAGGATCTGACGGCCGCGCTGACCCGGCGGCACATTTCCGTGCCCTGGTGGTATGGGGTCCGCGTGTTCACCGACACGGCCGCATCCGATGCGCCGCTTCCCGATGCGGCGACGCTGGATGCCATCGTGCGGTTCGAGGAGCGGGCAGGCCGGACCGACCCGTATCGGCAGGTTGCAGCGCTGCTGCACCTTATCGGGGTGCGTGAGAGCAGGCGGGAACGCCCTCTGCCGGGGTAGATCAGGAAAGGAAATCGAACTGGCGTCCAGCCCCAGACCTCGGTCGCCAGCCCTGTCCGCCACGCGGTCACAGTCGAAGAGTCAAGCACCGCCAGCAACTCGCCGGAAGCAGCGTCGTGCAGGCAGACGACGCCTCGTAGCGCTGGCCGCGACGCGGGGAACCGCCTCGCTGAATCTGGTCTCTGAGCGCCGTCTATGAGGTCACGGGCTGAGTGGCGACCAGCAGGAGCGCGTCGAGGATGCGATACCAGTCCGGCTCAGCGAAATCTTCGCCCATTGAGTGCGCGAGTGCCGCCAGGGCAGCCACCAACTGGGCTGAGAACTCGTCGGCATCCAAGTCGAGCGCCGTGGTCATGGCTGCGACTGCCCGCCGGAACCTGGCGGCACGTCCGAGCCGGACGAGCGATGCGGGCACCACCGGTATTGCCGGCTCGTCGGCCCGGTCACTGTTCTCACCCGGCACGAGCGTAATGACCAGGCGCATGCCCAAGGCGTCGGCGAGCCGTCCCAGCGCGGCAGTGGTGGGGTTGCCCCTGCCATTCTCCAGGTTGGCGATGTAAGGGACCGACAGGCCGGCGTCGGCGGCAACCGATGCCACGGTCCGGCCCGCTGCGGTCCGCCGGGCCCGCAACTGGCGGCCGATCGCTGAGTTCTCCACTCGCGCGCTCCTGTCTTGACAGAGCAATCATCGTGAACATTATTCTGTCAGAATAGTCCTAGGAGGACCACGTGCTCCAGGCCCTGCGCATACCAGACTTCCGGCTGCTGTGGGGCGGAAGCCTCATCAGTTCGTTCGGATCGTGGCTGCTGGTTCTAGCTATCCCGGCCCACATCCTCATAGCCACCGGTTCACTGCGCGACACCGGGCTCACCCTCGCCGCCGAATACCTGCCACTGCTGGTGCTCGGCCCGGTCGCCGGCGTGTTTGTGGACCGGTGGGACAGGCGACGTCTGATGATCACTACGAACCTGTTCTGCGCCGTCGCTGTGGCAGCGATGCTGCTCGGCACCTCGCCGGGCCGGTACTGGGTCGTCTATGCCGCACTGGTCGCCGAGAGCAGCGGCGCCGTCCTTTACGCGCCGGCCGTGCAGGCTCGCACTCCCGCCATCGTCGGCACCGGTCCGCTGCTCAGCAGCGCCAACGCCCTGAACTCCGTCAGCAGCGGCACGGTCCGGCTGATCGGCGGCCCGCTCGGGGCGTTCTTGCTCACCACCTACGGCATCCGGTGGCTGATCGGCGCAGACAGCCTCAGCTACCTGCTATCCGCCACCGCGATGTTCATGACATCCCCGACCAGCGCGCAGTACTCCAATCGCAAAGCCACGATCAGCAGCGTGGCCCGCGACCTGATCCAGGGGACACGCGCGCTGCAAACTCAGCCCATCGCGCGGGCACTGCTTCCGGTCACGGTCATCTTCCTAGCGGCCAACGCATCGCTCAGCGCGATCCTCATCCCCTTTGGCGTCCAGCGGCTGGGCGGTAGCGAGGACACCGGATTCCTGCTGTCCTGCCTGGGCGCGGGCTTCCTGATCGGCGCCCCGGTCATCCGCGCGCTCCTCGACCGGTCCCAGACACGACACCTGCTAACCGCCACGCTGACGGCAACCGCCGCGGGGTACTTCCTGCTGTTCACCTCAACATCGCTCGCCACCGCGCTGCCCGCCGCGACAGCTGTCGGCATGACCGGGTCCATGTCACTGGTCATCCCGCAGACCATCATCCAGCGGGTAATCCCCAATAAGGCACTCGGCCGGGTCAGCGCCGTCTTCCTCACCAGCGAGGCAGCGGCCACCCTCACAGGGGCAGTGGCCGGACCCTTCCTTGCCCAGACGGCACACCTGGCGGCAGCGGCCACCGCCGCCAGCATCCTCACCATCAGCGCCGCGGCACTGGCATACCTCACCGTGCCGCTGACGCCCAGGCCCCTGCGTACGCGGCTTGTCGGTGAGCGCCTGCCGGAAGCTCTTGCGCAATCACAGCCTGAAAACCAGGAGCGCCAGCAAAACCACGACGACGACCACAAGCACGGAGCTCATCACCACCAGGGCCGCCTTGCTCCCTAGCAGAGACAGCAGCTCCCGTTCAGCCTTCGGCTCCGGCGACTTGTATGGCTTACCGTCGTCGCGCGCTATCTTCTCGAACGCGTAGAACGGGTCCCAGGACCCGCGAGGTCCGCGCCGCCCGATCTCTAAGGGCGGCTCCCGCCGTGGATCTGATCTCTTGGTCATGCGACCTCCGGAAGTAGCCCCAAGCCCCCGGCGCGACGCTCGGCCCAGCGCCATAACGCTCTGGCCACTCCATTGATGGTATGCCCAGAACAAGTGGCGCTGAGGATCTCGGCCTGCGCAAGGGACTGGCAGCGGCTCGCATTCACGAGCAGAGCAGAGGAGTAGGTGCAAGCCGTTAGTGCACTGAGGACCGAAGCGCGCGGGCGGCCTGAGTGCGGTTTAGGGCTGCGGCCGCCACTGTGGGTGCCGCCATGGGCGGGAACGGCCACACGGCACTGACGTTGATCTCGCACAGGATGTAGGTGTCACCGCCGGCTACGGTTTTCGGCCCGTAAAGGAAGTCGGCGTCCCAGATGGCCGGCAGCTCATGGGGGTTAAGGCCGAGGATGTCGATCATTTGCGGCACCCACTGCGTTTCGGCTTGCACCCGCAGCGGCTGATAAACAGGGACGTCGGGGCCTTCCATGACAGAGGCGCGCGGCGCGCCCTGGTGAGAGTCGTCGTCGAGCAGGCCCTTCGGCCATTGCTGACAGAATCCGACGACTTGGTCGCCAGAGAAGTAGCAGCGCAGCATCCCGTCCGCCAGCCGGTCTTGGAACACCTGGTCGACCAGGCAGCCGGACCAGGCGAAGTAGTCCTCGCATCGCCGCATGAACGAGCCAAGGGCGAGGACCTCGGACGCGCCTGTCCGCGACCGCGCGTCCTGCACCCGGACCACGACATCCGGGCCGGCCGGGCCGGGATTGCTGCCGGGCAGCTCGACCTTCCACACCCCGTCGCCGCCGTTGCCCCGGCCTTGCTTGAGGACCAGGCGGCCCAACCGCTCGAGGCGGGCCGGGAAGTTGCGGCCGAACTCGGCCGCAGACCGGTACACATTGGTGTCGCTGCCCCAGCCCAGATCACGGGTGCGGTAGAGGACTTCCTTGGTGCCCATCTGGAGGATCACGTCGGGATGAGCGGACACCCAGACACCTTGGGCGGACACCTCACGCAGCAGCGGATCGAGCAGCGCGCGGTTGGCTCCGTCCTGGATGGGATTGACCCACACCAGGACACCATCGAGCGTCAGCAGCTGTTCGCGGACCTCATCGACGGCGTCATCGCTATAGGGGACCGGCTCGACGACAGCCGCCAATCGCGCGAATGCCTCATACAGCGGGCCAAGGCCCCGGTCTGCGCGCGGCAATGGCGCCAAGGCTCGCCGGTCTCCACGCCACAGCACCCCGATACGCGGCACTTCCTGCTCCCGGTTGGTGATCACGCAACTCCTTTGCCTGAGGGCCAGCTCAACCGCGGGCGCTACCCCCTAGGTACCTCTCGACCCAGGCAGCGAGCTGCCTAAGCCACATTGACCCAGGCCCTTGCCGTTTCTACCAGATCGGCGCAACGGGTTCCCCGGCCGAGCTTCGGCACAGGTCAGCCGGCTGGTCGTCAGCGGCGGGGGGAGCAGACAGGTAATCCAAGCCAGTGGTCGGCAGTGAACAGCAACCGGATAAGGCCCGCCGCGATCACGACGAATGGTGGCCGCGGTGGCGGCGAGCCCGGACGTAGCGGATTCCAGATCTGGCGGATGCCGACTGGCTCGGTCAACCTTTTGTCGTGCCACGACGTGAAAGCGATATGCATGGTGCAGCAGACCGGGCCTCCTTCGAGCAATTCGTCGAGGGATCGTCGTCCCGCATGCTCACCTTGGCCATGTTGCTCACCGGCCACAACCGAGCCGACGCTGAGGACTTGCTGCAGACGGTGCTGGAGCGTGCCTTTCGCCGGTGGCATCGTATTTGCCGGACTGGCGATCCGGGTCCGTACGTCCGACGGATGCTGGTGAACGCCTCGATCGACCGGTGGCGCGTGCTTCGACACAGGACGGAACAGCCAATCGGTTCTGACGACTGCCTGCCGGTCGCCGGCGGGCTGTTCGGGCCCGATCAGTCGGCCGCCATCGACGATCAGGACCTGCTCTGGCGCGCGCTGTCCCAGCTACCTCCCGGCCAGCGGGCGGTCCTCGTGCTCCGCTACTACGAAGACCTGACCGAAGCGCAGACCGCGGCCGTGCTCGGCTGCACAGTCGGCTCAGTCAAAGCTCAGGCATCCCGCGCACTCGCCAAACTGCGGGGCATTGTCGGGATCACCGATTACGGAAGTAAGCCGCCGGACGAGCCGAAGCTCACTGACCAGATGTCACCACGAGGTGCGAGCAATGGATGATCTCGAGCGCTGGCTACGGACAACAATGCAGGCCACGACCCAGAGCCCGCCGCAGAACCTGCTCACGGGAGTGTGGTGGCGGCGGCGTACACATTTGCGGCGGGTCGGCGCCGGCGGCGCGGCCGCGCTGGCCGCGTTCGCCATCGCGGTTCCTTCTGTACTGGGTTCGACGACCAGCGGCCCGAGGACCAGATCGCCATCAGGCCCGGCCTCACCGGGCGCGGCGCCAGGTTCAGAACTACTGAAATGCGGAACGTACAGCGATCGCGGCATCTCCGGAGGAGAACTCGGCGCGCACTGGAAGGCAGCCAGCATCCATGCAGGCCCGGTCTGGTTCGTGTACGCGCGCGACGGCTTGTGGCGGTCGAGTCACAGGCTGCCCGACGGCAGGTTGCGTGACGTCGCCGGGGTAGTCGTTGCGGTCAGGAACGGCGACACCGCTGAGATCACCACCGCCCAGCCAGGCCGGTTCAGGTTCATGACCAGTAAAAACGCATCCGGCACCTACACGCTGCGCGACGGCGTCGCCGGCCTAACACTGGTCGGCTGCCCGAGCTACCAGGTGCCGCGCGGAACCCCCGAGGCCTACGCGGCCGGACTGACACTCTTCTACCTGCCGCTCGGCTACGTCACTGACCTGGCAGGTTGCCTGCCGATGCAGATCCGGACACCGCCGTCCTGGCAAATTCGCTGGACCGCGGAGATTCCATGGCACGGTACGTGCCGAGGCTAAGACGAGGCGGACACCGCGGGAAATGGATGACGACCGCCAGGCGCTGGTCGGTGAATGGCGATCGCGGATGGAGGCGAAGTACGGCCGGGAATGCAGCTAAAAGCCCCTTCCCTGCACAGGCAGGGACATATCAGGGATGGCCTGGCAGAGGTTCGGCGGACGGTGGCTTGCCCGGATCGGCGTACTCCCGGCTCCTGTTCAGCTGGACGAGATAGATCACCAGCAACATACTCAGGCCCCACAGCGCCCAGTCCGTTGCGAAAGCGCCCCAGTTAATGCCTCGCGGGGCCAGGTTGTCCCAGGGAAATCGGTACGCAATCGGGTACCCAAAGCCAGACGTCCAGCATGGCGAGGCTGGCTGCCCTCTTGCGGCCGAACAGAAAGTCCCTCGCAAGCCATCGCTGAACGGCACCAGGGCCATAACGAGGCCACCAGCCGCACCGGTCAGCACCGACCACAGCTTCGGCCACGGCAAGAAGGGATCGTCCTGGACCTGATCGGGAGACCCTCCCGGCCTGGTCCGCTGATACATGGGCGTACTGACAAGCAGGCCGATTTCCGCCAAGAAGCACGTCAGAGCTAGCAAGATGGCTCCGAGCGGCTTCGAGGGCCCCAGATTGGCGCTGCCGAAGAACGTGGCAAGCACCCCGAAGATGCTGTAGGTAATCATCACCACGCGCGATACCCGGCTGCCCCTGGCCGCGAAGACCGCGAGCAGGACTGCGACGACGATCTGCACGCCATTTCGGTGGGCCGGGCTCTCCGACCCGAGCCACGGCCCATTCCAAATAAACAGGGCGATATACGCCGTCATTAGCGCGGCAGGACTGCGGAGGCTTCGCGACATCAGGATTCCTGTGGTGCTCGGCATTTGGGCCGTCGGGAAATTGTCGGTCTGGGCAGCGTTACTCACCGCTCGCTTCGCTCCGGCTTTTAGGCAGGCAGCCGCCGCTCGGAACTGGCGACAGTCATGTCCATGTAGCCGCCCAGCAATTGCAACGCAGCCATCCCAAGGAACCACGCTGCCCACCGTAGCATTTGCGCCGCTCTCGGTCAGTTCTCTCATGACGACCGAGAGAGACCAGAACGAGGCCGACACCCAGCTGAAAGCCACCAGCGGCAAGGCGCACGCCACCAACGGCATGGAGGTGTCGGTACTCAAATGGCCTGATCAGACGCCTCATCACAAAGTGCGGAGGAGTGGTGTTGTCAGCCATGGTGCCCGCCGATTCGCTGAGATACTGATCGCCATCGCATAGTAGCCCGGTGGCTGTGTCCTCTGTCTCTGTCGTCTGTGTGTATGGGCAGTGATAGGTGGGCTCTCCCCTGGCCGCCACCTCTGCAGCTAGGCAAAGTGCGCGTTCGCGAAGACGACGAGAGCAAGCGCCAGCACGGTCAGCCACGCAAGGAAGAGATAGCCGAGGATCATGCCAGCCGTTGCGAGGCCCTTCCCGCGCTCGCCTGTCAGCCGGATCTGCCGACGAGCCATGTGGCCGAGGATGATGGACGCGAGGAAAGCCGGGGGTATCAGGAACCCGCCGACCCCGCAGGCCCGGGCGGCGATGGCTAGCGGGCTAGTCCGGCCGCTCGTTGACGCCGAGCCCTGGTCATTCGCGCTCATGCTCGTCCACGGACATACGGTAGACCCGCCATTGTGAGCAAGCAGGCAGTTACGGCCAGTCGATAGCCTCGCAACAGCGCCGAGGCTACGGTGCAGGCACGGCAACGCTCTGGCGGCGAGTGGCTGCGCATACGGCGTCACGGGATCTTGGTGGGGATGGCTCGCACAGTCCCCGAGCTGGCCCGGATTGTTGACCTGGCCGACATCAGCGAGGCGTTAGCCTGGCGTGTCGCGCTTGACTTTCGCGAGGTAGCCTGATCTCCGGAGCCCGTAGTCGCAGGTCGCCAGCGTGTGTAACATCCTGCGGCGCGGGTGTCCTTTGTGCGTCAGAGCACCTAGCCCCTTGCCCGGATCTTGGCCATCCAGTCAGTGACCGTCCCCTGGCCCAGCCGCTCCAGATGGAGGCGCGATCCGAGGACGTTGCCCGCGAGATGCAGCACGGCGTTCTCGACATCGCACCGGCTGAGTATCGCCATGGTGTCCATGACAGTCAGCGTCGCATCGTCGTTGTCCTGCCAGAGCAGGTCGATGATGCCGACCGTCAAGCGGCTCTCGGCGCTGCGGCCGCAGGGCGTGCAGCGCAAGCATCCGCCGTCATGCTCCTTGCAGTCCTCGCACTCGGGACGCTGAGCGGGCTCGGTCTTGCAGTCCCGGCATATCACGGCACCCACCCCCTGGCATCGTGGTCTGAAGCTCGCCGCCGCATGACCAGCACGGGTCGGCTGCTGTCCCTACCTGACTCGCCTCATATGGCGCGCAATACCTGCGCCTCGGCAAGTTCGGGTCAAGTTCGGGGGCGCTCCTGTACCAGGAGCAGATGACGTTGTCGGGCATGGTTCAAGCGCTCTCGTCCTCGCCCCGCGATTTGCAGTCGATGCACGGCAGCGGCCGTCATGCTTGCTGCACCTCGGCCGCTGAGGCCATTCGCTAAGCCGGAAAGTCATGCCCGATAACCGCTCAGATGGGTCATACTCGGCGCGGTTGCTGAGGTGCCAGCGACGAAGGCAGCGGAGCGGGAAGGCACGACGTGGCAGGCTACAGCCCGGCTGGACCAGACCCGGAACTGCTTTCCGCGACCGTCCTGCATCGCCGCCGGGGCTGGTGGGTGATGTGGATCGGCGCTCGGAGAGAACTCGGCGACCTCCGTGACTTCAGAGCCGCAACGCTGACGGCCGCCGTCACTAAGGCGCGCGAGACGGCGGAAGAGTTCTACAGCCGCAATGCAACGGGTCCCGCCGCGGAGCTCCTGCTGTGGATCTTCGGCCGCCGCATGCCGCTATTCAATAAGGGACCACAGCTAGTGGTCACCGGCGAGCCCGGTCAGTTCACGGCCACCGGATGCGCGCGACGACTCGGTGCTCCACGGCGCGACCTTTGAGGACCTGCTCGCGGCTGCCGGGGTAAACCCGGCACAGCCAGCCGACTACGCCATCAGCTGGTCAATCGCGCTCCGTCACGGCGGCCACGGAAGCGACGTCTGGCCGCCGTCGATCACTCGCTGACGGCGTTCTGCATGCATACGGCCTCAGTTGTCTCCGCGATCCTGAAAGCCGACCCCTGGGTAGCCCGTCACGAGACGAGCGGTGCCGTTGATCATTTCCGGTGCGTCCCTCTCTTAGGGCACCAGCGCCGGCCGCAGCTGTGGGGTCTGCTGGTGTTGGCCCACTTCTCGAGATCGTTGATCCTCTGGAAGAGCCAGTGATGGATGCCGTGGCTGCCTGGCTGGAGCTTGCCGTCGCTCATCGTCCTGGCCCCAGAATCGCGACGGCCGACTGGTTGAGTGCTCGCTCGGCGTATCTCCTTGCCTCGCCAGCCTGCCCCGCAGTTCCAGCAGTTCGTCGGCCTATGGGGTCTCCTCGCGGGGAGCCCAGTTTCTCCACCGGCTCAGGCTCTTGCGTGCGGCCGAAGCGCCGGCTCGGGTGGTAGATCGTGGCCGGTGTCAGCGCGTCCGCGCTGTGTCCAGGTGTGGCGACACCGGTCTGGACGTCCACGAGTGCCGCGATCTTGCGGGCACGGACTTTGTCCTCGTTCTCCGGCCAGCACGGCTCGCAGCGCTGCTTCTTATCGACTCGCGGTCTGTCGGCCACGGGCAGTCGCGGCAGTACCTACTCTTGCGGGTCGCCCGTCGTCGAACTCAACCGCGCCATCGCCATCGCCGAGACCGAAGGCCCCGAGGCCGGCCTGCGTATAGTCGACCAACTCGGTCTCGACGACTTCCGCTACCTGCATTCGACCAGGGCCGAACTCTTGCGACGTCTCGGGCGGACCGATGAGGCGCGTGACGCCTATCGGCGCGCGAGACAACTCACCGACGGCGCCGACGAACGGCGTTTCCTCGAACGCCGGCTAACGGAACTCGCAAGCACGACAGGCTCGGGTTAATTCGACGTTGCATCCGGCGGAAATGTGATCGGCGACAATCACCGTCTCTCCCAGATCGAGAAGTCAGCCGTGCTCCGCAAGCGCGGCCAGGACAGCGGTGTGGGTCGCGGCGGCGCTGAGGTCATCGGAGAAGACGCCGCCGGGATACGGAACGACCCATACATGCAGCATCTGCGTGGTGTACCTGTCCTGCCATGTGGCCAGATTGCAGTTGTCGCGAAGCTGGACGCCGAAGCCGGCGATGGTCTGGTGGCCGTTGACACAGGTGACGAGGTGGGAGTGCCATCGGGTCAGCCCGCCGCCAATCTGCGGGCCGTTCTGCTGACCACCCATGATGTACATGGCGCCGAGCAGAATCGGGGCGTGGTTCGGCACGTTGATCGCGTACACCAGTGACGAGGGGTCCCGCGGATCCAGCCCCTGGTAGCTGGGGTCATTGCCGTCGTACAGCAGGTGCTCCTCGCCGTTGGTCTTGAGCACGTAGGTATAACCCGCCGCAAACGCCGCCTGCACGTTGGCGTAGCGCTTCAGGCTTGCGTCGGTCTCCTTGACCAGCTGAGCGGCCGCCACTACCTGCCCGGCGGTCGGTGGTGCCGTCGAGCCATACATCCGCATGTCCGGCCGGCCGTCGGTGGCGCCCATGTCTCCCATTCCGGCGATCACCGTGCCGGACGATGACTGAGCGGACGTACCCGATGACATTCCGGATGCCATGCCCGCAGGCCCCTCGGGTCCCGCCCAGCCGGGCGTCATTACCGCAGTGGTCGCGGCGATCACTGCAACCGGAGCCACGAGCAGCGCTGCCGCGCGGGCCACGGCACCGCGGCGCGCCACCGGCTTGTCGAGCAGGGCCGGTCGCCACAGCAGTGCGGCGCATGCGACGATCAACCCGAACTCCAGCACGCAGCTCATTACGTCCAGCGCGCCAACCGCCTCCGGGTGATGGAAGTCCGGACCGAACGGCAGGCCGACAGTGCGTGACGCCGCGTACACCGCGACGACTAGGGCGTTGCCTGCAATGCCAAGGCACAGCCAGATTCGCGACGGCCGCCAGAGCAGAACCGCGGCCCATATCATCTGAGCCCACGAGATCACTACGAAGAAGACGCCATACAGGACGTATTCCGCGAAGTGTTCGAACACGGCAGCGAAATGGATTGCCGCGGCGCCGACGGAAAGCGCCGCTAGGCCGGCCAGAAGGTACGGCCGGACAGTGCCTGACCCGGTGTGGACTTCCCTGCTTTCGATGACGGGAATGCTCATACCGCGGATGTTAACTTCGCAGTCCCGCAGCCAGCATCAGCCGACAGGCCGAATCGACTACACCTTGAGGACTACGTAGGACCAGTCTGGTCCCACAGGCTCGTTTGAAATCAGATTCATCGGGCGTGGGAATGCGGCCGAAATGTCTGCCCGGGGTCGCGGCCAGAGTGGCCTCAAGACGTCTCGCATAGACCGCACTCCACGCGCCGCCGGCGCAGACCCGACTGGTCCGTGCGGCCCGGCCTGCCCGAGACCCGCGGTCGGCGCCAGGGATGGCGCCAAGCCGGGCGCGACGTGACTCACAGCTCGTAGTCCCACTTGCGGCACGACAAGGCACCGCATATCGTTCCGATGTATCGCCTCGATACATCGAGCCGATAGTTCCGAGGGCTGAGACAGCCGTCGGACGCTGGGCGCTAACCCGCGCGCAGTGGCATCAAGCTCTGCTGGCTGGCGTCAGCGCGGCATCATTCTGGAGGCTAGAGATTTCGTGGAGACACCCAAGCACCACATCGAGCCTGCCGCCGGCAGGCTGGGCGTCCTGACAGTGGGGCTCGGCGCCGTGGCGTCGACCGTTGTCGCCGGCGTCGAGCTGATCAGGCACGGCCTGGCGGAGCCCATCGGTTCGCTCACTCAGATGGGCACCATTCGCCTCGGCAAACGGACTGAGGACCGAGTGCCGCTCATTCGCGACTTCGTGCCGTTGGCAGGCCTTGACCAGCTGGTCTTCGGTGCCTGGGATCCGATCTCTGACACGGCCTACGAAGCCGCGCTGAAATGCGGCGTGCTCGACCGGGTCGTCCATATCGAACCGATCGCTGCCGAACTGAAGGAGATCGAGCCCATGCCGGCCGTCTTCGACCAGAACTACGTGCGGCGGCTCGACGGCCCCAATGTCAAGTCCAAAGCGAGCAAGCGAGACCTTGTCGAAGCTCTCCGCCAGGACATCCGCGATTTCAAGGCCACTCACTCCTGCGACCGGATGGTCGTGATCTGGTGTGCATCCACCGAGATCTTCCTCGAGCCCGGCCCGGCGCACCAGGACATAGACGGGCTTGAAGCCGCGATAGACGCGGACGACAAAAGCATCCCGCCCTCAATGCTCTACGCGTACGCGGCTCTCAAGGAGGGCGTGCCCTTCATCAACGGAGCGCCTAATCTCACCGTCGACGTGCCGGCGATGGTGGCGCTCGCCCACACTGCCCGCGTGCCCATCGGCGGCAAGGACTTCAAGACAGGGCAGACCCTTCTGAAGACTGTGTTGGCACCAATGTTGAAGGCCCGCATGCTGGGACTCCAGGGCTGGTACTCGACCAACATCCTCGGTAACCGCGACGGCGAGGTGCTG
>DASXIA010000074.1:0-33325 GCA_036488155.1 Streptosporangiaceae bacterium | reverse complement strand
GCCCGCCCGGGCCGAGTCGATCCCGACGGCGGCGAGCGAGGCTGCAGCAAGTACTGACAGCTTGGCGGACGACCCGACCCGGCTAGCGCGGCGGCTGCATTCCGCTGCCGAGCTATCCCGGCATGTCGTCCCGGATACGGTCAGGACCGCTCGCCCGGACACGTCAGCCGCATCGCGGCCGGGCCCATATGGACAGGAGCCGTCTTCGGTTGGTGCCGGTGAGCCACCTCCCGGGCTGTCCGAGGCCGCCCCGTTCCAGACCGGCCGGTCGTCGGCCGGTCAGCTGAGCGGCCCGTCACCGGATGGACGGTGGTTTGCGGACCCGCTGACCGGGCCGCCACCGGCCGCCTCGAGCGGTTCAGGCCGGACTCGGTTGCAGAAGGACGCGGAGGCTGCAGCGACAGCAAAATTCGCAGCGGGCTCGGCTGGCTCTGCAGGCCAGGCGGGATCGTCTGCTGCGAGCCCCGAGGCTGCAACTCGATCTGCCGCTGCTCCGGCCGCTGGTGCTGCGGACGGCTCGGCCACGCAGGCTGCCGAGGCGGAGCGCGGACGGCCAACGGCTGGTGCTGGTCCGGCCAGATCGGCCGGAGGTGCAGCGCATATCCCGGCCACTCAGAGTGGCGCGGGCAGCGCCGGCTCGCGGTCATCCGCTGATGCTGGTCCGGCAAGTCCCGCCGCGGCCGCTTCTGGCACCGCCGCTTTTGGCACCGCCGGTTCCGGCCCGGCCGCTTCTGGCACCGCCGCTTTTGGCACCGCCGGTTCCGGCCTGGCTGGCTCGGCTGTCGGCGGTTCCGCTTCCGCGCAGCCGCCGGTGGCCAGTCCCGGACTCGCCGGTCTGTCACCGGCGGCCACACCCAGCAGCGGCACGCCGGAGGAAGACTCCCCGGCCGGCGGCGGCAGTGTCACGTCGGCGGCTGACGCGGCGGCGCCGGGTGCTGATGGCGCGAGCGCCAACGGCCGAGCGGGCGCTGCCGCTCCGGGTGCCGGATCGGCTGGCACTCCGGGTGCCGAGGAGGTTTCGGTGGTGCCTGGCATCGCCAGGTATCACAAGTCCGGCTGCATCCTGATCAGATTCCTCGGGGACGACGATCTAGAGACGATGAGCCGGGCGGCTGCCGAGGAGTCCGGTTGCGTTCCATGCCGGGCTTGCCGGCCGGAGAAGGCCGACGCCTAGGAGACCTGGATCGTCGGCTGCCTGCCACCCGCCACCGACATAGCACCGATCCGGCCCCTCCGCTAGGACGCTATCAGCTGTTATGCCCTGTTTCTGGGGGCCGTTTCGGATGCAAAGTCACGCCACGGCCAGGCAAAGCGGCGGATCGTCCCGGTATGCGCCAGGATCATGGTCTCGGCAGGTCAGCGCCGCCGGATCCAGAACGTGAGGCCCAGTTCCGCGCTCTCGTGCCGGTAGGTGGCCGATTCACCGGCGGCCTTATCGACCGCGTCAGCGTGATCCTCAGCAGCGCCACTCTCGGCCTCGCCAGCCTCGCCATCGCGAGCCTGCGCGATTCCGGCCGGGGTGACACCAGCCCGGGCACCTCCAGCGCCTGCAGCGCCTCCAGCGCCTGCAGCGCCTCCGACGCGGCCGGCCGCTCTGCCCGCCGCATCGGCACTCCCCGCGCGGGCGAGCGCGCCGGCGGGCTGGGCGCCGAAATCGACTGCCAGCACCTCCCTGCTGATCATCTCCTGGTGCTCGGTGATAGCTTCGGCGACCTCGGTGTCAGCCGTGCGCCAGCGGACCGAGATGCGGTCGGTGACGTCGAGGCCGTCACTTTTGCGCGCATCCTGGACCAGGCGGATGAACTCGCGGGCCAGACCCTCACGGCGCAGCTCAGCCGTGATCGTCACTGCCAGCGCGACAGTCTCGCCGCCGTCGGACGCCACGGCCCAGCCGGCCAGCGGCGTCTGGGTGATGACGACATCGTCCGGGCCGATGGTCACGCGCACCCCGTTCACATCCAGCTCAGCGGCGCCGGAGGCCCGGAGAATGCCAGCCAGTTCTGCAGCGTCAGCGGCCGCGATAGCGGCGGCTACCGACTGGGTGGCGCTGCCGAGCCGCTTGCCCAGCGTACGGAAGTTGGCCCTGGCCGAGTAGCTGACGAGCTCAGTGTCTGAGCCGTCGAGTGGTTCGAGGTTACGGACATTCAGTTCATCGGCTACCAGCGCTCGCAGTTCAGCAGGCAAGGCAGGGAAACCTGGCGCGGCGATCACGGCGCGAGACAGCGGCTGCCTGACTTTGACCAGTGCCGCTGCGCGTGCTGACCTGCCGAGATCCACCAGCCGCCGGGTCAGCGCCATCTGCGCTGCCAGGGCGGTGTCGATCAGGCCGTCCTCGGCGGCCGGCCAGCTGGCAAGGTGTACCGAGTCGGGCCAGCCTTCCTCCCGCAGAACGTCCCAGACGTAGTCGGTGAGGAACGGCGTGATCGGGGCCATCAGCCTGGTCAGCGTTTCAAGTGCCTGCGACAGCGTTGCGAACGCGGCAGCTCCGTCCGGGCTCACCGGGCCATCCCAGAACCTGCGCCTTGAGCGCCGCACGTACCAGTTGGACAGATCGTCGATGAAGGCGGCCAGGCGGCGGCCGGCGGCCGCCGAGTCGAACGACTCCAGCGCCGCAGTCACCTCCCGGACCACCAGATTCAGCTCGCTGAGGAGCCAACGGTCGAGCGCCGGGCGATCGGCCGGCGCCGGGACGGCGCTCTGCCTCGTCGCAGCGTGCCCGTTGGCGGCCGCGTGGCCGCTGGCCGCGCTCGTGTAGAGGACGAGGAACGACACAGTGTTCCAGTAGGTGAGCAGAACTTTCCTGACGATCTCCGCGAGGACATCCGTGTTGATCTTTCTTGTCGCCCACGGCGAGCCAGAGGCGGCAAAGAACCACCGCACGGCGTCGGCGCCATGTGCTTCCATCAGCTGAAGGGGTTCGAGCACGTTGCCGAGGTGCTTGCTCATCTTCCGGCCGCGCTCGTCGACAAGCAGGCCGAGGCAGACGACGTTCTGATACGACCCCGTGCCGAATACCAGCGTGCCGATCGCCATCAGGGAGTAGAACCAGCCCCGGGTCTGGTCGATGCCCTCGCACACGAACTGCGCCGGGTACGAGCGCATGAACTCGGCCTCGTTGCGCAGCGGGGCGCCGAACTGGGCGAACGGCATCGCGCCTGAGTCGTACCAGACGTCGATCACCTCTGGCACCCGGCGGGCGGGACCGCCGCAGTCCGGGCAGCTGATCACGACATCGTCCACGAACGGCCGGTGCGGGTCCATTCCGGTGAGGTCGGCGCCGGCCAGTTCCGACAGCTCGGCAAGGGAGCCGATGCAGCTGACGTGATCTTCAGCACACTGCCAGATCGGCAGCGGCGTGCCCCAGTAACGGCTCCGGGACAGCGCCCAGTCCACGTTGTTGCGCAGCCAGTCTCCGTACCTGCCGTGCTTAATAGTGGGCGGCTGCCAGTTCGTCGTGTCGTTCACGGCCAGCAGCTGATCCCTGATCGCAGTCGTCCGGATGAACCACGACGGCAGCGCGTAATAGAGCAACGGCGTGCCGCAACGCCAGCAGTGCGGGTAGCTGTGCTCGTGCAGGTAGGAACTGAACAGCAGGCCTCGCCCGGACAGGTTCTCGATCAGCCGGGCATCAGCGGCCTTGAAGAACATCCCGCCCACCAGCGGGACGTCCTCGCTGAACCGGCCGTCCGGCATCACCGGATTGATCACCGGCAGCCCGTGCGCCCGGCCCGCCGCCAGGTCCTCAGCGCCGAACGCGGGCGCCAGGTGCACCAGACCGGTCCCGTCTTCCGTAGTCACGAACGTTCCGGTCACAACCCGATGCGCGTCGGGAACGTCCACTAGCCGGAACGGCGGCTCGTAGGTGGCGCCCGCTAGCTCAGCGCCAGTGAAGCGGTCTGTGACGTGCCAGCCCTCGCCGAGCACCCGGCCGAATAGCGCATCGGCCACCACCACGCAGTCGCCCGTGCCAGATTTGCGGGCAATCGCGTAGGTCTCCTGTGGATGCACGGCGACCGCGGTATTCGAGACAAGTGTCCACGGGGTTGTCGTCCAGACGAGCAAGTCAGCCTCCGCCAGCTCGGGCGGCGCGGTCGGCGGAAGTGTCCGCAGCGGGAACCGGACGATCACCGACGGATCGGCTACCGTCCGGTAGACGTCTGGCTGGCCCATCTCGTGGTCCGACAGCGGCGTCCCGCAGCGCGGGCAGTACGGGCTGATCCGGAAGTCGCGGACGAGCAGGCCTTTGTCATAGACCTGCTTGAGTGACCACCAGACCGACTCGATGTAGGTCGGATCCATGGTCCGGTAAGCCTGCGACAGGTCAATCCAGTAGCCCATTCGCTGGGTCAGCTGGGCAAATGCATCAACGTGCCGCAAGACGGACTCACGGCAGCGGGCATTGAAGGCCTTTATCCCGTATGACTCAATATCGCGCTTTGAGGTCAGCCCGAGTTCTTTCTCCACTGCGACCTCAACGGGCAGGCCGTGACAGTCCCAGCCGGCCCGGCGAGGGACGTGAAACCCCTGCATCGTCTTAAACCTGGGCAACGCGTCTTTGAGTACCCGAGCCTCGATGTGGTGGACGCCGGGCATGCCGTTCGCTGTAGGCGGACCCTCGTAGAAAATCCAGGGTGGCCCGCTCGCGGTCTGCTCAAGCGAGCGCTCGAAGATCTTGGCCTCATGCCACCGGCGCAGCACTTCGTGCTCGAAAGCGGGCAGGTCAGCGCTGGTGGGGAGCGCGGAATACGAGCGCGGCATGGTGGCTTCAGGCTATCGGAAAGTCCCCGGCCGAGCCGGTGCGGGCCGGGCGCCGCGATCGCGCGCAGGGCCGCCGCGGGCCCGAGATTGCCCGGTTGCCGGACCGCCGGCAGCGGGTACGTTTGCGGATTGCGCCAGTCACCACTTATTCTCCGGTGACTGTTTGGGTTGATGATCGAAAGCTAGCTGCACTGAGGGAGGCGGGTAATGACCGCTACCGCGCATTCAGGCGCTGCCGCCCTTCCTGTGCGGCATGGCGAAAAGCGCTGGACTGAGGCTGAGGTTGCTGAACTTCGCAACCAGATGGCGGCGGAGGTCGCATCGCTGCGAGCCGATATCGACCGGGCCGAGACCGACATCGCGAGCCGGCTTGGCGATGCCGTCGGCGATGCGGGCGACGACCAGGCCGACGTCGGCGCGAAGACATTCGAGCGCGAGCATGAGCTTGCGCTGACTCACAACGCCCGCGAGCTGCTGGCCCAGAATGAGCGCGCCATTGCCCGGATTGAGGCAGGTACGTACGGTACCTGTGAGTCCTGCGGTGAGGCGATCGGCAAGGCGAGGCTGCAGGCCTTCCCTAGGGCTACGCTGTGCGTGACATGCAAGCAGCGCGAGGAACGCCGCTGACCGGGCCGGCGGCCGGTCAGCAGGATCCTGAACCGGACAGCCCCGCCGGGCTGGTGAGCGGACGGCAGCTCTGGCGCGTGGGGCTGCTGGTGGCCGTGGCCGTGGCAGTTCTCGGGCTAGACATCGCTACCAAGCTCATCGTCGTCGCGACGCTGAGCGGGCGTACCCCGGTCCGGCTCCTCGGCGGCTTTCTGCACCTGCAGGTGGACCGCAACCCGGGCGCGGCATTCAGCTTCGCGCCTTCGCTGACGATCCTGTTCTCCCTGATCGCGATCACCGTGATCGTGGTCATCCTGCGTTCCTCCAGGCGCATCAGGAGCACGCCCTGGGCTGTCACGCTCGGGTTGCTGCTCGGCGGCGCGACCGGCAATCTGGTCGACCGCATATTCCGCTATCCGGGCCTGTTCCGCGGCTGGGTAGTGGACTGGATTCAGATCCCGCATTGGCCGGTGTTCAACCTGGCCGACTCCGCCATCGTTTGCGGCGGCATCCTGGCCGTGTTGCTGTCCGTCCGGGGCATCCGGCTGGACGGTCAGCGCGAGTCCCGATGACGCAACCCGTCGCCCGTCGAGTCCCGGTGCCCGACGGACTCGACGGAGAGCGCCTTGACGCGGCACTCGCAAGGATGTTCGGGCTGTCCAGGGCACAAGCGGCAGACCTTATCGGGAACGGCAGTGTCCTTGTCAGCGGTCAGCCTGCAACCAAGTCGGACCGGGTACCAGCCGGCGAGTGGCTCGAGGTCACGCTGCCCCCGCCGCCCGTGCCGGTACTGGCGAACCCGGAGCCCGTGCCCGGGATGACGGTGCTTTACGACGACGCCGACATCGTCGTGGTGGACAAGCCGGTTGGCGTCGCGGCGCACCCAACGCCCGGCTGGACCGGCCCGACGGTAATCCAGGGGCTGCTGGCGGCCGGCTACACCGTCGCCACCAGCGGCGCTGCCGAGCGGCAGGGCATCGTGCACCGGCTGGACGCGGGCACGACCGGCGTGATGGTGGTAGCCAAGAGCGAGCATGCCTACAGCGTGCTGAAGCAGGCCTTCCGGGATCGCGCCGTGGACAAGCGCTATCACGCGCTGGTGCAGGGCCACCCCGATCCGCTCCGCGGAACGATCGATGCGCCGATCGGTCGGCATCCGTCCGGGGATGGCAGGTTCGCGGTGGTGGCCGACGGCCGGCCGTCCGTGACGCACTACGACACGCTGGAAGCATTCCGGGCGGCCAGCCTCCTGGAGGTGCGGCTGGAGACCGGACGGACGCACCAGATCCGGGTGCACATGGCCGCGGTCCGGCATCCGTGCGCCGGCGACCGGCTGTACGGAGCAGATCCCGTTCTGGCAGCGCGCCTGGGCCTGACCCGGCAGTGGCTGCATGCGATCCGGCTGGGCTTCGCTCACCCGGCGGATGGCCGGCCGGTCGAGTTCACCAGCCCTTACCCAGCCGACCTGGCGGCGGCTATAGACGAACTGCGGGCCGAGGCGTAGCCCCGGCCCGCAGTGCTCGCTAGCTAGGAGAAGCTAGCAGTCGGTACTCGTTATCCGGTCTTGCTGAAGCGCGAGACCCAGGAGCCGAAACTGATCGGCTCGCCCGTCGTCGGGTTGAGGAACAGCGGACTGTTCCCCTGGTGGCGGCTGAAGTCGAACATTGACATCAGCGAGCCAGCCGAAGCATCCGCGGCGCCATTGCCGAGTGCCGGGAGCTTCCAGTTCTGCTCGATGAACTTCACCACCGAGCTCTGGTCGGTGAAGGTGTTGTCGACGAAGTTGGACTTCGACCACGGCGACGCGACGAGCAGCGGCACCCGAACGCCCACGCCGCACTTGCCCTGCTCAGGCTGGCCCGCCGTGTTGACCGGGGCAGCCTGGGTGCCGCAGGTACCGGCACCGGTCAGCGTGTCCAGTGAGGTCTGCGACGCGCTGGTGATCGGGCCGAGCACGTGGTCGTACCAGCCGTCCGAGTCGTCGTAGGCGATCACGACGGCGGTGGACGACCAGCTGGGCAGCGCCTCGAGGTGGTCGATGGTGTCGGCCAGGAACGTCTGCTCATCCAGCGGGTCGGAGTACCCTGCGTGACCGTCCTGGTAGGCAGCGGCCTTGAGGAACGACACTTGCGGCAGGTGCCCCGAGTTCGCAGCAGCCCAGAAGTCGGCTAGGTCGTACTGGTGGTTGGCCTGGTCCTGGTGCCCGATCATTCCGACCGACGTCGGCGGAAGGTGCATGGGGTTGGCGGTCGATGCGTAGTACTCGAACGGCTCGTGGTGCGGGATGTAGTCAACCACCGAGCTGCCGCCGACGTTCGTGTGGCTCTGCGCGCAGATCTGCGCGGTAGTCGGCGGAGTGCCGTGACCGGGGACGAAGCCGTTGTCGAAGCCGCCCTCGAACCAGCCCCAGGTCATGTTCGCCGAGTCCAGTGCGGTGCCAATGTTGGGACCGCCCATGGTCAGCGTGGCGGCGGGTGAACGGCCATCGCCGCCGTCCGCGCTCGGCAGATAGGAGCAGACGTCGTAGGTCGGGTCGGCGTCAGAGTAGGTCGTCCCTGGGCCGGGGTCCTGCGTCGCCGGCACGGTGATGTCAGAGTTGGTCGCCGTCGTCGTGTCAAGTCCGTTGGGCGCCGCGCAAGCGGGATCGTTGATCGTCGCCGAGGTCGGACCGCAGATGGCGCCGTAGGTCTGCGCGCTCGTGACGTTAAGTGCGCCGGGCGTCGACGGACCGAAGTTGGTCGTGTAGCTGTTGTCGCTCATCGCGTACTTCTGGGCGAGGTTCCACAGCCCCGTCACGGTGTTGCCGTCGTAGTAGTCCATCACGGCGTCGTTGGAGCTGGCGCCGGCCGGGACTGGCTCCGGTGAGCCGTTGAAGCTCTGGCCAGCCAGGCACTGTGCCAGCGTCTCGCTGCGGCCGGTGTCCTGGACGAACATGTCCATCGCGCCGTGGTCGTCGGCACTCTGCTCGTCCTTGTAGTTATGATCCTGGTCGCAGGTCATCGGGTCGGTGTGACCCAGCCGCGCCGGGTTGGACAGGTTCGGGTTGCTCGTCAGCAGCGGTCCGGTGGGCTGGCCGGCTGCAGTGACGTCGTTATACAGGCCGTTCACCGTCGGTGTGCCAGCCTTGGCGGTGAAGGCGGGCTCGCCGGGCGGGTTAGTCGCGTAGGGGTACGTGCCGAAGTAGTGATCAAACGAGATGTTCTCGTCGAAGATCACGACAAGGTGCTTGATGGGAGTTGCGGTGTTGCCAGAGCCTTGGTGGTTGGTGTGGGTGCCGCCGATGGCACCGCTCGCGACGGCGCCGGTGACCCCGAACGCCATGGCCGCGAACAAGCCCGCTGCGGCGGTTACCGCGTAGGCCTTCGCTGATCGCCTCATCCGTGCTGTCCTCTCGGTTGCAGATCCGGCCTGTCCCCCCGCGAACCGCGGATCCTCAGTGACAGGCCGTGCGCGGTTGACGCTAGGGGGCCGGATGAAGCAACTGATGATGCTGTCGAAACCAGCTAGCCAATAGCCAGTTAGCGGCCGGTGAATTTAGTTCGCCGGGCGAAATTTTTGGGAGGCTTGGCGCGCTTCCGGGCCGGCAGCTCAGGCTAAGGCCGTAACCGGTGGCCGGCCCGCGCAGTGACGCACGACCGGGAATGGCCCATCAATGGCCGACGGTTCACTTCTGCTTCATTTCATCGCCATCTGCTGCTGTTACGGTCGTCGCTGGCCATCGCGGCCAGTGGGGGCATGACGCGACCGAGTAGGACGGAGGAAGCGGTAACACATGAAGCGAAATTGGTTCGCCCTGGCGGCTGGCGCTGCGGCGCTGTCGGCAGGTGCCTGGATAGCGTTGCCGGGCGTAAGCTCGGCCAACGCCAGCCATAACGAGAGCTCCGGCATTCCTCGTTACCAGCACATCATCGAGATCATGATGGAGAACACGAGCTACGGGACGATCATCGGCAACCCGCTTGCGCCGGACATCAACGCGCTGGCGAACAAGTACGGCCTGGCCACGAACTATTTCGGGGTCACCCATCCGAGTGAGCCTAACTACGTCGCCAACGTGGGTGGAAGCTTCTTCGGCATCCAGGATGACAACCAGTTCTACTGCACGCCGGCTCTTGCCAGCACGGACCCCACCTGCGCCGGAACTACGGTGGACCACACCATCTCGGCTCAGTCCATTGCCGACCAGCTCACCGCAGCCGGGAAGACCTGGAAGGGCTATTTCCAGAACCTGCCCCCGACGCCCCCGGCCGGGCAGCTAGTCATGACCGGTCCGAACGCCAACGGCCCGTACACGTTCAAATGGCCCAGCAGCGCCGTCGCTCTGTATGCCGACAAGCACAACCCGTTCGTGAACTTCACCGGCACCCAGAACGACGTGGCCGACCAGGTACCCGACACGCAGTTGTTCGCCGATCTGGCTGACAACCACCTGCCTAACTACGGCCTGGTCGTCCCTGACCAGTGCCACGACATGCACGGCACCGGAACCTGCGGCAACACCAATCAGCTGATATCGATGGGTGACACGTACGTGGGCAACGTCGTGGACGCCATCATGGGCTCCGGAGCGTGGCAGCATGGCCGCAACGCCATCGTGATCACCTGGGACGAGGACGACTTCTCCGACCAGGGCCAGACCGGCACCGGCTGCTGCGGCGCCGACCCCGGTGGCGGCCACGTGGCTACCATTGTGATCACCAACCAGAGTAACCACCACGTCAGCGACGGCACCGCGTACAACCACTACTCGCTGCTGAAGACCATGGAGGCAGCATTCGGTTTGCCGCCGCTGGCCCACGCTGGCGACGCCGATGTACCTCTCATGACCCCGTTGTTCAACCCGGGGGACTGAGAGCTCCCAGCTGAAAACGGCTGGCGTCGCCTCTGCGCAGGCGACGCCAGCCGCATTTCTGTCCCGGGTCAGCGGTCTATCGACTGGCTGGCAAGGCAGGCCGCAGGCGTCCCGAAGGCGATCAGCGAGGCGTGTCGGAGAGGCAGGCTGTCGGGGGCCGGAGGTAGTCTCGTCTGACACCAACCGATGTGCCCCCTGCCATGCGGCCGGGCGATTGCTGCCCTCGCCGCATGGGCTCGTGGCAGCATGCCTGAAGGAGGCGGACTTCATGGCGGCAGGCCAGGCAGGCGGGGGATCCGGCGGCTCGTTCGCGCATCTGCACGTCCACACCGAGTACTCGATGCTGGACGGTGCCGCGCGCCTGAAGGAGATGTTCGCCGAGTGTGCGCGCATGGGCATGCCGGCGGTGGCGATGACCGATCACGGCAACGTCTACGGTGCCTACGACTTCTGGTCCAAGGCACACGCGGCCGGGATCAAGCCGATCATCGGCACCGAAGCGTACGTCGCGCCCGAGCACCGGGGGCACAAGCAGCCCGTGCGGTGGGGTACTCCTGCCCAGAAGGATGACGACGTCTCAGGGGCAGGCGCCTACACGCACATGACGCTGCTCGCCGAGACGACCGAGGGCATGCACAACCTGTTCAAGCTGTCCTCGCTGGCCTCGCTGGAGGGTTTTTTCCGCAAGCCCCGGATGGACCGGGAGCTGTTGTCCAGGTACGCCAAGGGCATCATCGCGACGACCGGTTGTGCCGGCGGTGAGGTGCCGACGAGGCTCCGGCTCGGCCAGTATCAGCAGGCGCTGGATGCGGCCGCCGATTACAGGGACATCTTCGGCCCGGGCAACTTCTTTGTCGAGCTGATGGATCACGGGCTGGAGGTAGAACGGCGCTATACCGCCGGGCTGAAGCGGATCGCCACCGAGCTGGATCTCCCGTTCCTGGTCACGAACGATTCTCACTACAGCCGCGAGCCCGAAGCCGCCGCGCACGAGGTGCTCCTGTGCATCCAGACCGGCACCAACATGGCGGACCCGAACCGCTTCAAGTTCGAGGGCACTAACTTCTACCTGAAAAGCCCGCAGGAGATGCGGGCGCTGCGCAACGACGAGGACTGGCAGGCCGGCTGCGACAACACGCTGCTCGTCGCAGAGCGCGCCGACGCGCGCTTCACCAAGAGCAACCTGATGCCAGTGTTCCCGCTGCCCGACGGCGAGACCGATACCAGCTGGATGCGCAAGGAAGTCTGGCGCGGAATGGACTGGCGCTTCCCGGATGGTTATGACGACCAGCGCCGCCAGCAGGCCGAGTACGAGATGGGCGTCATCGAGACGATGGGCTTCTGCTCGTACTTCCTGGTGGTCGCCGACTTCATCATGTGGGCCAAGCGCAATGGCATCAGGGTGGGGCCGTGCCGCGGCTCCGCGGGCGGCTCGATCGTGTCGTACGCGCTAGGCATTACCGACCTGGACCCGATCCGGCACGGGCTGGTGTTCGAGCGCTTCCTCAACCCCGAGCGTGTCTCGATGCCGGATATCGACGTCGACTTCGACGAGCGCCGGCGAGGCGATGTCATCCGGTACGTGACCGAGAAGTATGGCGACGACCGGGTTGCGCAGATCATCACCTACGGCACCATCAAGGCCAAGGCAGCCGTGAAGGACTCGGCCCGGGTGCTTGGCTTCCCGTACGCGCTCGGTGACCGGATCACCAAGGCGTTCCCGCCCGCGGTGCTGGGCAAGGACATCGGGCTGTCGGCGATCTTCGATACCGACCACCCGCGATATGGCGAGACCGCCGAGTTGCGCACCACATACGAAGCGGAGCCCGAGGTGCGGCAGGTGATCGACACCGCCCGCGGGCTGGAAGGGCTGATCCGCCAGCCGGGCGTGCATGCGGCCGGCGTGATCATGAGTTCCGAACCGCTGATGGATCACATCCCGGTCTGGCGGCGGGAGGCCGACGGGGCGATCATCACCCAGTTCGACTACCCGGCCTGCGAGGACATCGGCCTGCTCAAGATGGACTTCCTCGGTCTGCGAAACCTCACCATCCTCGATGACGCGGTCGCCGGCATCAAATCCAACCGCGGCGTCGACGTCGACCTCGACCACCTGCCGCTGGACGACAAGACCACCTATGAGCTATTCGCGCGCGGCGACACCCTCGGCGTCTTCCAGATGGAGGGTGGCCCGATGCGAGCGCTGCTGCGGGCGATGCGGGCCGACAAATTTGGCGATATCTCTGCGGTGAACGCGCTGTACCGGCCCGGCCCGATGGCCAGCGCTCCTGTCTACGCTGACCGCAAGACCGGCCGTGCCCCGGTGACACCGATCCACCCTGAGCTGGCAGAGCCGCTGCAAGACATCCTCGGCGAGAGCTACGGCCTGCTGGTCTACCAGGAGGACGTGATGTTCGCCGCGCAGAAGCTGGCCGGCTACTCGCCGGGCAAAGCTGACCTGCTGCGCCGGGCCATGGGCAAGAAGAAGAAGGAGATTCTGGACAAGGAGTACGAGCCGTTCGCGGCTGGCATGAAGGCGAACGGCTACTCCGACGATGCCATCAGGACCATCTGGGATGTGATGGTGCCGTTCTCCGGTTACGCCTTCAATAAGGCGCACGCGGCCGGATATGCGCTGGTTGCCTACTGGACTGCCTATCTCAAGGCCAACTACCCGGCCGAGTACATGGCGGGCCTGCTGACCTCTGTCGCAGGTGACAAAGACAAGTCAGCCCTGTACCTCAGCGAGTGCCGCCGGATGGGCATCAAGGTGCTCCCGCCGGACGTGAATGCGTCCAATGCGATCTTCACCCCGGTCGGCGAGGACATCCGGTTTGGCATGGCGGCGGTGCGAAACGTCGGCACCGGCGTCGTCGAGTCGATCGTGGCCGCGCGCACCGCCAAGGGAGCCTTCACCAGCTTCTCCGACTTCCTGCGCAAGGTGCCGGTCAACGTCTGCAACAAGCGCGTGATCGAGTCGCTGGTCAAGGCCGGCGCGTTCGATTCCTTCGGGCACTCGCGCCGGGGCCTGATGCTGATCCATGAGCAGGCGGTCGACGCGATCATCGACGTCAAGCGCAACGAGGCCATCGGCCAGGACTCGCTGTTCGGCGACGACAGCGCGGATGACGTGACGTTCGACGTACCGGTGCCCGAGGGCGAATGGGAGAAGTCCACCCTGCTGGCCTTCGAGCGGGAGATGCTTGGCCTTTACGTGTCGGATCACCCGCTGCTCGGGGTAGAGCACGTGCTTGCTGCCGCGACGGACTGCTCGCTGGCGCAGCTCCTCGGTTCGGCCGAGGACGAGCCCGATCGCGGCTCCCGCGCAGACCGCGATGGTCAGGTCGTGACCATCGGCGGCATCCTGTCCGGCGTACAGCGCAAGGTGACCCGGCAGGGGAGCACCTGGGCCGCTGCAACTCTGGAGGATCTGGAAGGCGCCATCGAGGTGCTGTTCTTCCCGGCCACCTACGCGCAGTGCATGAGCCAGGTCATCGACGACGCGGTCGTGGTAGTGAAGGGCCGCCTGGACCGGCGGGAGGAAGTGCCGAAGCTGGTCGCGATGGAGGTCAGCACGCCGGATCTGACTTCAGGCCAGACCGGCCCTTTTGTCGTCTCGATGCTGGAGGGGCGGTGCGTCCCGCCGGTGGTGGAGCGGCTGAAGGAAGTGCTGCGAACGCACCCGGGCCCGACTGAGGTGCACCTGAGGCTGCTCACCGGGGACCGGATCAAGGTGCTGCGGCTCGACGACAAGCTGCGGGTCAAGCCGTCCCCGTCGTTGCTCGCTGACCTTAAGCAGCTGCTTGGCGCCGGCTGCGTCGGCTGACGGGCGGACCGGCTAGCTGGTTATCCTGGCCGGCCCGCAGGCGGACGCCGGGACGAGCGGTCCTGCGGTCCTGAGCCTACTGGGCGGCTGCCGGGACAGCGAGGCAGCCCCTCTGCGGCTGCGTGGGCACCAGCGGAGTCGATGGTCGCGCGGGCCCGGCCCGGCTCAGCCAGGTAATATCGTGCCCTAACGGTGAGCCGGGAAGTCTGGTCGGCACTCTTGACCAGCCCTTTGGGAGGCCCACCATGGATTGTTGCGGTCAGCACCGGGGGCGGGGCCAGTGCTCCGTAAGCTAGCGCGCGGGTCCGAATGGCGGCGGGAGGTGCTGCGGACCAACCTCTGGCTTGTGCCCGCCATCGAGATCGTGGCTGCGGTGATGTTGTTCATCGTCACCTACGCGCTCGACCGGGCTGCCTACGATGGCGTCTTCACGGTTCCGGGCTGGGCCATCAGCGGTTCCCCGGACGTCGCGAGGACTGTGCTGACCGCCATCGCGGCAGCAGTCATCACCGTTATCGGCGTGGTGTTCTCGATCGTGATCGTCGCACTCACGCTGACCTCGACCCAGTTCGGGCCGCGCATGCTGCGCAACTTCATCCGCGATCGTGGCACTCAGCTCACCCTGGGTACCTACGTGGCCACGTTCGTCTACGCGGTGCTGGCGCTGGGGTCTGTTGGTCAGAGCAGTCGCGGCGCCTTCGTGCCGCACATCAGCGTTACCGTGACTCTGATGCTGATGCTGGCCGACGTGGCCGTGCTGATCTATTTCCTGCATCACATAGCGCTTCAGATCCAGCTGCCACAGGTGATCGCCGGCATCGCCGGGGACTTGCAGAGTGCGATCGAGTTGCAGGCAGGTGATCCAACGGTGGGTGCCGACGCCCAGATGGCCGCGCTGCTGATCGCCGGCATGGACGGGGAAGGCGGCGTGGTCGAGGCACCGCGGAGCGGTTACCTGCAGTACATCCAGCATGACACTCTCGTCACGATCGCTACTGAGATCGACGCCGTTATACACGTCCGGTACCGCCCCGGCCATTTCATTATCCAGGGGACCGAGTACGCGACTGTCTGGCCTCCGGAGGCGGCCAGTCAGGTTGCGCGGGAGCTCGCGAGAGCGCACGTCACCGGGCCGTATCGCACGCTGGCGCAGGATGTGTCGTTCGGGATCGATCAGCTGGTGGAGATCTGCATACGCGCGCTGTCCTCCGCCATCAACGACACCTTCACGGCGCTGACCTGCGTCGACTGGATCGGGGACAGCCTGACCAAGGTCACCGGCAGGTGGCAGCCCACCAGGGTCTACCGAGACGCCGGCGGAGCGGTTCGGGTTATCGCCACAGAGGTCACCTGGGAGCGGCTCGTGCAGCGTGCCTTCGAGAAGGTCCGGCAGGCCAGCCATGGCATGCCGGCCGTGATGATCCGGCAGCTAGATGCGCTGGCCAGGATCATGGAGCGGACCACAGCGTCGCGAGACCGCCAGGTCCTGCTCGACCAGGCGGCCATGATCGAGCGGCTCAGCGCCGGTACCGTCGACGAGCCCAGCGACCGGGCCGACATCAGCCGCGCCTACCAGCGAGTCGTCTCGATCAGCGAGGCCCTGGCCGTTGCTGCGAGCTAGTGCGCGGCCGGCTGCAGCCGGTTCGGCACGAGCTTGTCCGGCGCAGCTGCCGAGCGTGACTTTCGAGCGGCGACCGTCGCCGTTCAGTAGCTCGGCCGCGGCTACGCGTCGCGGCGTTTGAGCAGGTAAGACCCGGCTGCCAGGAGCAGGACCGTCCAGCCGCAAAACACCGCGATGCCCTGCCATGGCGTCAGTAGCTGCCCGGCCTGCTGGTGGTCGGTCGTGATGTAGCCGCCGGCCACCGTGGGGAACCAGGCGTGAATGTGCGCTCCCCAGTTGTAGGAGTCGAGCAGGCCCAGTAGCGGGGGCACCACGAGCACCAGGCCAATCACGATCGAAATGGCGCCAGCGCTATGGCGGACGAGCGAGCCGATGGCGAGTGCGAACAGGCCGAGCACAGTCAGGTACAGGCCCGCGCCGATTATCGCCCTGGTCACGCCCGGCTGACTGAGCGAGACGGTGGCCACAGGGTGCACTAGGGCCCTGCCTATGAAGAACGAGCAGAACGAGACGATCTCCCCGATCACGCAGATGAGCGCGGCGAACACCACGCTCTTGGCTGCCAGTACGGGAATCCGCTTGGGCACAGCGAGCAGCGAGCCACGGATGACGCCGGTGGAGTACTCGGTCGTCATCGTCAGCGCGCCGAGTACGCAGATCGCCAACTGGCCGAGTCCTAGCCCTGTGCCGAGGATGAATGAGACCGGGTCGGCCAGCAAGTCGGCCCCCCGCCGCGGACCATGACCGTTCTGCAGCTGATGCACGGTCAGCCAGGTCAGCAGGGCCGTCAGGCCGAGCGTGGCGATGATGAAGATAATCAGCGACCAGACGGTCGACCGAACCGAGCGGATCTTGGTCCACTCGGCCAGCATCAAGTGACCGAACCCGGCCGGACGGCCTGCTTGGGCCGAAGCCGACTCGAGCTGGCCGGAGGCCGCGGTAACACTCATCGGGCGTTCCCCTCGGTGGACTGGCCGGCTGGCTCGGGATTGAGGTGGCCGAACTCCAGGCTGTCGGCGGTGAGCTCAAGGAAGGCGTCCTCGAGCGTCGCGAGCTGGGGCGTGAGTTCGTGCAGCACGATCGACGCGTATGCCGCGAGTTCGCCTATCCGCGGTGCCGGGACGCCGGTAACCGTAAGGACCGGGGCGTGATCGCCCGGCTCGGTCCCGTTCCCGTTGCCGTTCGCTGCCGGGATGGCCTTGCCGCCCTCAGCGACGATCAGGTCGGTCAGCCGGTCTGGTTCCGGCGTGCGGACGCGGACCGCCTGGCCCGACCCGCGGGCGATCACGTCTTCGGTCGCTGCCGCGACGATCAGCCTGCCGCGCCCGATCACGACCAGGTGATCAGCGGTGACGGCCATCTCGTTCATGAGGTGGCTAGACACCAGAACCGTCTTGCCCTGACTTGCGAGGCCCTTCATCAGGTTCCTGATCCACAGCACGCCCTCTGGATCGAGGCCGTTGACCGGTTCGTCCAGCAGCAGCACCTGCGGGTCGCCAAGCAGCGCGGCGGCGACGCCGAGCCGCTGTCCCATCCCGAGGGAGAAGCCGCCTGCCCGCTTCTTCGCGACGTCGCGCAGGCCGACCAGGTCGAGCATCTCGTCGACCCGGCTTGGCGGCAGGCCCTGGGTCTGGGCCAGGAAGAGCAGGTGGTTACGCGCGCTTCGACCGCTATGTACCGATTTGGCCTCGAGCAGCGCTCCCACCGTCCGCAGCGGAGTGGGCAGCTCGGCATACCTTTTGCCGTTAATGGTGGCAGAGCCGCCGGTCGGATGGTCTAGCCCCAGGATGAGGCGCATGGTCGTGGACTTCCCGGCACCGTTCGGACCGAGGAATCCGGTCACCCTGCCGGGCTGAATCTTGAAGGACAGGTGATCGACGGCCACCTTGTCCCCGAAGCGCTTGCTAAGGTCAGTGACCTCGATCATAGGTTTCCTCATCCGGCAGCGCGGGCATCGAGTCCTATCGCGTTGCCAAGGTACCAGAGCTCAGCCGACGGATACTGTTGCGTTTCGGACCGGACCCGCTCTCAGCCGCCCGGCGCGGAAACCGGTAACGATCATGAAATTGGCCCGGTCGGTATCCGGCTTGGCGGTTACGTCCCGTACCCTGCAAGGGAGCTATGGCCGATAACAGTATGCCTCCGCCGCCGGGCGCGGCGTCGCCTCCCACCGCCGTCACGCGGCCTGGTCCAGGGCCAGGCCGGGCGTTGCTGGCTGTCGTCCTGATTCTCGCCGGAAGTGCCGTCATCGGCATCGCAGGCGGGCTGCTCTGGGCTGCAGTCGCGCCGCGCGTGCAGTACCAGATGTACTCGCTGAAACCGGAGCCGACGGCGTACGCCACCAACCCGGAGACGAGTGCCTTCATCGCCGCGGACGGCTGGTACTGCTTCATCGCGCTGGCCGGCGGCGCGCTCATCGGGTTGCTCGCTTACTTGTTCGCTGTCCGGCGATACGGCGCCCTGGCGATGGCGGGCGCGGTTGGCGGCTCGATCGGTGCGGCCTTCATCGCGCAATGGCTCGGTCACCAGGCATCTGGCGGGCCGGGATTCAACGAACTTCTCGCGAGAAGCAAGCCGGGAACGTACCTGTACGCGCCTATTGCACTGGGCTCGCATGGAGCGCTGGCCTTCTGGCCGCTTGCTGCCGCCGCCGTGGCAGGCGGGATCGAGCTGATCGTCGTGATGAGAGACCGGCACCCGGTGCAGGCCAGCGGAGTGGCGATGCCGGGCATGGACTCGTTCAGCGTGCAGCCTTACCCGGTACCCCGGCCGGATTCAGGTCAGTCCGGTCAGCACGGTGCCACCGACCGGGCCTGGCGGCCAGATACTGGCCTTTCTGGCTCTGGCCCGCCTAGCTCTGGCTAGCCCGGCCGTCGCGTCCTGCCGCTAGGGCGGCACCGACGATGCCTGCATCGTTCAGCATGGCAGCTGGCACGATTTTCGCGCGCAGCCCGGTCAGGCGCGGAAGGAACTTGTCAGCCTTTTTGCTGACGCCTCCGCCGATGATGATCAGATCGGGCGATAGCAGCGCTTCCATGTGACTGAGATACTCATCCACCCGGCCGGCCCAGACTCCCCAGCTGAGATCGTGTTCTTCACGGGCGTGCTCGGAGGCTCTCTTCTCCGCCTCTTTCCCGCGGATCTGGATGTGACCGAACTCGGTGTTGGGTACCAGGTTGCCATCGATGAACAGCGCACTGCCGATCCCGGTGCCGAGGGTGAGCAGCAGCACCGTGCCACGAACGCCCTTGCCCGCGCCGAACGTAACCTCGGCAATGCCGGCCGCGTCGGCGTCGTTGAGAACGGTAACCGACAGCTTGCTGCCACCGCCGAAGGCCTTGACGGCGTCGACGCCAAGCCAGCCGTGATCCAGGTTGGCCGCCGTCCTGATGACGCCGCCTGCCACCACGCCGGGGAACGTGATGCCAGCGGGGCCGGTCCAGGAAAAGGCAGTCACTAGCTTCTTGACCACCTCAGTCACAGCCTCTGGCGTCGACGGCTGCGGCGTCTCGAACTTCTGCCGTTCGGCCATCAACTCGCCGGTCGTCGTGTCAACAGGGGCCGCCTTGACACCCGAGCCGCCAATGTCGACGCCAAGCACATGAGCCATGCTTGCCTCCGCGAATCTCCGGCCGGCGGCTTGCCGGGCGGGACGGATTCTCTTAGCCCAGCCTAGGCCAGAGCTCGCGGGCGACTCGTCAGGTGGACATACGTTCGCTGCGGAGGTTCGCGTAGGCTCCGTGCTCCACGGCAGCCCGGCTCAGTCCAGCCTGTCGGCCGGGTTCGGTGTCATGCCGGCGGCCGTCGCCGGGGCTGCTCGCGATGTCTGCGTCGATGTCGGCTCCGCCGATGTGGGCGCGCGCAATCTGGGTGCTGTCGAAGTGAGCGGCGTAATCGTCGTCATCAAGATCGTCGTCATCCAGATCGGGGCTGCCGGTGCCGCCGTCTTTCCCGTCGGGACCATTGCCCTCGCGCCGGACGACGCCGCATTCGCGGCTGCGACCACTGTCATTCGCATCGGGGTCAGCGCTGGACAACGCGGACCCGGCCGCGGCGGCCCGGACGCGGCGTACCTGCTGCCGGTAGGCGTAGTCCGCCCGGATTAACTCGCGCAACTGTGTGCTGGTGTGCGCGCGCAGCTCGTCAGCCGAGCCGTGGAACGTGGCCAGCCAGATGTCACCATCGAGGCCGATCGCGTAGGCCTCGTCCCAGTGCATTTGCAGATCCGCGAGTGCCGACGCATCGCTTCTGTCCACTTCCGCCTCCACTATCTGCCCTGGCGGGCGGGACCCTCCGCGCCGCGGGGATACCAGAGCTGTCTGAACTCAAGCATAGCGCGGTATAGAGCACTGTGCCGCGCCCTGACTCTTTCCGCAGTTCACAAGCGTTCTAGGGTGATCTTCGTGGTCAAGGTGCCCAAGTTCGACGCCAATGCGCTAGGCCCGGTCTACGTCTACATCGGCGTGGCTAACCACATCGCGGCAAGGATCGAGGCCGGAGAGTTGCCGGCCGGAGCCAGGCTGCCCGCAGAGCGCGATCTCGCGGCCGATTACCAGGTTGCTGTTGGCACCGCCCGCCGCGCTGTGATGGAGCTGCGCCAGCGCGGCCTAGTTGTCACGCTCCCCGCAAAAGGGACGTTCATTACGTAGCACGGGCTAAAGCGGCGGTTATCTTTCGATCGGCCCGTCAGCGTTCATCGGCCAGTCACCAAGGCCCGGTTGACTGATGGCACGTGGTCGCCGGGGCGGCGGCCGTGCGGGGGAGGGGGCTCGGCTCGTTGGACAGACTTGTAATCGTCGGTGGCGGCGTTCTCGGCACGATGCACGCCGTCCAGGCTCGCGGCCGCGGGATCGACGTTGTGCACCTCGAGCGGGAAGCAGGTCCACGCGGGGCCAGTGTCCGCAATTTCGGGCTTATCTGGGTGAGCGGTCGGGCGCCTGGTCCCGAGCTTGCGCTGGCGCAGCGGGCCCGGACACTGTGGGAAGAACTGGCCAAGCTGGTGCCGGCGGCGGGGTTCCGCCCGCATGGCTCGCTCACGCTTGCTGCCGATGATGCCGAGCTAGGCCTGCTGAAAGAGGCAGCAGAACTGCCCGACGCCGCGGAGCGCGGCTTCGAGTTGCTGGACCCGGTCGCGGCCGCAGAGGTCAATCCTGCACTGCGCGGGGAGTTCGCCGGAGCACTGCTGTGCCGGCGGGACGCGATCGTGGAGCCGCGCAGAGTTCCGGGTGCGTTGCGTGATTACCTGATCGCCACTCAGCCCGGCAGCGGCGGGGGCTACGAATGGCTGCCCGGGCGGGAGGCGATTGAGGTCGCCCCGCACGCGGTCCGCGATCACACCGGGAGCTGGCACCGCGGAGATCTTGTGCTGCTCTGCACCGGCGCCGCTTATACCGGGATCGCCGGACCGCATCTGGCCGGTTACGAACGGCCGCCGGTGCGCAGGGTCCGGTTGCAGATGCTGGAAACGGCGCCGTTCGACGGCCGGCTGACGACCGCGGTCGCTGATGGCGATTCGCTCCTGTATTACCCGGCTTTCGACTTGCCCGGCCGCGCCATGCTCACGCCGCAGCCGCCCGTCGCGGCGGCCACCGCAGCACAACTGCTACTAGTCCAGCGCCTCGACGGCAGCCTGACCATCGGCGACACGCATAGCTATCAGGAGCCGTTTGATTTCGATGTCGACGAGGCGCCGTACGATCACCTGCGGGCTAAAGCCGAGCAGCTGCTCGGCACCCAGCTGCCACCAGTAAGGCGCCGCTGGGCCGGGGTGTACAGCCAGGCGACCGGACCGGAGCTGTATCACCGCTCGCCGGTGGCACCGGGTGTCATGCTGGTGACCGGCCCCGGCGGCCGTGGCATGACGTGCTCGCCCGCTATTGCCGAGGAGACGTTCGTAGCAAGTACGTTCGGAGAGAGCTATGCCTGAGATCACGGTCGCTTGCCTCGACATGGCCGGAACGACGGTCGCGGACGACGGCAGCGTCATGGCGGCTTTCGCTGCGGCCGCTGCGGAGTTCGGCCTGGTCCCCGGCGCACCTGGATACGACGAGGCGATCGCCTTCGTGCAGGACACCATGGGCCAGTCCAAGATCGAGGTGTTCCGCCAGCTGCTGGCCCGGATCGGCGATACGGGTGAGGACCGGGCGCAGCACGCCAACCGGGTCTTCGAGCGGAGCTACGCAGAGTCCGTTCACAAGGGCCTGGTCAGTCCGCTGCCCGGCGCGGTCGAGACCATCACCGCACTGCGCGCGGCTGGCATCAAGGTTTGCCTGGCGACTGGGTTCTCGCCGGTAACCAGGGACGCGCTGCTCGACGCGCTGGGCTGGCGGCCGCTGATCGACCTGGCACTGTCGCCGGCCGACGCGGGCCGTGGCAGGCCCTGGCCGGACCTGCCGCTGACGGCGCTCATCCGGCTCGGTGGCGGTGCCGTGACCGAGCTGGCAGTAGTCGGCGATACCGCAAGCGATGTGGAGTCCGGGCTGCGGGCCGGGGCTGGCCTGGTCGCGGCGGTTGCCACCGGCGCCGGCAGCCGGGAATCGCTTACCGCGGCAGGCGCACCGCACATCCTGGACTCGATCGGCGACCTGCTACAGCTCATCGGCGTGGGCTCGCCGTCCGTCACCAGCCAGAGCGGGGCTCACTAGCCGGGCCGGCTCTTCGGTGCCACGGCGCCTCAGATGGCACACACTCAGCGCGGAATCTTCGGCTGCCAGCCCTGGTTACCCCGTTCCGTGGCGATCATAGGTTTTATTGGCAGCGGATATATCGGCGGCACCGTGGCGCAGCTGAGTGTCGCCGCCGGCCATCAGGTAGTGGTCAGCAACTCGCGCGGGCCAGCTTCGCTGGCTGACCTGGTCGCTGACCTAGGGCCGCTGGCCAGGGCAGGAACCGCGGGGGAAGCGGCGGCAGCCGGCGACATCGTCGTCGTGTCGATTCCGTTCAAGGCTTACGTCAGCGTTCCGGCCGGACCGCTGGCCGGCAAGGTCGTGCTCGACACCTGTAACTACTACCCGGAGCGCGACGGTCACATCGCGGCGCTGGACGAGGGTACCGAGACAAGCAGCGAGCTGCTGCAGCACCACCTGGCCGGCGCTGACGTGGTCAAGGTATTCAACAACATCTTCTACAAACACCTGGGTTCGCTCGCCCGCCCGGCGGGTGCCGCCGACCGGTCGTACCTGCCGATCGCAGGCGACAACCCGGATGCGAAGGCCGCGGCGGCGCGCTTCATCGACTCCATCGGCTATGGCGTGGTCGACGCAGGCAACCTGGGCGACAGCTGGCGGCAGGAACCGGGAATGCCGCTCTACGGCCCGCCATACGGCTCGATGAGCGACGAGGCGGGCACTCCGGCGGGTGAGGCAGTAATTCGCGACGCACTGTCCAAGGCCAGCCGGTAGACCGGTAGCCTCCCGCGGGCGGGCGGGGATCACTCCCTAGCTGTTTCCCGGGTAACGGGAAAGGCCGGCCGGGTGCGCCGGAGCCCGACCGGGCACGGCCGCCGGCCGGGTGCCGGCCGGCGGCCATCGGGTGCCGTCGGTCCGGTTATTTCTCCGCTGCGGCAGCGAACCCGGCCAGGCTCCACCCTTCGCGTACCGCGTCCCGCATGCTCTCCCAGCCCTCGCCGTGACGGTCAAGGTTGCGGTGAGTGAGCACGACCCTGGTCGAGTCGGGCCCCTCTGGGGTGAACGTCACTTCGATCTCGCTGGTCTTCGCCGGGTCAGTCTCCAGCTCCCAGCTCAGGCTGATGTCCCAGCTGAAGCAGACCAGGCGCGGCGGCTCGTAGGTGAGTACGCGGGCCCAGCGGCATTCGCTGCCGTCAGTGCCGCGATCGATGATGTGGCCGCCGACATGAGGCTCGAACACCATCTCCGCAAGCTCTGCCTTGAGAATGTGGTGGTCCGGATTCCACCACGACCCGATTCCATCGGTGAACACGTGAAAGGCGTGCTCGACAGTCGCCTGGACGTCGATTGCCGTGGTAACGGCGGTCTGGTCGACTTGCGTCGTCATTTCTCCTCCTGAGTGATGGTGCGGTCAGTGGTCTGCTGCCTGGCAGCGGCTGCGAACCTGCTCAGCGACTGCTGCCAGAACTGCTCGAAGTAATCGCGGATCGCGGCGATCCCAGCCGGATTGACTGAATAGACGCGGCGCGTGCCGGCTGCCTGGTCACTGACCAGCCCGGCCGACTTCAGCACCTTCAGGTGCTGGGAGACAGCGGGCCGGCTGACCGGCAGTTCGCGCGCGACTTCACCCACCGAGCCCGGCGCCGTCGCCAGGCGCTCAAAGATCGCGCGCCGGGTTGGATCCGCCAGCGCTTCGAGTATCGCCGAATGGTTAGTCATGACTTACGGTAAGTTAGCACTTACCTGTACCGCGGGTCAAGGCTCAGGAGACGCCGACAGGCCGGCAGCCGAGACAGGCGACAAAACCGGCATCCCGCACGGGGCCGGCCGAGCCCGCCCGGGATCATGAGCCAATGACCGCCTGCCGACTGATCACGCTGGACGATGCACCCGCCCTAGCCGAGCTGCAACGCCTCAACCGGGCATTCCTGGCGCCCTGGGAGCCGGCCCGCAGCGACGGATACTTCACCGAGGCCGGCCAGCGCGCGGCCATTGATCAGGCACTGGCGGAGTACACGCAAGGCCGGAACCTGCCGCAGGTGATCCTCGACGACAGCGCCGCCATCGTCGGCCGCATCACGCTCAACGGCATCGTTCGCGGCCCGTTCCTGTCGTGCAGTGTTGGCTACTGGGTCAGCCAGTCCGTCACCGGCCGCGGCCTGGCGACAGCAGCCCTCCGCGAGATCACCGGGATTGCCTTCGGCGAGCTAGGGCTGCACCGGATCCAGGCCGAGACCTTGCTCGACAACTTCGCCTCGCAACGGGTACTCGAGCGCAATGGCTTCGCCCGCATTGGAATGGCACCCACGTACCTGAAGATCGCGGGCCGTTGGCAGGATTTCATCCTGTACCAGCTCGTGAACTCCAGCGCGGTCTGATCCGGCGGGAACGCCCGATTGCGGCCTATGCGAGCTGAGCCTGCCCGGCCGTGCGGGGCCAGTCGAGCGCCAGCACCACGTTGCGGTCAGTGGCAGTTCCGGCGCCGGCGCCGCCGTCCGCCGTGATCACGTCACGCACCTGCCAGTCGTTGGCGGCGAGCTCGCGGGCGAGCGCAGCCAGGTCGGCCGGATCTGCGCTGCCCCGGTAGGTTGCCGCCGCCGCCGAGTCGATCACCGTGCACCCGATGGCGAGCCCGGCCGGCGTGGCGAGAAACTCGACGATCCTGGCCTGCTGCGGCCAGTCAATGTGCGACGCCGTGGTGATCTGCCAGAACCCGGCTCCGCTGCCGTCGGTGATTGCCGACACCGCGTGCACGTGCGTGTGCCCGTTCAGCCAGGCGACGACGCACGGGTGCGCGAGCAGCACGGCGCGCATCTCGCCGGCTAGCACCCGGCGGTCGGCGCCGGGCGGACGGGTGTCGTTGACCAGGGTCTCCAGCGGATGATGGCTGAACAACACGACCGGCCGCGCCGCGCTCGCCGCCAGCTCGGCTTCCAGCCAGCGAAGCTGGGATTCGTCGATCGAGCCTTGCCAGCCGCCATGGTGGTTCACCGTGTCCAGCACTACGCAGCGAATCACGCCGTGGTCGAAGGCGTAGTAAGCGGTCCCGTCCGCGACGTTTCGCGCGGTGTAACCGTGCCCGGCCGGCTGGCCGGCCGACCGGAAGTGCTCCCGGATGTGATCGGCCCTGGTGATCATGGCGCGTCCCGGGTCAGCTGTCACCGTCAGCCGGGTGCCGCGGGCCAGCTCGGTCAGTCCGATCTCTTGCGCGCCGGCGAACCTGGCCAGCATCGCGGTAGCGTCGACATCATCTGGCGGGGTCACGAGCTTGACGCTGCCCACGGCGAACTCAGCGACCGCGCCAACCGGTTTGACGGTGCCCTGCATCATGTTGTCGTGATTGCCATGGATTGCATACCACGGCAGCCCGACCCCCGTGGCCCGGAACGGTCGGCGGGCCGCGTCGAGGACGCCGGGCACGGCCGGGAATCCGTACCTGGTCCGCGGCAGGTCGGCTGGTCCGCCGTCCGGGTGCCAGTACCGCTCGTCCTCGACGGAGGGTGCGGCGACGCCTTCGTACGCTCGAGGATCACCGGAGTCGGGCGTGACCAGACCGCCGTCCAGCAGGCCGATGTAACTGCGCAGCTCGTTGAGCTGGCAGTTGTCGGTGGCGTCCCCGGTGATCACGGCGAAGTCCAGCGGCGCGGCCGATACCGGAGCTGCGGCGATCCGGCGGACCGCCTGAATCATCGCCTCCGCCACCTGATACGTGAACAGTTCCTGCGCACGATAGGTGCCGATGATCCCGACGGTGGCCCGCAGCGGAGAGTCGGGGTCGGAGAACCTGTCGACGAGTTCGGCCCGGCCGGGTGACTGATGATCCATCACGTGCGTGTCCGACAAGTGCGCGATGGCGAGCAACGGTGTGGCCGACCGCTGCCAGCCGCCCGGCAAGCTGCCGCTGAACAGCTCGGTTCTGACCGTGTGCTGCTCTCCGGCTTCCGCTGTCAGCCAGCGATACCCGCCAACGTGGGCCTCGCCAGGCACGATCCGGCCTTGCGCTGTAGTTTCCGGGCGCGCTGGCGATTCCGGGCGCTGCCCGGTCGCTCTCTCGCCTGCCGTCACGCGCGCTCGGCGATCAGGACGGGCTCGGTCCCCGGGATCGATACCTGGACTGACACACCGGGCACTAGATCGGTCGCGGTTGTGCTGGCCTTGTCGACCTTGACAGCGATGTCGCCGGACAGCAGCACGCTGAGCCGGGTCAGCGAGCCGAGGAAGGTCCGGTCGGTGACTATGCCGTTCCCGCCGGCCACTGCCTCGATCGTCAGCCCCTCCGGACGGACGAGAACGTCCACCTCGCCCGCCGGGACCGACGCGTGCTCGCCGTGCACCGGGACGTCCCGGCCGAGGACAGTGACTTCATCACCGCCCCGGTAGTTACCAGGGAGCCGGCTCATCGTGCCCACGAATTCCGCGACAAATGCGGTAGCTGGCGTCGAATAGAGCTCACTCGGCGTAGCGATCTGTTCCAGCCTGCCGTCTTTCATCACGCCCACCCGGTCCGCCATCGACAGCGCCTCTTCCTGATCGTGAGTGACGAACAGGGTGGTGGTGCCGAGCCGTTGCTGCAGGGTGCGGATCTGCTCGCGCAGCTGAAGCCGGACTTTGGCGTCCAGCGCCGACAGCGGCTCGTCGAGCAGCAGCACTCGCGGCTCGATCGCGAGCGCCCGAGCCAGCGCGACACGCTGCTGCTGTCCGCCGGACAGCTGGTGCGGATACTGCCTGGCCTGAGGCGCGAGACCGACCATCTCCAGCAGCGCGGTCGCCCGCTTGGTCCGCTCCGCCGGGCCGATCTTCCGCATCCGCAGCCCGAAAGCGACATTGTCGAGAGCCGACATATTCGGGAACAGGCTGTAGCTCTGGAACACCATGCCCATGTCCCGCTTGGCGGGCGGGATGGGCGAGACGTCCCGGCCGTCGACGGTTACCGATCCGGTGTCGGCGAACTCGAAACCAGCGACGATCCGGAGCGCAGTGGTCTTGCCGCAGCCCGACGGTCCGAGCAGGGCGACGAGCTCGCCGGGCGCAATATTGAGCGAGAGGCCATCGAGTGCGCGCACGGCGCCGAAGGAGCGGCTGAGCGAGTCGAGGACGACCGGCGCGCCCGCGCCAGTGCCGGCGTCGCTCCGGACGCTGCCGCCCGCCTCGGTACCGGCCGCTGCGTTCATGGTCATTCGGCTTCTCCCACGGTCTGAGTGGTCTGGCGGGTGGCAACGGAGAAGAGCGCGACCTCGGCACCTCCGTGCTTGCGAGCTCTGCGGCTGCCGAGCGTCACGATCAGCATCAGCAGCAGCCAGGTTACGAGCAGGGCAAGCAACGAGGCCGCCTCGGCAACGGGTCCGCTGTTCTGCTCGAAGTTGACGATCCACACCGGGAACGTCTGGAAGTTGTCCAGGCTGGCCATGGTGTACTCGCCGAGTACCAGCGCGACGGTGAGGACGGTGGCCGAGAGCATCGCGGTGCGCAGGTTCGGAATCACGACCCGCCACAGTGTGGTCGGCCAGCCTGCACCAAGTGAGTTAGAGGCCTCGACCAGCGTCTTCGCGTCGAACGAACGCATTCCCGAGTCCAGCGACCGGTACGCGAACGGCATCGCCAGGATGACGTATTCCAGGCCGAGCAGGTTCGGCGTGCTGATCAGGAAGCCCGGCGCGACCTTCAGCACGCCGATGATCAGCACGATCGGCGGGATCACGATCGGCAGGATGGTGATGGCTTCCATGAGCCGGCGGATCCGGGGCAGCCGCAGATGCACATAGACCGTGGTCGGCACCATCAGCACCAGGGTGAGCACGGTAGCGATCAACGCGAGCCGCAGCGACAGCACGAATGCCGAGCCGAACTGCGGGTAGGTCGTCACCTGCGTGAAGGCCTTGAAGCCGGCGAACTTGAACGCTGCGTACAGCGGGATCAGGAAGTAAGCGGCCGCGATCAGCATGATCACCCAGCGCCACACCGGCCAGCTGCGCTTGCCAGTGCCCGGCCGGGTTGCCGGAGCCTGAGTGCCCGCCTGCTCTGCGCTCGCTACCGTAGCCATCGAGCCGCCCTTCGCTGCAGGACCGTGTAGAGAACCATGACGATGGCGATGATGACGATCATGATCAAGCCGAGGGCATAGCCAAGATTCTCCTGCCCGGCGATGACATTGCCGTTCAGCAGCGAGCCGATCTGGATCGGAGTCAGCGGGATCGTGCCGCCGGTGAGGGCCTCGGCGGTGGCGTAGGCGGAGAACGAGCCGCCAAACAACAGCAGCAGGCAGCCAAGGAACGACGGGAACAGCACCGGACCGCCCACGTGTCGCCAGTACTGCCAGGTGCCCGCGCCCATATTCTGCGCTGCCTCCCGCCAGGCCGGCCGCAGGCCTTCGAGCGCCGGGAAGATGACGAGCACCATCAGCGGTATCTGGAAGTACATGTAGACGAAGAAGACACCGAAGGCCGTGTACAGCGAGAAGCCGTGGTTCCAGATGTTGAACCCGTTGAAAAGGTCCTGGATCCAGCCGGTCACCACGCCGGTGGTGCTGATCGTCGCGATGAACACGAGCGCCAGCGGGACGCCGCCGAAGTTCGCGAACACGCCGCTCGCCGTGATGACAACCCGGCGCAGCACCACGCCGCGCTTCGCGGTGAAGATCGCGTACGCGATCAGCAGCCCGAAGATGCCCGGCACGATCGCGGTGAGGACGGACAGCTCAATGCTGGTGCGCAGGCCGATGAGGTACTCACCGTGCACCGCGGCGTCGATATTGCTGAACGTGGCCGCGCCGGTATTCGAATCCTGGAACGCCGCGATGGCGATCGCGATCGTCGGCGCGATGAGTCCCAGCGCGATGTAGAGGCCAAAGGGCAGCACGCCCGCCCACCGCAGCGAGGCGCGGACAGCGCGGGCAACTGGGCTGGGCCGGGCCCCGGAAGCTCGCGCTTCCGGGGCCGCGACCTCGATCATGCTTTCCGCCATGAGCTAGCCGAGATCCTTCGCCCAGTCGGCAGTGATGGTGCTCTCCGCTGTGTTGTCCTGCGCCTGCGTGGGGAACGTGAGCGCGCCGGCGGGAGCCGGGGGCAGCGAGCTGTACGCCGACTTGTCCACAGTTCCGGCGCTGACCAGAGTCGACAGCTCGATCGGCCGGGCGAAGCCAGCCAGCCACAGGTTCTGGCCGGTGGTGGAGTAGAGGTACTCCTCCCATAGCCGAGCAGCGGCCGGGTCAGGCGCACTCGCGCTGATCGCCTGGTCGTAGTACGAGGCGAAGCTCGAGTCCGACGGGATCACGATCTTGAATCCGGGCACCACCGGCTTGACCTCGGAGGCCAGCAGGTAGTCCCACCAGATCAGGATCGGCGTCGTGCCGTTCTGCACCGTCGTGGGGCCGCCGGTCGCCGTCGGCACGAAGTTGCCGATCTTCTTCAGGTGCGCGAAGAACTGGATGCCTGGCGTGATGTTGCTGAAGGAGCCGCCGTTGGCCAGCGCCGCCGCGTACACCGCGGCGAACGCGGCTCCTGCCGAGGTCGGGCTGCCGTTGAGCGCGATCATGTTCTTGTACGCCGGGTTGGTCAGGCTCGCGAAGGACGTCGGCGGGACCTTCACCTTGGCCGGGTTGTAGCCGATGGCCACGTAGCCGCCGTAGTCGGCGTAGTAGTCGCCATTGGTGTCCTTAGCGTCGGCCGGGATGTTCTTCCAGGACTGCACCTGGTACGGGGCCCAGTAGCCCTTCTGTGCTCCCTCGACCGCGAATGGGGTGCCCACGTCCACGACGTCCGGCGCCCGGCTCTGGCCCTTCTCGGTCTGGATTGCCTGCAGCTCCTGACCGCTTGAGCCCTCGGGGATCGCGTCCGTGATGTGGATGTGGTACTTGGCGGTGAAGTCCTTCATGATGTTGCCGTAGTTGGCCCAGTTGGACGGCAGCGTGATGACGTTGAGCTGCCCTTCCTTCTCGGCGTCCTTGACCAGATTGGCCATGCTGTCGGGGCCAGAAGCGGTCAGGTGGGTCACCTTGGACCAGTCGACGGAGCTGCCGCCGCTCGATGCATTACTGCTGCCGCACGCGGCCGCGAACACCGCCGTGCTGGCTGCCGCCACGACGACGGCAACTGCCTTGCTTTTGCGCACTATCTTTCTCCGAGCTTGTGAAATCGCGGGAGTTCGAACCCGTGTATGGTCGCGGGGAGAAGCAAACGGCTGCGCGCTTTGATGTGTCAGTCAGGAATGCGGCGGGTGAACTGTCAACGACGGTCGAACTCGTCCGCAGCACGGGTCTGAGTCAGATTCGCCAGGAACCGGGTCTGAGTCAGATTCGCCAGGAAGTGGCCTGCAGCGCGGCAATGTCACTGTCGTTGCCGTCCAGCCGAACCCGGGCGGCGCTTGTCCGCCCCATCACCCACAGCGTTAGCTCGGCAGGCTCGCCGGAGACCGTGACCAGCGGCGTACGGGCTTTCGCGGTGATCCGCACGCGCCCGTTCCCGCCTTGATTGAGTGCGTCCGCCGCAACGCTGGCCGCACCCGCCCGGATCAGTTCGACGCCCACCGGTGCGCGCCGCAGCATCAGCCTGGCCAGCGGCAGCCTGTCCCAGAGCAGGTCGGCTAGATCACTGCTGATCGGCCGGGGCTGGAAGCCTGGCTGGGCCCGGAGCACGTCTTCGTGATGCACGAAGTATTCCACCAGGTTGAGGCGCTCATCCGCGCCGGGCAAGGCGAACAGAGAAAGCCGTGGCGGCCCGGCCGCGATGAGGTCGATCAGCCGGGGGAACGGGGTCCGCTTGGTGAGCCGGGCCTGCACCCTTCGGGTGTAGGCAGCAAGCGGCCCGCCCATGACACCGGCGCCAGCGTCCGGGCGGCGCTCTCTCAGAACGAGATGGGCAGCCAGGTCGCCCGTCTGCCACCCCTCGCACAGAGTCGGTTTGTCCGGCCCTAGCTCGGCCAGAAGATCGCAGATCGCGCGGCGCTCATCCTGGGCATGACTCACGGGTGCTCCTCACGTCAGCCACCTGGCTGATCACCGCAGCGGGTTCGCGGCACCGGCCACGGAGTACGAGGTCGGCGTGCGTGACACTGTCCCGATCGTAGGGCATCTGCCGCCAGCGGCGGCGGACAGCGCTGGTGACCGGCGGTCCGGTCGCGGGCGGGCTGCGGCTAGCCTTTGCTAAGCGCCTTGCCAGGAGGGCAGGACGTCCAGCCAGCGGTCCAGTGTCCAGCCGAGTGTTGAGCCGGGAGTCAGAAGATGAGCAGCGGCCCTGAGCGGCAGCCGGGTGGCCGGCCGCCCCTGGCGCTGTTGTCGTCCGCGCGGCGGCTGCCGGTGTGGGGGCAGCGGTCGCCGCGTCGGGAACTCTGGCTCGCGTTGCTGCTCGGCGCCCTGGGCGCCGGGCTTATCTTCCTGGCTACCCGGCAGACCTGGGCGCAGATCCGCACGATCCCGCCGAAACCGCTCCCGGCCAGTACGGTGACCGTGACCGGGGCGGCTCTCGTGCCCTACGCCGACGCGCTCGTGGTGGCAGGCCTGGCCGCGCTCGCCGCGGTCCTGGCGAGCAAGGGGCCACTGCGACGGCTGACCGGCGTCCTGCTCGGCGTCATCGGCCTGGCCCTCGGGGCGTCCGCTTTCACCCTGACCAAGGCCGGGGCGGTCTCGGCCGCGAGTTCGAACATCAGCCCGGAAACGGCCGCTGCCGGGTCGGTCACGGCCGGGAGCGGCAGCGTGTCGGCTGCCGTACCGGACGTGGCCGGGACCGCGCCGCACGTGATGTTCGCGGCCGCGGCGTGGCAGGCGATCGTGGTCATGGGCGCGATCGCGATGGTAGCCGCGGGAATCCTCGTGGTGGTGCGGTCAGGCCGGATGGCGGTCATGTCGAGCCGGTACGATTCGCCGGCCGGCGCCGCCGGGCGACAGGCGCCGTCTCAGCGTGAGGGAACAGGCGAGCCTGCCGGTACCGGCCTCGCAGCCGCAGCGGGGCGGTCTTCCCGAGCTGACCGGGGTGGCGGGACCCCGGCGGCGGCCGGCGACGGGCCCCCGGCCGATTCGGCGACGATGTGGGAGTCGCTCAGCCGTGGTGAGGATCCGACCTCGGCCGGGTCAAGGTCCGCCTGAGCGGGTCCGGTGGCTCTGGCTCGCCGGACCGTGGCGCTGGGCTGGGCGAGCACGGGCACAGACACCGGCCGGCCCGGCAGAACAGGGGGCGGGCAATCGACCGAAGGCGGCATCGCTACGATTTTCACGCAAGGCATCCCACCCGAGGGGGCAGCAGAACCGCGTGAGCGTGCTTGACGACATCCTTGATGGAGTCCGCGCAGACCTGGCGGCTCGCCAGCGGGAGACCTCGCTGGAGCGGCTCAAGGCGCTCGCTGCGAAGGCACCATCGCCACGGGATGTGATGGCGGCCTTCGCGGGCACGGGGGTCGCGGTCATCGCCGAGGTGAAGCGGGCCAGCCCGTCGAAGGGCGCGCTCGCCGCAATCGCGGACCCGGCGGCGCTCGCAGCCGACTACGAGGCCGGCGGGGCGCGGATCATCAGCGTGCTGACCGAGAAGCGGCGTTTCGGCGGCAGCCTGGACGACCTGGCGGCCGTCAGGGACGCCGTTGCCGTTCCGGTGTTGCGTAAGGACTTCATCGTCAGTTCGTACCAGCTATGGGAGGCCAGGGCATACGGCGCCGACCTCGTGCTGCTGATCGTCGCGGCGCTCGAGCAGAACGCGCTCGTCTCCCTTGTCGAGCGTGCGCAGTCAATCGGCCTGGTGCCGCTGGTGGAAGTGCACACGCTGGCCGAACTCGAGCGCGCGATGGCCGCCGGGGCGCGGGTGCTGGGCATCAACGCCCGGAACCTCGCCACGCTGGAAGTCGACCGCAGCGTGTTCGGTCAGCTTGTTCCGCACATCCCGGACGGCGTGATCAAGATCGCTGAATCTGGCGTCCGCGGACCGCACGACCTGCTGGCGTACGCCGCCGCGGGCGCGGACGCGGTGCTGGTCGGGGAGAGCCTGGTGACGGGCAAGGATCCGCGTTCCGCGGTTGCCGACCTGGTCACCGCCGGCTCGCACCCGGCCCTGCGCGGC
>DASXIA010000520.1:0-8067 GCA_036488155.1 Streptosporangiaceae bacterium | reverse complement strand
ATCTCCCGGCTGGTCAGCGGGCCGAAGACCTGCTTGGCCTCCTCCCCGAGGTACCACTTCTTGAAGCCGTGGAGGATGACGAGCATCGACGAGGGCGTCGTACCCGGCAAGCAGCGATGTCGCCGATAGCTCACAGCCGTGCTTCACGTAGAACCAGGTGGCAGGCTCCAGGTCGTCGGCAGTTGCCGGCCGCCCGGTCACGGGTTAGCCCATCGGGTAGCGCCGCAGCCCGACCGCGTAGTCACATCCGGCGCCCAAGCCAACATATCCGGCCATGTTCCGGAGAAACTCGTCCGCGTCGAAGTCGCGGCCGAGCCCGTCGAGGTAAGCCCGGTGCTCGCGCAGAGACGCGATCCCGGCCTCGATGGAGTCGGTGACGTCGACGAAGTGGCTCGGTTCGGGCGTGCCGATCACATACGCGTCTTTGATTTGGGAACGGGGTAGTGCCAACTCGCGGAATACCCATTCGTTGGCGGCGTCGCGGCAGGCATCCAGAACCGCCAGGCCGACCGCACGGTGATCGGCGTGGTTGACAGGGCCGTCCTCGCCCCAGGTCAGGTCAAAACTCATCGTTATCACGAGCTCGGGTTGTAGCTGGCGCAAGGCCCTGGCCAGGTCGCGGCGCAGCGTCAGGCCATACTCGATCATCCCGTCCGGATGGCCGAGGAACAGCACCTCTGATACGCCCACGACGGCGGCGCTGCGCCGCTCTTCGTCCTCGCGCAGCGGACCGACTTCGGCAGGGTCCCGGCCAGCGATCCCGGCCTCGCCGCTGCTGACGATAACGTAGGAGATGCGCTTGCCCTGCTTGGTCCACCGCCCCACTGCCGCCGCGGCTCCGTACTCCAGGTCGTCAGGGTGCGCGACGACCGCGACGGCGCTTCCCCACTCCTCGGACATCCGTTGCATGCGATCCGCCTTCTCTGCGATCCGCTGCGCTGCGCCTCACGGCGCGACATAACGGCCACCGCGTGCCGTCATCAGCTCACGAGCCATTCAACCGTGTCCCCATCGGCGACGTCACCCCGCGGCGACGACCCCCACGGCGACTTCGGATGCCAGCCGCCCGTGCTGGTCCACCAAGACAGCTGAGGGCGTCCCGCTGGCCCCGAAAGCACGAGCGGTTCCGAAATCAGCGTCCAGTAGTACCGTTGCGCGCAACCCCATCGCGCGACTGGCTTCTGGGCTGCCGGCGGACACCACCATCAGTTCGGGCGATGCGTCGGAGCGGGTTGCCTGCCAGGTTCTGAGATCGTTCAGGATCTCCTGCCGGGCAGCGGGCATCGGTGATGACGTGCCGTTCGCGACCAAGCCGGAGCTGGCCCGGCAGATGATCGAGCGCGCACTGGAGTCCACGTTCGGCATCACCAGACGCGAGTGACGCCAGATGCAGGCTCTCAGTTCTGCTGCACGGCCTGCTCGGTGATGGTCACGACGCCGATCGCCTGCGCCTGCGTCATGCCCAGGTCCGCGGCGATCGCCAGGGCGGTGTGCCGCTCCTGCTGGGTCAGCGGCCCGTCGGTCATCCCCACCCGCACCGTCTCGGCCAGGAACCACTCCTTGGCGTCGGGGGTAAGCTGCCGGGCGACCTGGCCGAGCGCGCCGCGGATGGCCTCGGCAAGCTGCGCGGCGTCGAAATCCAGGTCGGCATCCGCATACCCCTGAGCGCCAGCGCCGTAGATGGCCTCTACGGCGCGCTGCCTGGCGGCCGGGCTTCCTTGACCGCCGGCCCGCAGCATGGCCGTGGCGGCGGCGCGCATGCCGACCGGAAGCGCAGCCTGCATCTGGGCGGCGGTCGGCAGGCTGAGCACGTCCATGACGTAGCGCGTCTTGCATGTCGTGCACTGCACATGCTCGCCCGTCTTGGCCAGCGGAATGACCGGGATGAAGAACAGGGTGAAGAACCGGCGCCCGGCGCGGTGCCGATACTGCCGGTCACCGCCGCACTTGCGGCAGTGGAAGACACCCTCGCCGAGGGTGCGGTAGAAGATTCGGAAACCCCAGATGATCAGCAACGCTGGTCCCCTCTCGCTCATGCCTGCGAATCGGCTAGGGCCCCCCGTGCGGCAGGCCCCTGCATTATTCCGCCGGCTGGCAGGCCGCCGCAGCGCGAGCCAAGAAACGCACTAAATCCCGGCGCGTCCTGTGGGAGGGGCTAGGTCCGCGGGGGGAGTTGCTGCGGGGACCAAGTGTTGCCATCGGGATCGCCGAAGGTGACGAATGAGCCCCATGTCTGGACGTCGATCTCGCTGGCTTCCCGCTCTTGCCGATGATGGGGCCAGACCTTGTCTGTCTGCGGGCGGACCGTGCCAAGGTCGCCTTCCGCCCGGCCAGTGCGTCAGATTGCCGCTGCCCGCGCTGACTTGCACTCGTCGACCACCGGCTGGAATGGCCAGATACCCGGCACAGAATACGCACGTTTGGCATGGAATCTCTGGTGAAGGAAGACCAACCATAGCAGCCCCACGACACGCACCGAACAGGACAGTCTGAGCGCCCATGACACTGCGGCCAGCCGAGAGCCCGGCTGCAAAATATTCGGCAGGCCGCGCCAATCTCCCAACCCAGCTCCCGGCCTGGCGCCAGATTCAGCTCCACGTTCACGTCTGCCATGCATGCGGATCCGGTCGTCCGCATAGTCATGGACACTTAGCAACGCATTACTCTCCGGCATGAGCGGTCGTCCTGGACAGCATGTATCGCGCACGGCATCGCGACCAGGCACAGCCGATGGTCATGACCGGACGCGGGCAACTCGCCGCCGTCGGCCTGGCTGCCTACGAGCTCTTCCGGTCAGTGGAACCCGGGACCACGGCATCTGGTCGTGACCACCCACGCGCCGGTCTCGGCCAGGATCGCCGCCCGCCCGACGGTATTGAGCCCGGCGATCGTGGTGACCAGATCCCTCACGCGCAGCTCGCCCACGACGGTCAACATGCGGGCCTCAGCGTCGGCCAGCCGTACCAGGGCGTGTATGCGTCTTGCCGGTTCCCGGCGGGCCGTACATCAGCAGGCCGCGCTTGAGGTGCTGGCCGAGCTGAAGCAGCTCTTCTGACAGACTCCCGACTCCGGCGACATGCCGTTCGATGGACTCCAGGACACCGTCAGGAAGCACGACGTCCCCAGCGGCAACCGGGACTCGGGGCAGGAAGGACACGAGCTCGTTACCGTGGTGCTCACTTTGCGCGAAGCTGAGCACTTGCCCGCGGAAGATGTTGTGCTCAGCTGTCAGCCGCGCGATCTCCGTCCGGGACGCAGACGCCGCGTCACGGTCCGCCGCCAGTCGCGGCCGCATCCGGGTATCTCACCCCAAGAGCGGCTCCCGCCACGGCATCAGCGCCGACGCAAGGCATGACTCGATACGGTCAGAGCAGATGGCCTGACCGGCTTGCGCGTTCACCACGTAGTCGCTGCTGGCCTTCTTGGACGATCGCGGCGAGCGCTTCGGCGATGGCGTCGAGGGCGGCCACGAATGCGGTCGGCTGGAAAGCTGTAAGCCTTCAGATAGCTCGTGTTGGTCGGCGTTAGGAAGGCGCTCCAATCCGCGGAGCGAGCGGCCATCAGGTCGCGCCGGGAGCCGTAAGCGCTGCCGGCCGCCGATGGAGTCCTCCCAGTCCGCCTGCTCCGGTTTCCAGCGGCGGTCGAAGGCTGCGGCCCGGCGGGTGGCGCGCTCCAGCCGCTTGCTAGGGTGGCGGCGCCGCGGCCAGATTGAGTTCGGCCGGGCCAGCCGCACCGCGCCGATGAACTCGACGGATCTGGCCGATCGGTCCTGTCTGCCGCAGTGCCGGCTTTCCTTCGGGGAGCCGGTGACCGCCGGCGGCCGGTCCGGATACCGGCTCAGCCGCGCGGGGCGGCAGGCAGGGGCGGCGGCCAGCCTGCTCGGCCTCTCCCCAGACTGGTCGACCAAGGAACCACACCTCGTTGCCCAGTCCCGCAATCTAACGCTTTAGAAGACACCCGGTCGCTGGTCGCACGTCATAGACCAGGAAGTACCCGATGCGCAGTGCCAGATCCGCCGTCCGGCACGCCGATCGCGCTGCCTGCCCGGTGGCGCTAGATCAGTCGCCCGTTCCCGAACAGGAGGACCTCGGCTTCGAGGTACTGGCAGCCGCTCATCCTCAGCCACCCGCCGCTTCCTGGCCGAGATCTTTGCAGCTGACACGGCCGCGGGTCACTCGGACCGCAAAGCTGCAGCCGTCCTGGAACCCGCAGCCCAGCTAGCCGGCAGCAGCGCACCGGAAACGGCGATCACGAAACCGGCAAGGGCGAGCAGCACCACCTCGGGCCCGCTGTAGACGTTCATGTAGCTCGCCGGGACGTTGGTGGACGCAGCATGCGCCATGATCGGCAGGACCAAGCGGTGGACGGCTATTCCGACCGGGACTGCGACCGCCTGCCACCCACACCCAGCAGGTCACGACGACGATGGTCTGCCGCGGTGTCATCCCAACTGCCTTTAGAACCCAACGAGGACTTGTGCCTCCAGTTCCCGACCTCGGTGCAGCAGCGACCGGTGCATGCCTATGCTGCCGCCCGCCTTCTAGGCGCGAGCAAGCTAGGTCAGCCGCGGCGCCCCTTGCAGGCAGGCCGCCGGGACCGCATCCTGACGGCACTGACCTCACGCCGAGAGGGAGAGCAGACCATGGCAGCGAAGACCAACTACTGGCGCACGGTCGCGTTCGCGCCCGCTCCGCCCGGCCTGGAGCTCTGGCGGCTCAAGGCCCACGACGACCTTCCGTCAGTGACTGTGCGGGTCGTCGGCTGGCTCACGCAGGAACAGGTCGACCACAAGGGCAGGCGGGCTGGCGTGGCCACTATCCGCGTCATCGCGGGGGTACTCCGGCCCGTCGCAGACGGTGCCGTGGCGGCGGGCCTGGAGGACGGCGACGGATGCCTGGCCGCCGAGGTCATCGCGGCCGACGACATCGGCTGGCGCGCGCACTGGACAGCCCCTTAAGACGCCCCTCGCCGGTTTCCCAGCTGGCGTGGCGGTCAATAGGCCCGGGCGCGAACCGTCAGCGCATGGAACCGGGGCGGTCACCTTTGCCTGCTAGAGCGCGAGCACTAGGTCCTGGAAGCCATCTACATCACAGCCGAGCCCTCTGGCATGTCAGCCAGCACCGAGGCCGCCTGACCGCTCACCACATCACCGGCGGACGCCCGAGCCCGCTCCGCCGGCGCTGCCGCGCGCCCAGCTGAGGTCCCACGCAGCGTCTGGTATCCCTTGCGCTCGCAGTCCGGGCCGCGCAGGCGGAAGTCCCGCCGAAGTCAGGTCACCTCGGCGAAGAGCTGGCCAGTGTGGGCGGCGGGCTGATCAGCGTGCTGGACGATCTGTGTGAGCTGGCCCGCGGCATCCACCCCACCATCCGATGGCGGCCTCGTGCCGGCGCTGAAGATCCTCGCCCGGCGCAGCATCGTCCCGGTCGAACTCGACGTGCGACTTGTGGGGCGGCTGCCAGACCGAGTTGAGGTGGCGGCCTATTACTTGCTTTTTACTTGCGTTCCGAGGCCCTCGCCAACGCGGCCAAGCATTCGGGTGCGTCGGTCGTGCGGATCGGCGCGGAGGTTATAGCTGACGTTCTTCATGCGGGTCCATGATGATGGTCACAGTGGTGCCGACCCGGCGCTTGGGTCCGGGCTGATGGGTCTGAAGGATCGGGTCGAAGCCCTCGGCGGCATGGTCGTCATCCACAGTCCCGTCGGCGCGGGCACGAGGCTGGACGCTGACATGCCGCTAGCCGCCTGACCGGCTGGGACGGTTTTCCTGCATCCTGCTTCGGCGTGCGTTGCTTGCGCGCCCGCTCGCGAGTGCTGCCTTGGCACCAGCCGAAGTGTTCTTCGTACCAGCCGAGATCTTCGAAGAGTGACCAGCGGCAGCGCGCTTGCTCGGCCCGGAGCGAGCTCGGACAGATCGGCCCCGGCCGGGGCTGAGTGTCGTTCTGGCCGAGGACGATGTCCTGCTCTGCGAGGGCCTGGCGAGTTTGCTCGAACGTTCCTGGCTGGCGGTTGTCGGCCAGGCCGGCGATAGCCTGCGTCTTCTCGCGCTGGTCCGCGAAACCGTGCCCGACCTGGTGGTCACCGATATCAGGATGCTGCCCGGCCACACGACCGAAGGCCTTGAGGCGGGCATTTTGCTGCTGTCTGCCTACGCTGACGTCGAACACGCTCTGGAACTGCTGGCCAGCGGCCGCGCGATCGGCTACCTGCTCAAAGCCGCGTCACCAATCTGAAGGACTTCCTCGACGCTGTCCAGGGCGTCGCCGAGGGTGGCTCGGCAGTAGATCCTGCCTGGTACAGGAACTGGTGACAGCTCGCCATCGCGACGACCCGCTCGCCGTTCTGAGTGCGCGCGAAGTCGACGTGCTAGCCCTGATGGTCGAAGGGCGTTCCACTAGCGGCATCGCTAGGGGACTCTGGGTCACCGAGGGGACCGTGGAGAAACACGTCCGGAGCATCCTGACCAAGCTGAACCGGCCCGAGACCGAGGGTGATCACCGCCGCGTCCTGGCAGTTGTGACTCTCCTGGAGGCCCGCTGACCGCCCGCGCTGCGGTGCACGGTGTCCTGTGTGCCGATCAAGATTCAGGGCGATCCGGGTCAAGACGGCGCAACCCTGGGCTTGAGCTCCAGCCCTTTTCCGGCTAGCAGGCAGGCCCGGACACCAGGTGGCCGAACCGGGGCATGGGTGCTGGCCACGATGCCGCCAGACCGGTTCGACGGAATCATCGATATCACGACGGCCCGTGCGGCACTGCCCAGGGCGCAGGGACAGCCATCTGCCCGGCAGGGCGCCAGCAGGCTACGGGATGACAAGCCACTGCGACACGGAGGTTAACTAGGTGGCAGTAGTGAAGCGGATAGCCAGCGAGTACCACGTCAGCATGGCCGGAACGGAACTCGCACTGATCCGATCCGCCTTGGGCGAGGCTGAGCGAGTGCCCCGCTTCGGGATAGATGTCCTCGACGAGGCAGACCGCAGCGGGGACGGCAATTCCTCGGAGAATTGCCGGCTGCATCTAAAGATCGACGCTCTGGCGACGCGCGAAGCATTGCTCCGATCGCTACGGAAGACCATGTCGGAGGTCGACCACGGCGGCAAGCCGGCCCCGTCGCAGCATGCTGCCCTAGACAAGCTCGTATCCGCAGCAAGCCCGCTAGTGCCGCAGCCTCGCTGGTTCCCGGATGCGTGATCACGGTGAGCAATTCTGTGCGTTCCGGGGATGGCGGGTGGGTCCGCGAATCCGACCTGCGTCCGCTGCTCACCGCGATGCTGAGCCTACGCGACGGTGATCTAAGAATCCGGCTGCCCGCCGAGCACGACGGCATCGCGGGTGAGCTCGCCGTGGCGCTCACGCAGACTGCCGACCGCAACCGGCATTTCGCGGATGAGCTGAACAGGGTGTGCCGGGAGGTGGCCCGGCAAGGTCGCCTCGACGCGCGGCTCTCGGCCGATCCCGGCCAGGGGGCCTGGACCGCGAGCGTGGAGGCAGCGAACACGCTCATTGATGCCCTGGTGGTGCCGGCGGCCAACGCGACACGGGTGCTGGAGGCGGTCGCTGACGGCGACCTCACCCAGCGCATGGATATGCAGGACGGCAACCGGCCGCTGCGCGGAGATCTGCGCCGACTAGCCCGGCGGATAAACCAGATGGTCGACCATCTGTCGTTGTTCACAAACGAGGTGACTCGGCTCGCCCGCGAGGTAGGGACGGACGGACGGCTGGGTAGGCGGGCTAGGGTCCAGGGCCTGTCGGGCATCTGGCGGGACGTGACGGAGGCCGTCAACACGATGGCCGACCGGCTCACAGCTCAGGTGCGCGACATCTCGGTGGTGACCAAGGCGGTCGCCAGCGGTGATCTGACCCGGTCGGTAACCGTCGAAGCGGCCGGCGAGCTTCTGGAGCTCAAGTCGACGGTCAACACGATGGTCGATCAGCTGTCCGCCTTCGCCGGCGAGGTCACCCGCGTCGCCCGCGAAGTCGGCACTGAAGGCCGCCTGGGCGGCCGGGCCCAGGTCCGCGGCGTGTCCGGCGTCTGGCGGGACCTGACCGACAACGTCAACTTCATG
>DASXIA010000033.1:0-13385 GCA_036488155.1 Streptosporangiaceae bacterium | reverse complement strand
GGCAATTCTTGGGTGTCGACTCGTTCTTCGCGGTCCGGGTCTGCAGCCTGACCGTGAGCGATGCCGGGCATGAAGAGGCTGAGCGTGCGCGCCTGAAGGTGCACCGCTGGTGGACCGCCGCTGAACTGGAGCAGACAGCTGATGCGGTTTTCCCGCTCGGTGCGGCCGGCGTACTGCGCCGGATCCTGGCCGGAGACGTGCCCGCAGCACCGGTCCGGCTGCCATGGCGGGAGATTCCGTGCTCCGGCAACGCGTCAACGTGAGCTACTGCACCAGCGCTACGGGCTGGCTATCAACTTCGCCTTAAGATGCTCGAACTCGTCGCGAGTGATCGTGCCTTGTGCCAGCAAGGAAGCTAGCTTGCCGAGCTGGTCCGGGATCGATGCCGGTGGCAGCACTGCTGAACCCTTGTCTTCATCACGCGGCGTACCGCGTGCGCTATCGATGGCGGCAAGGGCTGCGGCAAGTTCAATCCGAAGTGCGTCGGGCTCCTTCGCCGCATTCAAAAAGTAGAGGTCAGCGTCCGCGGCGCGAATCCGCACGATCGATTCGACTGTGGTCGAGGCAGATCCTGCCAAGGCGCCGATCAAACCGAACAGGATGGCTCCTAGCATGAGACCGGCCAGGCCGAAAACAAAGAATCCAAGCACTGCGCCTAGCAAGCCAAGTCCCAGAATCATGGCCAGAACCTGGCTCAGCTGTGTGCCGACCTTTCCTGGCCCGCTCACTTCCACGGAGTCCACGTCCCGGTACGGGATCGACAGGACAGCGCTGAGCTGGCGAGGCAAGCCAACGGTGATCTGATCGCGAAGGAACCGCAGTGTGTAGGCCTGATCCTTGGCCAGCGGCGAGCCGCCGGAACCGCCCTTGAAGGTTACGCGCGGCAGGTAACACAACGACTCGTTGTCCAGCGCGGCCCGCGCTGCGGCCGCGCTATCACGCTCTGCCTGACGAACGACCTTTGCCGCGACGGCCGCCGCCGCACTCAGGTCAGCACTGCACAGTGCTCGCCAGGCATCTGCCCACCCCTGCTCGGTAAGGGGGAACCGCGCCTTGACCGGCCCACCGAACCAGCGCAGCCGCACGAGGACGATGCTGGGGCCGGCTTTCGGGTGATCCTGCCAGCCGAGGCTGTAACGAACGTCGTAGTCCACCAGCAAATTGGGCGAGCCGCCATAGACCATGCCTGGGGCCACGCTCGGCATCGCTGGAATCGAAGTCGGCATGGCATCGTCGGCCTGCCGTGCTGGGTCCGACCCGCTGTCACTCACCGCAATCGGTTCCCCATATCACGCATAGCGGAAGAATTTTGGCCTGCCAACGCCTCCATGCTGCCAGAGATGGCATTGCTGCCGACAGGTTTGACGACCCGGCAAAGTTCACGAACGCAAGGATTCGGGCAAGAGCTTCGCCTACTGCCGGCCCCGCGAGCGTCCCGTCCCGGGCGGCTGCGCGCTGAAGGTCGCGCGGGTCGGTGTAACCGGGCGTTCCCGGCCGTTTGCCGATGCGACCCGGCAGGGCCGATGATGCATGCGTGAATCCATCCGAGGAGATCAGGCTGATAGTGCGCGGCGACGATTTCGGCATGTGCCACGCGGTGAACCAGGGCATCGCCGCCGCTTTCCGCGACGGCATCGTTACGACGTCGTCCGCGATGGCGCCGTGCCCGTGGTTCGGCGAGGCTGTCGAGATCGCCCGGGACCTGCGCATACCGCTCGGCGTGCATCAGACGCTGACCTGCGAGTGGGACTACTTCCGCTGGCGGCCGGTAACCGGCGGGCTGTCACTGACCGGGCCGGATGGCACCTTCTTCCCGTCTGTCGAGCTGGCTCAGCAGCACGTTGAGTTCGACGACGCGGTTCGCGAACTGCTGGCGCAGGTCGGCCTGTTCCGCTCGGCCGGGCTCAGCCCCGACTACCTCGACTGTCACATGGGCTCGACGCTGCCGGCGGCGTATGACGAGGTGTCGGCGCGGACCGGGGTGCCGTTCCTGTACTCCGACGAGGTCATTGGCAGGCTGGCCAGCTTCACCGAGCTCAGCCCGCGCGATGCCAGCGGGAAGAAGGAATGGCTAGCCGGCTACCTGCACGGGCTGGGACCTGGCGTGCACTTGCTCGTCGCCCATCCTGGCGTGCCGGGCACCGAACTGGAGTCGCTGACCGGGCCTGACTCGGTGCCGTACCGCTGGGCCGCTGAGTACCGGCTGTCAGATCTGGCAGTGCTTACCGATCCGGACATCAGCGGGCTGATCGAGCAGCTTGGCATCAGGCTCTGCTCGCTGCCGGAAGCGCTGGCGGGGTGACGGGCCGCGATCGGCACGCTAGTACGGGCTCGGCTGGTTGAAGATGATGGTCAGACTGGTGATCTTGCCGTCGCGGACACCGAAGTAGCTGGTCATCACGAGGTCATCAGGAAGGTTCGTCTTGTCGTACGTTCCGTCGTAGCGGGCGCGGACGATGACGTTGCCGTAGTGGTCCAAGACCTCAAGAACCTCCATCGTGACACTGTCCCCGACGATTTCCTTGGCGATGAAGGCCCGGATGGCTGTGGTGCCCCAGATCTCACGGCGGTTGTCATTAACGTAGGCGTCGGGGGCGAAGGTAGCGACGATCCGGTCGACGTCGAAGGCGTTGACAGCAGCGATGTGCTCGGCGACGACGCCGCTCGGCTCCGTGGCGATGGGCATGACTGGCTTCTCCTCTTGTCGCGTCTGGCCAATGCGGCCGGATGCCATCACGCTGGTCCATGCGCCTGCGGGAAGGTCAACAGTCCACCGCCGGGTTGACTCTCCCGTTAGGGGAAGGTTGAGACTGGTGGGGTGCCCGGTTCACTGACGATCGGAGATTTCTCGCGCGCCACGTTCCTCAGCGCGAAGACCCTGCGTCACTACCACCGGGTCGGCCTCCTCGAACCCGCAAATGTCGACCCGGTCACGGGTTACCGCCGCTACTCGAGCGACCAAATCCCGACTGCGCAGGTGATCCGCCGGTTCCGGGATCTCAGCATGCCGCTGGAGGAGATCGCCTCGGTCCTGCGAGCGCCCGATCAGGCAACCCGCAGCCAGCTCATCGCCTCTCACCTGACCCGGCTCGAGCAGAGTCTGACCCAGACCCAGCAGGCCGTCGCCTCCTTGCGCGATCTCCTCGAACGCCCGCCACCTCCCGCTGCGATCGAGCACCGCCGGGTACCCGCCACTCAGGCAGCGGCCGTCATCACGACAGTCGATGTCGGCGACCTGGCCGCCTGGTATCAGGGAGCGATCGGCGAGATCCGCGGCACGCTCTCGGCGCAGGGCATTGGCTCCGGCGGGCCTCCCGGGGGGATCTACGCCAGCGAGTTGTTCTCCAAAGAACGGGGCGAGGCCACTCTGTTCGTCCCTGTAAGCAGTGAGGTCCGATCTGTCGGCCGGGTTGTGCCGTTCATCGCGCCGCGGGCGGAGCTAGCTGTGATTCACCACACCGGGTCGCATTCCGACGTGGACCGCTCCTACGGCGCGCTGGCGACCTACGTCAGCGAACGCGCCCTCGGAGTCGACGGACCCGTCCGCGAGTACTACCTGGTCGGCCGTCACGACACCGACGACGAGCAGGCGTGGAAGACTGAGATCGGCTGGCCGATCTTCGACGTCGCCCCCGGTCACGGCTAATCGCCGCCGACGGCGCGCCCGCGCCGCCCGCGGGCGAACCGGTGCCCGCGCCGCTCTGCCCGAAGCGCGGACGTCGATCGCCTTGTCCAAACCCGAATCAATGGTTGCTCTTTGTAGAAATTGGCGAGACCCGCGCAGTTTGGGTCATAGTGTTTTCATATGACTTCCCGGGCTGCTCCGGACCAAGCCCCCGCGCTCGGCAGGCTGACACAATGGTGCCTGGTCATGCGAAGCGGCCGGGATCGTCTGGGTCCTCTCAGCCGCAGCCCATCTTCGAGATCCTCGCAATGACAAGTTCTTCAGCAGACGGGAGATGACGCGCTGTGGCAGAAGACGCGGTGGCGCCAGTTGAGCCTCGTCCGGTTCCTGACCCGACCGTGTCGCATTCAGCGCGGATCTGGAACTACTGGCTTGGCGGCAAGGACAACTACGCCGTCGATCGTCAAGCTGGCGACAAGGTCGCCGCGATGCTGCCGATCATCGTTGTCCAAGCCCGGGCGGATCGCGCCTTCCTGGGGCGCGCGATCCGCTATCTGGTCAGCCAGCAGGGCATTCGCCAGTTCCTCGATATCGGCACTGGGCTGCCGACCGCAGACAATACTCACGAGGTCGCGCAGCGTGTGGCCCCGGAATCGCGAATCGTGTACGTCGACAACGACCCTCTTGTCCTCGTGCACGCTCGCGCGCTGCTGACCAGCACGCCCCAGGGTTCGTGTGCCTATGTCGAGGGCGACCTGCGTGATCCCGAGACAATCCTTGCCGAGGCGGCGCAGACTCTCGACTTCGCGCAGCCCATCGCGCTCATGCTGCTCGGCGTCCTGCACCACATCCCCGACACCGACGAGGCATATTCCATCGTCAGACGACTCGTCGCCGCTCTCGCGCCGGGCAGTTTCCTGGCCATCAATCATTCGACCAGTGCTGTCTCCGGCGACGCGATGGTGGAGGCGGTGCGGCACTGGAACCAGGTTGGCACACCGTCGATGACCCTCCGGAGCCCGGAGCAGATCGCCCGGTTCTTCGACGGGCTCGAGCTTTTGCCACCCGGAGTTGTGTCATGTTCGCAGTGGCGTCCCGAGCCCGACCCGTCGGGCAAGCCGCCCGCGGAAGTGGACGAGTTCAGCGGAGTCGCGCGCAAAGCCTGAGCTGACGGCCATGCTCGGTGCGTAACGAAACGAACTGCTGCCCGCCGTCAATGTCGTAGGTCGCGCCGGTGAGCGCCGTGTTTGTCATGATATGGACGGCGAGCGCGGCGACGTCGGCGGGACCGACGACGCGGCCGATAGGGAGCGTTGCCCGGAGCTCATCGCGGCGCTCCTCAATGCGGTCTCCGAGCAGCGACGCCGACAGCTGAGTATCGACGAAGCCGGCCGCGATGAGGTTAACGCGCACCGGTGCGAGTTCAACTGCGAGCGCCGCCGTGAACGGGGGCAGCACGGCGGTGGCCGCGGAGGCGATCCCGAGGCCGGGGCTGACGCGCCGGCTGCCGGTGCCACCCATCATCAGCAATCCGCCCCCGGGCCTAATCTTGGCTGCGGCGTTGCGCGCGACCTCGAGCCCGAGCACTACCCGGTCGCTGAGCGCCTGGCGCACCTGGGCCCCGTCCATCTCGAGCAGGGGTCCGTAGCGCGGGCCGCCGGCAGTGACCATGACGTGGTCGATCGGTGCGGGCACGTCCTGGAAGAACTTCCGCAGGGCGGCCGCATCGTTGGCGTCGAAGGCCGTGGCGCGCTGCGCGCCAACTGCGAGCGCCGCGTGCTCGAGCCGGTCGGGATTTCGGCCGGTGATCATGACCTCAGCGCCGTCAGCGCGGGCGAGTCGAGCCGTCTCGAGTCCGATGCCAGCGCTCCCGCCGATCACGACGACGGTCTGTCCGGCTAGTTGCGGTTCCCGCCGGGCAGAAACTGACGCGCCCGTGCTGGTCATGATCGCTCCAGTTCATGGCGTCGGTGAGCCAGGCTCCTCGCCATGCGAGGATCCCCCGTAGCAAGGTCATCGACACGAGCCTCAGCCGGTCGACTACGGCGGCCGGTCCGTCGGCCGGCCGCACAGCGGGTATGCCATGAAGCGGGTATGCCATGAACGTGGCGCGGAAACTGCCAGAGCGATCGCCGGCACTCCGGAGGGGGAGAATGCGATGACGCGTACGCCGCAGGAAGTGTTCGCCCATCACGGCCCAGCGCTGGGTGAAGCGGACCTTGATAAAATCGTGGCCGATTTCGCCGATGACGCCACGGTGATCACGCCTGCGGGCGTGAAGTACGGCAAGACGGGTGTCCGGGAAGCATTCGGACAACTGCTCGCTGACCTGCCGGACGCAGCCTGGCAGCTCAAGAAGCAGACCTTCGCGGATGACGTGCTGCTGCTGGAGTGGACCGCTGACAGCGCCGAGTCCCGCGTCGACGACGGCGTCGACACGTTCGTGTTCCGCGATGGTCAGATCCTGGTGCAGACCGTCCATTACACCCTGCAGGGCAAGAACTGACGAGCCCCTGTCGGGCGCGGCAAGTACGCGGTCAGGCGGGCACGTGAGGTTCCTTGATAGTGCCAGCCAGAACCGTGATCACCATCTTGCGGACGTCTTCACCCCTCGGCGGCGTACCCGCTGCCCGGTCAGCGAACAGCAGGTGCGCCGCACCGATCAGGGCGGGAGCGAGCGTGTCGACGTCGGCACCGGCCGCGATGCGGCCGAGATCGCGCTCCGCGGTGAGGTAACCCGCGACCATCGCCACCGCTTCAGTCAGGAGGGGAACGCCCGCTGGCCACGCGCGGCGCAGCCGGACGCGCAGCTCAAATCGGAAAGTGACCAGGGCGACCATCGCCACGGCCACCGAACTGAACAGCGCAGTGAGTGCGTCGGCGAGGTTGCCGGTGACCGTGCCGGTTCCGGCAGTTGCGCGCAAGGCGGCAGCCTGCGCGTCCATCCGGTCGCGGCGATCCAGCACGAGATCTGCAAGAAAGGCGTCGAAATCATCGAAGTGCCGGTACAACACGCCCTTGGCGCAGCCTGCCTCCATGGTCACGGCCCGGCTGGTCAGAGCGTTAGGCCCGGCTCTGATCAGGACACGCTCCGCCGCGTCGAATAGCTGGTCGCGCACGTCGCGGATGTGCACCCCGGTCGGCACGATGCAGCCTTTCTGCTCCCAGTGACGCCCGCCCTCATCGACGTAGTGGGCATTCGCCCACTACGGTGGGCGCATGCCCACTATAGAACCCGAGCGGTCCGTGTCACAGCCCGCCGATGTCAGAGCTCACCAGCTCCGGCAGGTCGCCGAGTCGTTCGGCGTCGATGCCGAGCGCTACGACCGGGCCCGGCCTCGCTATCCCGATGCCCTGATTGAGCGGATTGTCGCCGCCAGCCCGGGCCGCGCCTTGGTCGACGTCGGCTGTGGCACCGGCACGGCTGCCCGGCAGTTCGAGGCGGCCGGCTGCACGGTGCTCGGCGTCGAGCCCGATGCGCGGATGGCTGAGTTCGCGCGGTGCAGCGGCCTCGAGGTTGAAGTGTCGACGTTCGAAGCCTGGGAGCCGGCCGGCCGGCAGTTCGATGCGGTTGTGGCCGGTACGGCCTGGCACTGGGTTGACCCGGTTGCCGGTGCGGGCAAGGCGGCGCAGGTGCTGCGGCCGGGTGGCCGGCTCGCGCCGTTCCACCACGTGTTCCAGACGCCGCCTGAGCTTGCGGAGGCTCTGACCAGAGCCTATCGGGAGGTGGCGCCAGACTCGCCCTTCAACCGCGGCAGCGAGTCCAGCCGATCGGCCCTGAATCTCTATCAGCCGCTGTTCGCCAAGATCGCCGACGGGATAAGGGAGGCGGGCGGGTTCAGCGAGCCTGAGCAGTGGCAGTTCGACTGGGAGCGCACCTACACGCGGGACGAATGGCTGGACCAGCTACCCACCCTTGGCAGCCTGACGCAACTGTCGTCGGAGAAGGTGACATACGTGCTGGCTGAGGTTGGGGCCGCGATCGACGCGATCGGCGGCAGCTTCACGATGTCCTACGCCACCGTGGCGGTCACCGCAGCACGCGCCGATCCGCGGCCTTAGACGCAGCCATTCTGCCTTGTGAATCGCGTCGGGAGGAGCCACGTCTCGACAGGGGTAGCGTCGGAATATGAGCATGGGCGGGACTGACCCGGTCGTCGGTACTGCCGAGAACTACCGGCAGTGGGCACGTGAAGCGCACGGATTGAGTCCGGCCTACGAGTCGCTCGCGAACGCGGTGTCAGGCGACGGAGTCGTGCTGGACTTTCTCAGTTTCCTGCCGCCCCTCAAGCGGCAGCCCAACCTGCTGTTCGCTGCCGCACGCTACTTACTTGGCAGGCCGGCCGCGATCGACGACCTACGTTCGCTGGCTGGCGAGCGACGTGCGGAATTGTCCCAGCTCATGCTGACGCGCCGCACCCAGACGAACGAGCCCGCTCGCTGCGCCACGTTGCTGCCCGCACTGGCGCAACTGGCTGAGCCGCTGGCGCTGATCGAAGTCGGCGCCAGCGCCGGACTGACGCTGCTGTTCGACCGGTACTCCTACGACTATGACGGCCAGCATGTCGACGGCACCGACCACAACGCGCCGACGCTGCGCTGCGGGGTGCGCGGTCCGGTGCCCGTGCCTGCACGGGTTCCTAAAATTCTCTGGCGAGCCGGGCTTGACCTGAATCCGCTCGACGTCACTGCTGACGACGACATGCGCTGGCTATCGTGCCTGGTCTGGCCGGGCGAGGGTGACCGCGAGGAGCGGCTGACGGCCGCGATCGCAACCGCGCGCCGCGATCCGCCCTCGGTGCACCGCGGCGACCTGCGCACCGACCTGCCGGCGCTAGCCGCAGGCGCGCCTGCCGACGCCACGCTGGTCATCTACCACTCGGCGGTGCTGGCCTATCTGTCACCGCAGGACCGTCAGCAATTCGCCCGCACCGTCCGCGAACTCGACTGCGTCTGGCTGGCGAACGAGTCACCCGGCGTAGTGCCCGGGGTCCCCGCGCCGGACGGTTACCACGGTCCGGGGCCGTTCGTGCTGGTACGCGACGGCGAGGCGACGCTGGCCATGACCGAGGGACACGGCGGCTGGGTGCATTGGCTCTAAGCTGCCCGGGCCGCAACTGCTAGCGCCGCGCTGCTTGCGTTTCTCGGAAATGGTCGCGCGACGCCTACCCTCGTAGGCATGCACACCCTGGAGCGACCATCGGATTCAAGCGGGGACACGCTGCCCGGGTACCCGGCAGTCGTGGACACGGCAGGCAGCGACTCGCCAAGACAGCGCGGAGCGTGCGCCGCAGCAGCGCCGTCTGTCGCACCAGCGAAGCCTTCGCTGAGTTCGCCAAGGAGATGCCAGAGATGGTGATGGAGTTCATTGGAGGTTTCTTGCCGTGACCATGCCTTCGTCACGCCGTGGCCGTTTCCGCGACATTGGCATGGAACGGACGCTGCGCCTTAACGGGCAGCTGCCCAGCTATACGGAGCCACCTCCGAAAGAGCGCGGAAAGATGAGGCGCTTGCTTTGGTTCCTGAAGGAGCTCTTCTGGCATGTTCCGGTCTAGCTCGGCCTCGGCGGTGGGCTTCGCGTGGCTGGTCATGTGTCCGGCTTGGGCTGGGTGGGCTGGTTCGCATCGCGGGCGTAGCTGGCTTCGGCGTGTCGCAGGTAGCGTTCGAAGACTTCGGTGACGCCGCGGCGGTCGCCGGTGGCGAGCAGATCTAGAAGCAGGCCCCGGCTGACTGCGATGGCGAGCCTGGCTTCTATCCGCGCGGTCTCGGCATCCAGCCCTGCTTCCCTGGTGAGAGCGGAAGCGATCTCGACGACCCACGGTTCGATCGCGTTGTCGAGGAATCCTTCCGTGCCCGGGCGGCCGAGCAGCGCGTGGCCATAAAGCTCGAAGAACAGCCGTTCGGCCGGCCACAAGCGCGGATCACTGAAGTGCTCCCAGAGGCGCCGGGAGTCAGCTGCCGTAGCGGTGATCAGTTCTGACACCTCAGCGCGCTGAGATTCCTCAACCGCACAGGCAACCGCGGTCAGCAGGCCTTCCCGCGATCCGAAGTGGTACAGCAGCATGCGGTGGCTGGTGCCGATAGCCGCGGCCAGCTCGCGCAAGCTCAGGTCCGCGATCCCGCCGCGCATGGCCTGCTCTATCGCGGCAGCCAGCAGACGCTCACGTGCTTGCGATGTCGCCATAACTCAATGTACCATTTGGTTCATGTGCCAAGTGGTACATAAACCAGGTGACTGGAGGATGGACTGGTGGGCAAGCTGCACGTCGAAGCCGAGCAGATCACCTCGGCGGCATCCGACAATGTCTGGGCCCTGGTGAGCGATGCCACGGCGTATCCCCGGTGGGGTCCCTGGAGCGAGGCCGGATATCGCTCCCCCGGCGATGCCTCACCGCGCGGCCCGGGTGCGGTGTACTGGCTGCGGTCCTCGCGGCGCTACGGGCTCGTCCGCCCTGTCATGGTCGAGAAGATCCTCGACGCCGAGGAGGGGCGGCGCCTGGCCTACACGGTGATCCGGGGCCTCCCGGTCCGCAACTACCGCGCCGACATCACCCTGACGCCTGCAGCTGACGGGACAAGAATCCGCTGGGAGGCGTCCTGGGACCAGACCCTGGCCGGCCGCCTGGCTTACCGCCCGCTGCGCAGGCTGTACCCGGAGGTCGTCGCGAGCCTGGCGGCCGCTGCCGAGCGCCAGGCCGGCCGGGTTGGGGGCAGCGAACCCGCGAACGAGTCAGGCCGCTGACTGCAACAAACTCGGCGGCGAGTGCCGGCAACTCGTGGTGCACCACATCATGTTCGGCCCGGACTGGGACGCGGGGTGCCCGTCGTGCACGGAGTACACCAGCGAGTTCGCCGGCGCGCTTATCGCCCGGCTGGCTCCCGCTCGGCTTATGCCCGGGGCCTGGACCACCTCGACTTCGCTTACGGCTTCCTGGACATGACAGCGCTCGGACGGCAAGAGGCCTGGGAGGAGCCCAAGGGCCGCGCTCCGGACATCTGCGACACGCTTTAGCTGCGGCTCTATCGACGCAACGCAGGCAAGCAGGGCTCAGTTGAAGGTGACGGTGAGCTCAGCGATCAGCTCACCGCTCCAGTGCAAGATCATCGTGCCCGTGGCGCCGCTGCTGTCCCAGGCGAACCAGAGTTCGTCGACGTCGCCGGAGGAAACACCGCGGGTGACTGTGAGCGTGTCCGACGGTGGCTGGGAGGCGTAGCCAGCAGCGATAGCTTCGCGCCCGGTAAAGGGACCGACCGGTATGCCGGCGAAGCACATCGTCGCGTCAGGCGTGAAGCGTCCGGCAAACTCAGCCCATTCGCCAGATCGGACGCTGTCATTAAAGGCCGCTACGTGCCGAGCTGCGCGCTCGCTGATCAGTTCGCCAGGCATATCAGCTCCCGCCCTTCGTGGTCAGTAAATTATCCTAGTCCGGATTGGCCTAATTTAGGCCCTGACGCTTAGCCTCGCGGCTTGCCTGGCCTACTGGAGTTGTGCCTCCAATGCCTCGATCGACCAACCGAGCATCGGCGCCAGGCTCTCCGGCGGCGGCCAGCCATTAATCACGGCCAGCAACTGGAGGTATCGCTCCCGCCGCGGGTCGGCGACCGCGCTCAGATGCACCAGCAGACGGCGCAGCAGTTCATCGTTGTCTAGCCCGTCTGCGAGAGGGGCATAGTGCACTGCGAGCGTGCCCACCATTGGAACGGCTTCGGGGGACGTCGGCTCGACGCCGGATTCCAAGGCCGGGCCGACCACGTCGCGGGTGATCGCCCCGATATCGGGGTGCGGACGCGTCGGGCCAACCGCACGTTCGGCCGCATGAGCCTCAGCGAGCTGACGCACGAGGGCACGGAAGTCCGGGTCCTCCGACAATTCAGCTAGTTCTATCCACGCTTCCATCTGTTCCGAGCTGGGGTTGTCGGGCAGTACAGGGGTCATCGAACGGCCTATGCCCTCAAACGCCATGTCGGCACCGACGCCGCCAAAGGATGCCTTGAGGAAGTCATCGATCAAAAGGAGGCGCTGCCGCTCCGAGAGCTTGGCCAATTGGTGCATGAGATTCATCTCCTCAGGGGTTGCGTTGCGCCTGGCTACCGCTGCTAGCACCGCACGCCGCAGAAACAAGGTGTGGATCTGCACCGTCAATGCTTGCGCGTGTACTTCAGCGACCTCGCAGAGTGAGAGTTCACGGTGCACCACCTTGCGAACCGTTTGCAGGTCGACACCCAGGTCGCGCAGGGTCCGCACGAGCTCCAGACGTGCCACCGCCTCGATGCCGTAAAGGCGGTAGCCTGCCTGGCTGCGCATGGCCGGCACGACGATTCCGTGCTCGGAATAGAACCTGATGGCCTTGACCGTGAGGCCGGTCCGCCCGGCCAGTTCCCCGATCGAGTAGAGCGTGCCGCCGCCATCCATGCATCCATCCTCATGTCTCCCCTTAAGGGAGACTCAAGCCGGAGCGCCTCCCGACGGCGGCCTCACCATGGCGCTGGCGCGGATCAACCGCGCCGGGTGAACTCGAGGCCCTCGAAGTCACCCGAGTCTCGCCACTGCTCGATATAGCGAAAGTACGCTGGCGCACCCGCCGAGTACCCGGCGAGCAGGGAGTGCGGGCTCGGCCCATGGCCTTCGTTGTTGTAGTAGCCAGGGGTGCAGTTGGCAAGGAACGACGTCATAACCGGGTTCGGGGCCAGCTGCTTCATCCAGGCGTCTTCTGCGTCCGTGGTTACCTCGACGGTGTCGAAGCCGTTGCGGGTCATGTGCGAGACAACTGCTGCGACCGTCTTGGCCGCGTCGTTGAGGTTATGCGGGACGTTGGCGACGAAGTTACCGCCCTGGCCCAGCTGCACCAGGAAGGCGTTCGGGAAGCCGTGCACGTGGACGCCGTGCATACTGCGCATCCCGGCGGACCAGTAATCCGAGAGCCGGACGCCGTCCCGGCCTGCCAGGTCAAACCCGTAGCGCCGGGTCGCCTCCGTGCCGACTTCGAACCCGGACGCGTAGATGATGCAGTCGACCGGGTACTCGGTACCTGCCGCCACGACTCCGGCCGGGCTGATGCGCTGCACTCCCTTGCCGTCAGTGTCGACCAGGTGCACCGAAGGAAGGTTGTAAGCGCTGAGGTACTCGTCGTGGAAGCAGGGGCGCTTGCAGAGCTGGCGATACCAGGCCTTCAGCGCTTCCGCCGTCCCCTGGTCCTTGACGATCGTGTCGATCCTGGCACGGATCTCCGTCATCTTCTCGTGATCAGCGGTCTCGAAGTCTGCCAGCAAGTCTTCAAAGCTCCGCGGGCTCGAGCTCGGTGCCGACAGCTTGCCCCTGATGCGCTTGGCCAGGTCGGTCCAGCCATCGTTGACCAGGTCCTCGTCCGGCAGCTCGCCAGCCGACATGTTGGCCACGAAGTTGTGCATCCATCGCTCTTGCCAGCCGGGCGCCGCGATACTGGCAAACCACTGGGGGTCCAAAGGGGCGTTCCCGCGCTCATCCACCGACGATGGCGTGCGCTGGAACACGAACAGCTCGCGGCAGGAGCTGGCGAGGCGCGGAACGCACTGCACCGAGGTGGCGCCGGTGCCGATGATCGCAACTCGCTTGTCGGCCAGCCGGTCCATTGGCGCGCCGGCCGGGTCGCCGCCAGTGTAGGCATAGTCCCACCGGCTGGTGTGGAACGAATGGCCGCCGAACGTCTCGATGCCGCTGATGCCCGGCAGCTTCGGGACGTGAAGCGGGCCTGTCCCGGTCGCGATGAACTGTGCGGTGAAC
>DASXIA010000029.1:0-9074 GCA_036488155.1 Streptosporangiaceae bacterium | reverse complement strand
CCTCACCAGTTATCCGTGACCGCTTTACCGGTGATCGATCGGCCGTAACCCCGTCCCGCATAATGTCGGACCACCAGCCCGGCACCTGCGGCCGACGAGAGGACCGACCCGATGGCAGCCAGCAGCAGCTTTACGTACCCGTCCGCTGACGGTACGCAGATAACGGCGTACCGCTTCGACGCTAATGGTGCACCACGCGCCGCAGTTCAGATCACGCACGGCATGGGCGAGCATGCCCAGCGCTACGCGCACGTGGCGGACGAGCTGAACGAGGCCGGCTACGTGGTCTACGCCCAGGACCAGCGCGGCCACGGCGCCACTGCTAGCCCAGGGCAGCTGGGTGACCTGGGCAAGGCGGGGTGGCAAGGGCTGGTGGACGACATCGGGCTGCTGTCCGCTCAGATCCGCGCGGAGCACCCGGGCCTCCCGCTGATCCTGCTCGGGCACAGCATGGGCTCGTTCGCCGTCCAGCAGTACTTGCTAGACCACAGCGACGACGTGGACGGTGTGGCGCTGACCGGGACCGCCGTCATTGACCTGCTTGAGCCCGCCCTGGACCTGGATCAGCCGATGGACCTGACGATGTTCAACGCGCCATTCCAGCCTGCCCGCACCGACTATGACTGGTTGTCCCGCGACGAGGCGCAGGTCGATGCGTACGTTGCGGACCCGCTGTGCGGCTTCGGGATCGACACTCAGTCGGCCAGGGACATGTTCACTGGCGCTCGGCGGCTCGCGGACCCGGCCCAGGTAGCCGCTATTCGCTCGAGCCTGCCGGTGTACATCGCGGCGGGCGAGGCCGACCCGGTCAACGGCGCGCTCACGGTGCTGCAGCCGCTGGTCGACCGGCTGCGTGAGGCCGGCCTGACCGACGTTACGGTCGTCACCTATCCGGAAGCCCGGCACGAGATCCTGAACGAGACGAATTCCGCCGAGGTCATCGGCTCGCTTATGGAGTGGGCAGACAGGGTGGTAGCTGCCAGCTAGCTAGCGGCTCACCGTTCCGTGATCCGAGGCCTCACCAGCGGCGCGGGCGAGGTAAAGGAGCGTACCTGCTCGGCCAGGGCAGTGACATGCTCCGGGCGGGTGGTCTTGATGATGCCGTGCCCCAGGTTGAACACGAACGGCCCGCCGCTCAAAGCGCGCAGGATACGGTCTGTTTCGGCATGGAGTGCCGGGCCGCCCGCGACCAGAAGCTGAGGATCGAGGTTGCCCTGCACGCAGCGGCCCAGGCCGCGCTGTATCTTCTGCACGGCCCACTTGAGGGGAACCGTCGTGTCCAGACCGAGGCAGTCCGCGCCCGTCGCCTCGGCGAAACCGTCGTAGGCGAGTCCGGCGCCCCGCGGGAACGCGATCACGGGGACATCCGGGTGCTTTGCCTTCAGCGCCGCGATGATAGCCGCGGCTGGCTTCACGCACCAGCGTTCAAAAAGGGCGTCCGGCAGTATCCCGGCCCAGCTTTCGAACAACTGGACTGCTTCCGCGCCCGCCTCGATCTGGCGCTCCAGGAACTGGGTGACAGCGGTCGTGAGGACATCGATCAGGGGCTGGAATCCGTCTGGATCGCGCAAGGCCCACTGCTTGACGATGGCGTGCTCTGATGTGCCGCCGCCGCGCCCTTCGACCATGTAGGTGGCGATGGTCCACGGCGCGCCGGCATAGCCGATCAGCGCCACCTCAGGAGGCAGGGCGCGGGAAAGCCGCCGTACTGTCTCGTAGACCGGGGCCAGCTTTTCGTGGAGGCGGGAAACGCTGAGGAACTCGGCTACGTCCGCTGTCGAGCGGACGGGAGGCGTCAGAACCGGCCCGTCACCAACTCGGTACTCCAGGGTCTGGCCCAGCGCAGCGGCGACCTGCGGAAGATCTGCGAAAAGAATGGCGGCATCGAGCGGGAAGCGGCGGATGGGCTGCAGGGTGACCTCGACGGCGTGTTCGGGTGAATTGCAGAGCCCCACCATGCCGCCCGCAGCCTCACGGACCCGGTGGTACTCGGGCAGGTATCGTCCGGCCTGCCGCATCAGCCAAATCGGCGGCCGCTCCGTGCGCTCGCCCGCGAGCGCGCGCAGGAGCAGCTTCTTGGGCTGGACGTTGCCGGGCACGGGCTTCAGAGTCATTTCTCCCCGTGTCTCGATGTCCACGCTGTTCCGTCCTGTTCGATCATGATCAATGCCCTGGGATTCTGGGGAACTCGGCTAGTGCGCTCCGATTCCCCGGTAAGGGGACATCGTCAGCGTAGAGGCGCCCCATCCCGGGCAATCCGGCTGGCGTCAGGATCGCGCCGCTCCGTACCCACAGCGCGGCATTTACCCAGGTACGCGGCATGTTTGCGGTGGATTTGTGACGGGTAGCGGTCAATTTTATTCTCCCGTGGCGACCAGCTCGACTCGATTCGAGAGGAGCCGCTGTCGTGAGGGAAGTCGATCAAGGCGCGATTCCGCAGGTCGTCGCGACGATGCGGATCAATGGCAAGTCCGAGCGGCTGCAGGTCGATGCGAGAATCACGCTGCTGGACGCGCTGCGTGACCGGCTCGGCCTGACCGGCACGAAGAAGGGCTGCGACCAGGGCGCATGCGGAGCCTGTACCGTCCTGGTCGATGGCAGGCGCGTGCTGTCCTGCCTGACCCTGGCTGCGAAGTGCGACGGCCGCGAGGTAATGACCATCGAGGGCCTGGCGAGCAACGGACTGCGGCACCCGGTGCAGGATGCGTTCATTCGCCACGATGCGTTCCAGTGCGGCTATTGCACCCCCGGGCAGATCATGTCAGCGGTCGGCTTGCTGGCCGAGGGCCGGGCAGGCAGCGACGAGGACATCCGCGAGTTCATGAGTGGCAACATCTGCCGTTGCGGCGCCTACGCCAACATCGTCAGCGCGATCCGCGAGGTTGCCGGGCGAGGAGGTGCATAATCATGCGCCCGTTCGAGTACATCCAGGCCACCGTACCCGCGCAGGCGGTCGCGACGGTGACGGCCGACCCGGCTGCTGACTACGTCGCTGGCGGCACTACTCAGGTGGACCTGATGCTGAAGGACGGAGTCCTGTCGCCATCGCGGCTGGTCGACGTGACCGGGCTCCCGCTGCAGTGGATTGCCGCTGATGCCGCCGTAATCCGGGTCGGCGCGACCACCACCATGGAGGAACTCGCCGCCGACCCCACAGTGTCCGCCCGATTGCCGGTTGTCCGCGAATCACTGCTGCGCAGCGCCTCGGTCCAGCTGCGTAACATGGCCACCATCGGCGGGAACCTGCTACAGCGCACTCGCTGCCGGTACTTCCGCGACCCCGCCGTCGAGGCGTGCAACAAGCGGCAGCCGGGCAGCGGCTGCGCGGCCGTGACGGGACCCGCCCGAATGCACGCGATCCTGGGCGCGTCGCCGGACTGCATCGCGCTGCACGCCTCAGACCTGGCCGTGGCGCTGGTGACGCTGGACACGATCGTGCACATCCTCGGCCCCGGCGGGGTGCGCAGTGTGCCGCTGACCGAGTTCTACCTCGAACCGGATGGCAGCCCGGACGTCGAGAACGTCCTGGCCCACGGTGAGCTCATCACCGACATCGAGATTCCGCTGCTGCCCGAGGGCGCGCGGCAGACCTACCTCAAGGTCCGCGACCGTACCTCCTATGAATTCGCGCTCGCCTCGGCAGCGGTCGCCGTCGTGGTCGAGGACACAATGCTCCGCGACGCGCGGATCGGTCTTGGCGGTGTCGGCACGATCCCGTGGCGCGCCTTCGACGCTGAGCAGGTGCTTCGCGACGCTCCCGCCAGCAACGAGAGCTTCCGCGCTGCCGCCGAGGCCGCGGTGCGCGACCCGTTCACCGTGCCCGGCACGGCGTTCAAAGTCGAGCTAGCGAAGCGGACACTGGTGCGGGCCCTGCAGACAGTCACAGGGGTGACGCCATGACGACGACCATGGAGGCCGTCCGGCTGATCGGGCCGGGCGTTGACCGGGTGGACGGCCCTCTCAAGGTGACCGGCTCTGCGCCATACCCCGCCGACTTCAGTTTCCCGGACATGGCACATGCGGCTCTCGTGCACGCCACGGTGGCCGCCGGGCGGATCCGTGCGATCGAGTCCGCCGCCGCCGAGGCCGCGCCGGGCGTGCTTGCCGTCATCACTCATCGCAACGCCCCGCACCTGACCCGTGGTCCCGACACCCCGGTCTGGCGGCAGCCGCCGCCGCCGCTGCAGGATGACCGGATTCTGTACTACGGCCAGTACGTCGGCGTCGTGGTGGCCGATACGGCCGAGCAGGCGACTGCGGCGGCCCGGCTGATCGAGATCGACTACGAGGTGGCCGAGCCACTGCTCGACCTCAACGACCCGAGGGCGGAAGTGGTGACCGACCCGTGGGGGATGGATGCCCGTCGTGGCGACATGGCGGCAGGGCTGGCGTCTGCCGACATCACCGTGGACGCGGATTACAGCACGCCGGACGAGACCAACAATCCGATGGGATTGTTCGCCACGGTGGCAGCCTGGGACGGCGACTCGCTCACGGTCCACGACTCAACCCAGTGGCCCCACGGTGTCCGGGCGGCGCTCGCAGTAGCCTTCGGGGTCCCCGAGAGCGGCGTCCGGGTGCTCGCGCCGTTCGTCGGGGGCGGCTTCGGCGCCGCACTGCGGGTCTGGCCGCACGTCCTGTTGACGGTGCTGGCGGCGCGGACCGCTAAGCGGCCGGTAAAGCTGGTACTGACCCGCCCCGAGATGTTCACCGGTGTCGGGCACCGGACCAGGACAGTGCAGCACATCAGGCTCGGAGCCGACCGCAGCGGGCAGCTGACTGTGCTTGACCACGAAGCCAAGAACTCGATCGCGATGGAAGACGACAATTACGAGCCGGTCGCGACGGATTCGTCCTGGGCGTATGCCTGCCCCAACGTGGACGTCCGGGACCTCCAGGCGCGGCTGAATATCCCGTATCCGACCTCCATGAGAGCGCCAGGCCAGGCGCAGGGCAACTTCGCGCTGGAGTCCGCGCTAGACGAGCTCTCGTATGCCGTCGGCGTGGACCCGCTCGAGTTGCGGCTGCGCAACTACGCCGAGGTCCAGCCGCAGCTCGGCTTGCCGTGGTCGAGCAAGGCGCTGCGCACCTGTTTCGAGCAGGGCGCCGAGCGGTTCGGCTGGCAGGCTCGCGACCCCCGGCCGCGCTCCATGCACGACGGGAGCTGGCTGGTCGGTTACGGCATGGCCGGGGTCAGCTTCTTCTGGTTCCAGCCGCCGTGCCAGGCCAGAGCCTCGATCAGGGCGGACGGGACCGCGTTCGTGCGCAGCTCCGCGACCGATATCGGCACCGGCACCTACACCGTCATGACCCAGCTGTCGGCTGAACTGCTGGGCCTTGGGCTCGATCAGGTCCAGTTCGGCCTCGGTGACACGGACATGCCGGAGGGGGCCCTGAAGGGCGGCTCTGGCCTGACTGCGGCCCTGGGTACTGCCGTCAGGGCGGCATGCCTCGGGGTCATCCAGGCATGCCTCGATACGGTCGGGGACGATCCGGGCTCGCCGCTGCGCGGATGCCGCCTCGACGAGGTGACGGTCGCGGACGGTCACATCCGGCACAGCTACGACCCCCTTCGAAGGGAGTCCTACGCCGACATCCTGACCCGCCACGGCCTGGAGGAACTAACCGCAGACGGCGACAGCGCGCCACCCGAGCCGCAGGACGCCGGCATGGCACCAGCTGGTGCCTTTGCCGCCAAGTTCGTCGAGGTCCGCGTCGACCCCGATCTGGGCCTGGTGCGCGTCGCGCGCGTCGTATCAGCGATCGACGCCGGCCGCATCCTCAACGAAAAGACGGCCACGAGCCAGATCATCGGCGGCACGGTCGGCGGCATCGGAATGGCGCTGCTCGAGGAGACAGTCACGGACCCCGGCACCGGCCGCATTACCAACGCGAACTTCGGCGACTACCTCGTCCCAGTTAACGCGGACATCCCCGACCTAGACGTGCTCTTCGTCGGCGAACCTGACCGGTTCAACCCGATCGGGGTCAAGGGCGTCGGCGAGGTTGGCCTGGTCGGCATGGCCGCCGCCATCGCCAACGCGGTCTTCCACGCCACCGGCAAGCGAATCCGCTCCCTGCCGATCACGGTCGACCAGCTCCTGTAGCTGCTGAGGCACCGGAGCTGGACGTTCCATCCACCGCTCGGCACGGAGCAGATCGCCGTACCCGTGCCGCCGGTAGATGGTCCGGCCCGGTTCGGCCATGAGGACCTGGCGGATCCCGGCGACCGCGGGATGGCCGATCGCCTGGGCGACGAGGAAGCTGCCAAGGCCCCGGCGGCGGGCGGCAGGGTCCACGAATACGTCGCATAGCCATGCGAACGTGGCCTGATCGGTGACCAGGCGGGCATAACCAGCTTGAGTGCCATCGGGTGCGTACAGTCCGACCGACAGTGAGTGCTTGATCGCGCGTGCCGTCACGTCGTACGGCTGGCCAGCAGCCCAGTAGCTCTCCTGGCTCAGCCAGCCGTGCACACGGGCGATGTCAATGAGCTCCGGCTCGTCACTCACCCAGTAACCAGCTGGACCGGTCATTCGCACCAAAGTCCTCCTTTACCTCTCATTGCACTCGGGTCAGGCCCGGAAGTGGCTGATCTCGTCCCAGCCGGGATCCAGTGTTACCTCGACGCTGAACGGGCCTTCCCGCCACGGCGGCAGGACGGCGCCCAAGTGCTCCGCGGTGTCGGTAACCGGGTCGGCATACAGGTGGAAGACGCGACGCTGGTCGTGGGTCTCGTGCCCGGCGAGCACCGCCTGGCCGGCTGTCTGGGCCAGCAGCACGTCCTCGAACTGCTGCAGACGCGTCAGTGTCGAAGGTTCGGGCAGCCTTTCCGCCCCGACAGCGATGTAGCCCGCCGTGATGGCGATGTGCTGGTCATAGAGCGGGAAATTGATCGGGCGCATCGGAACGGTCGTGCGGGTGATCACCGGTCGCCCGTCGGCCGCCATGTCGCGCAGGTTTACTGACTTCGGCGCGGCGTAGGCCCTGGCGAGGCCAGCGACTTCGGCAACCAGGCGAGTCGCTGGCACCGCGTCAGCATCCGGGCTGGTCGAGATGTCGATGTCGCCGATCCAGCGGTGCACTTCGTCCTCCCCCAGCGTCCGGTCGAGCGCCATGAACACGGCTTGCAGCCGCGCGTCCTCCTCTAGCGCGGCGAGCCCTGGGTGGCACACCGTCACGTGGATGCGTGCCAGGTCGAAGTCGCGGTCGAGCTTGAACCGGATGTCCGCCAGGTCGACTGCGCCGTCGCCGAGCTGCAGCTTGCCGGACAGCGCGCCGGGGTCGGCCGGGCGGTAGCAATGGAACTGCCAGCCCGGGTCTGGAACCGGCGCGGCCCGTAGCCATCTCTCGGCCGTTGACCGCACTTGGGGATCGCCGTTGGCCGTGATGACGAGCAGCCACTCGCTGGTTGCCTTGCCGAGTTCCCAGCACAGGCGCGGATCGATCAATGCGACAGCCGCGTCAAGCTGCCGCCCCAGATCGTCCAGTTCTGTGCGCCGGGCCCGTTCGACCCGGGACCTGAAGGTCGGCCACCGGCGCCAGAACAGGGCGACTTCCGGCCGGCAGTCCTGCCACTCAGACATGTCGATATCGTGTCATATCGATCCCCGCCCTCTCTATCCGCCAGCTTTCTCCTACCCAGCCGGGCGGAACTCCGCCAGCGGATCGGTCACGGCCTCGCGCCAGCGCGCCCGATGGCCTGCGGCTTGCAGCCGGTAATAGACGACCTGGCGCATCGGTGCGCCGGCCGGCCCGTCGTGGCCGCCGATGTTATGCGCGAGCAGGTAGTGCGCGAGCAGGACGCTCCCGGCCGGCCCGGTCACCTGGACCGGCTCGCCAAGCTCGATCGGCGGATAGGGCGCCGGGTGAAGCTGGCCAAGCGCATCCGCCCCGCGGCGGGCAAGGTACTCGCCCAAACGCAAGTGCGTCCCCGGCCATACCCACAAATTGCCCTGGTTGCGCATCCGGTGATCGGTCAGCCAGGCGCCGGCCAGCAGCGAGAACGTGCCAGGCGTGCCGTCTGGCGACGGCGGGCTGATCCCGTCCACGTGCGGTCCGCCGGGACGGTGCGGCCACGGCGGGATCGTGGTGGCGAGCTGCGCGAAGTCTGGCTGCTGCGGCGGTAGGTCGGTCCGCAGCAGGGCTGCCGCAAGCTCAGCGATGCCGGACCGCCGGTAGAAGCGCAGCAGCCCGTGCTCGTGGCCGATTTCGGCAGCCCCGGCGAACTGGGGCCAGAGGAAGTACGGTCCGGTATGCCGGGCTTCAGGCGGCTGCGCTGTCAGCATCGCGGTAGCGGTCCGCCGCCCGGAGGCGAGCTGCCTGTCGTCGAGCACACCGGGAATGACGACGTAGCCCTGCTGACGGAACGCGGTGATATCGGTACTGCTGAGGATGGTCACGCTGCCACCTCAGCAGCCACGTACGGCCGGCCGCAATCAGGTTTCCGGCCCGCCCTGCGGTGCAGCAAACACCGGTGCAGCAAACAGCGGTGCAGCAAACAGCGGTGCAGCAAACGGCGGTGCAGCGGTCAGAGCGCACCCTTGACCGGGTCACCGGCCGGGACCTGCTGGAGCACGATGACTTCCGGCGCCGCGGTCACCTTGCCGGCCAGCTTGGGATTCAGCGCTGCAAGGTTCACGCCCCGGCTGTGGTTAGCCAGTGCTTCAGGGCTGGACCACTTCTCGATCATGATCAGCCGGTCCGGCGCCTCGTTCAGGCTGTACAGCTCGCACCCGTCCTCGTCGTGGACTCGCTCGATCGTCTCCTTGAACGCGGCGATGACCGCATCGCGGTGCTCGGGCAATGGCACGATCGTGGCAACAACGACGACGGACATGAGCTCTCCCTCAGCTTGCGAAGATCGCGCTCAAGGCGGGCGCGACGTCATGGTAGGTCCGGATACTACGCACTAGGCCCCGGCCGAGGAGCGCGAGGTCGCGCGCCAGATCGGGGTCCTGCTCGCCGGAGGAGTCGAGCAGCACGTCGAGCCGCGGCAGCCGGGCCGCGAACGGGCGGGGGTCAGGGCCGGCGTTGTGCACGCAATCGGACAGCAGCAGCACCCTGGCGTCCAG
>DASXIA010000015.1:0-17503 GCA_036488155.1 Streptosporangiaceae bacterium | reverse complement strand
CCCCGCCCTTGCCAGCACCGCCCCTGGAGGCAGCACCGCCGTTGCCGGCACCGCCCGTGGAGGCAGCACCGCCGTTGCCAGCAACGCACGCGCCCACTCCCTGAGACGAATCAGCACTAACCAGATAGATGAGATATAACTCACATTGGTCTCAGGTTCCTTGATCGTTGTTGATCCACAGGGCCTATAGCACCCCAAGACTCACGACGATCAAGGACTGAGGGTCAGTTAACGGCTGGCGGCGGCTAGCTGCTGCCCGACGGCTAGCAGCCGACGCCTAGTACCACGGCTCTCGACGAGACGAAGCCCCAGGTAGGCACAGTCGCCCTTGACCAGCCGGCGTCGCTGGCCTGCCGGGCTCCACCTGCCGACGAAAGGCAAGGCGCGCGGCCACCAGGTGCAAGCGTGCGGACGTCAGGTTCGGGGCGTGTCAACCGACATCAGCGCGACGCGCAGACCGGCTTACGGCCTGTCGCGGCCGTAGATGTGTCAAAGCGTTATCTGACTTCGCTTCCAGATGTGGCCCGCGACACAGTATAAATTCCCGCTAAGGAGGCCTCAGATGCGACAGATGACGCCAAAGACAGCTTTTCTCACCGGCCGCCGGGCCATGGTGGGAGGCATTGCTGGACTGGCAGTGCTCGCCCTGGCGGCTGCAGGCTGTGGAAACAGCTCCAGCCCTTCGGGCAACTCGAGTACCGGCAGCACGTCCGCCCACAAGGGCGGCACATTCACGATTCTGGCCAACTCGGCGTTCGGTGTCGCCGACCCGGCTCAGAACTACACGCTTGAAGAGTGGCAACTGCTCATCAACACCCATGACGGCCTGGTCGGATTCGCCAAGGTCGGCGGGGTGCCGGGGACGAAGATCGTGCCCGACCTCGCGACCGCCATCCCGACGCCGACCAACAACGGCAAGACCTACGTCTTCAACATCCGCAAGGGCATCAAGTTCTCTAACGGCCAGGTACTCAAGCCGAGCGACTTCGTGGCGACGTTTGACCGCCAGTTCACCGTGCCCGGCCCGACGTCCTTCTACAGCGGCATTGTCGGCGCCAGCAAGTGCAGCACCAAGGGCTGCGACCTGAGCAAGGCCGGCGGCGTCGTGGCCAACGACTCGGCCTACACGCTGACGATCAACCTGACCGCGCCGGACCCGGAAATCATGGACCAGCTGTCGCTGCCGTTCGCCTACGTCGTCCCGGCGAACACGTCACCGAAGCTCACCGGCAACAACGTTCCACCCGGCACTGGCCCGTACATGTGGAAGTCGTACAACCCCAACACCGAAGCGGTGCTGGTGCGTAACCCGTACTTCAAGGTCTGGAGCAAGGTCGCGCAGCCCGCCGGCAACCCCAACGAGATCATCGAGAAGTACGGCCTTCAGGTCTCCGCCGAGGTGACACAAGTCCAGAATGGCCAGGCCCAGGAGGTCTTCGACGGCGACCAGATCCCGTCCGACCAGCTGACCACGCTGAACAGTCCTCAGTACGCCAGCCAGGTGCATGTCAACACGCTGACCGCAGACTGGTACATGGCGCTGAACACGACCAAGCCGCCGTTCAACAACGTGCTGGCCCGCCAGGCCATCAACTACGCGGCGAACCGGTCGGCCTACGTCAAGATTGCCGGCGGCCCGTCGCTTGCGGTTCCGGCGTGCCAGATACTGCCGCCCAACTTCCCGTCGTACACGGCGTACTGCCCGTACACGACGGGCCCGCAGACGGTCTGGTCCGGTGCGAACGTGGCGAAGGCCAAGCAACTGGTCCAGCAGTCCGGCACGAAGGGCGACACGGTCGTCGTGAACAGCACCAACGACCAGGTCGGCACCGCGCTGGCCGAGCAGATGGTGAAGGACCTGCAGTCGATTGGCTACAAGGCCACCACTCAGCTGCTGACGGCATCGAACCAGTATCCGTTCGTGCAGAACTCTGCGAACTCCCACAAGTGGGACGTTGCGTGGTCGGCCTGGTACCAGGACTACCCGGCCCCGTCGGACTTCCTCAACGTCCTGCTCGGCTGCGGGACCATCCACAAGAACAGCGACGCGAGTCCCAACATCGCGGAATTCTGTGATAAGTCGATCAACAACCTGATCACCAAGGCAGAGGCTGACGGGTCCACCAACCCGACGGAAGCTGCCTCGCTGTGGACGCAGGTCGACCACATGGATACCCAGCAGGCGCCGTGGGTCGACCTGTACAACCCCAAGCAGATCGACTTCCTGGCAAAGAACGTCCACGGCTACCAGTGGAACCCGCAGTGGTACATCCTGATCGACCAGCTCTGGCTGTCGAAGTAGGGCAGAGGGTCTTGACGGAGATACTCACCTCTACTGAGAGGACTGCATGGCTGCCATAGCCGAGCAGGCAGGAACCACGGAGCTGCGGCCGGCAATTGCCGGCCGCAGCCCGTGGGCGCTGGCCTGGCGCAGGCTCCGCCGCAACCGCATCGCGCTGGCGGCGCTCGGACTGTTCGTGCTCATCGTCGTGCTGAGTCTGGTGGCGCCGCTGTTTGCGCACGACGTGGCGCACGACAGCAGCGTTCTCAGTCCCAACCTCAATGGCAAGACGATCGTGAACGGCAAGGTCACGCCCGTCATGCAACAAGGCGGCGGGCTGCTCAAGCTGGGCGAGGCCCCTATCGGCCCAACCTGGGACCTCCACCACTACTTCCTGGGGGCCGACGGCATCGGGCGGGACGTCGCAGCGCTGCTGCTGTACGGCGGACGCGCGTCGTTGCAGATCGGGGTGACGTCGGCAGTCATCTGCTGCGTCCTGGCCACCCTGGTCGCCCTGATCGCCGGGTACTTCGGGGGGCTGACTGACACCATCTTGTCCAGGGTGATGGACATCATCTGGGCGTTCCCGGTTTACTTGCTCGCGATCTCGATCGCGACGGTGCTGCTCACGAAGTCCAGCGGCATCCAGGTCGGCTTCCTGCACGTGAACGCCTCGAGCCTGTGGACGCCGACGGTCATCATCGCCGTCATCTACGTGCCGTACGTGTACCGGCCGGTGCGCGGCCAGGTGCTGTCGGTGGTGAACAAGGAGTTCGTCGAGGCGGCGATCGCCCAGGGCGCGTCGAGCGCGCGGCTGATCTTCTCGGAGATCTTGCCGAACGTGGTGTCCACCGTCATCGTGCTACTGCCGCTGATGATCGCGACAACCATTCTGACCGAGTCGGCCCTGTCGTTCCTATCGGTCGGCGTGCAGCCTCCCGGCGTCAGCTGGGGCACGATCATCAACAACGGTCAGGAGCTCCTGTACACCAGGCCGTGGGTATCGATCGCCCCTGGCATCATGATCGTGCTGACGGTGCTGTCGCTCAACGTGCTCGGTGATGGCGTGCGCGACGCGCTCGATCCCCGGGCGAAGCTGAGGGTGGGCTAGCGATGGCCGCGGGCAGGACGGAGCTGGTCGGATGCTGACCTTCATCGTGCGGCGGACGCTGTGGACCGTGGTCGTCATGTTCGTGATCACGGTGCTGGTGTTCTTCATCTTCTTCAAGACACCCGGCGTGGACCCGGCTCGCGCGATCGCGGGCCGGAACCCGAGCCCGCAGGTGCTCGCCGAAATCCGCGCTCAGCTCGGGCTCAACCGGCCGCTGTATGTCCAGTACGGCGTCATGATGAAGAAGATCTTCATCACGCGCGACCTGGTGTCATACTCCAACCAGGGCACCAAGGTCGTGCAGGAGATCTTCGCAGCGGCGCCGGCCACACTGTCGCTGGTGTTCGGCGCGGCGCTGATCTGGATCGTCATGGCGATCGTCATGGGCGTCGCGGCGGCCCGGCTGCGCGGACGGATCTATGACCCCATCCTGATGGTGCTAGCGCTCGTCGGGCTCTCGGCGCCGGTGTTCTGGGTCGGTCAGGTGGTCAACCTCATCACTCAGGGCACCTTGCATAGCAGCGTGTTCAGCTGGCTGCCGCCGCTCGGATACACGTCCTTCACCACCAGCCCGGTGCTCTGGTTCGAGGGGCTCATCTTCCCGTGGATCACGCTGTCGATCCTCTACATCGGCTTCTATGCGCGGGTGCTGAGAGCCAACCTGCTGGAGATCCAGAACGAGGACTACATCCGCACCGCGCGGGCCAAGGGCCTGTCGGAGCGCCGCGTACTGGTCCGACATACGCTGCGCACTTCGATGATCACGTTCGTCAGCTTGTTCGGGCTGGACTTCGGCGCCCTGGTGGGCGGCGGCGCCATCCTGACCGAAGTGGTCTTCGGCATCCATGGCGTCGGATTCCTTACCTACGAGTCGCTGACGAACCTCGATCTGCCGACCATCATTGCCGTGGTCATCTACGGGGCGTTCTTCATTGTGCTTGCGAATGCGCTCGTGGACATTGGCTACGCGTGGATCGACCCGAGAGTGAGGCCGACCTGATGGCCAGCCCGCTGCTGGAAATTCGCGATCTCAAGGTGTCGTTCCGGACCGAGGACGGCCTCGTGCGAGCCGTGGACGGCGTGTCGGTCTCGTTGTACGAAGGCGAGACGCTCGGCATCGTCGGCGAGTCTGGCTCAGGCAAGAGCGTCACCATGATGTCCGTGATGCGCCTGATCACCGATCCGAACGCTCAGTTCGAGGGCGAGGTGATCTACAAGGGCACCAACTTGATGGGCATGTCCCAGGACCAGATCAGGTCGATCCGGGGCGCCGGCATCGGCATGATCTTCCAGGACCCGATGACCTCGCTGAACCCGGTCTACAAGGTCGGCTGGCAGATCGAGGAGCAGATCCGCGAGCACGAGAAGGTTAGCCGTCAAGCGGCCAGGGACCGGACAGTCGAGCTGCTGACCGCGGTCGGCATCCCGAACGCGCGCGAGCGCATCGACGCCTACCCGCACCAGTTCTCCGGTGGCATGCGCCAGCGCGTGATGATCGCCATGGCCGTGTCCTGCAACCCCGACGTGCTGATCGCCGATGAGCCGACGACCGCGCTTGACGTCACGATCCAGGCGCAAATCCTCAACCTGATCAAGAAGCTGAGGCAGGACTTCGGCACCGCCGTCGTGCTCATCACGCACGACATGGGCGTCGTCGCGGACATGGCCGACCGGATCGCAGTGATGTACGCCGGCCGGATCATCGAGCAGGGCACCCAGCGCGACCTGTTCTACGATCCGCAGCACCCCTACACCTGGGGGCTACTCGGCTCGATCGCCCGGCTCGACCGGCCCCGGCCGCGAAGACTGGCGGCCATCCCGGGCCTGCCGCCATCGCTGATGCGGCTGCCGGCCGGCTGTGCGTTCGGCGAGCGCTGCGCGCACCGGTTCGACCGGTGCTCCGAGCTGCCCTTGCTGCTCGACCGTACCGGCACAGGTCACCTGGACGCGTGCCACTTGAGCCCCCAGCAGAAGCAGGGCCTGAGGAACCGGACGATTCATCCCGAGCTGGTGGAGGAGAGACCGTGACCGATGGAGCCGTTGAGCTGGCAGTGCTCGAGGAAGGGCCGGAGGTAGCCAAGGGCGAGGTGCTGCTGCGGGCCGACCATCTGAAGAAGTACTTCCCCATCAAGAGTGGCATCCTGATCCAGCGCGAAGTCGCCCGCGTGCATGCCGTCGATGACGTGAGCTTCGAGCTGCGGGCCGGCGAGACACTTGGCCTTGTCGGTGAGTCGGGCTGCGGCAAGTCGACACTGGCCAGGTGCATCACGCGACTGTATGACATCACCAGCGGCTCGCTGCAGTTCGAGGGCGCGGACATCTCCAAGTACTCCCGCCGTCAGCTCCGACCGGTCCGGCGCGACCTGCAAATGATCTTCCAGGATCCGTACGCGTCCCTGAATCCGCGCAAGCGCGTCGGCTCCATCATCGCCGACCCGCTTCGCATTCACCGAGCAGGTAGCCGGGAACAGATCAGGAGGCGGGTCCTGGAGTTGCTTGAGGTAGTCGGCCTGTCCGCAGAACACATCAACCGGTACCCGCACGAGTTCTCGGGTGGCCAGCGGCAGCGCATCGGGGTGGCGCGCGCCCTGGCGCTCAAGCCGAAGCTAGTGATCGCCGACGAGCCGGTGTCCGCGCTAGATGTGTCCATCCGGGCGCAGGTGATCAACCTGCTCGACGACCTGCAGGATGACTTCGGCCTCACCTATATCTTCATCGCGCACGATCTCGGTGTCGTCCGGCACGTGTCGGACCGCATCGCGGTCATGTACCTGGGCAAGATCGTCGAGATCTCGCCGGCCGAGGAGTTGTACCAGCGGCCGGTGCATCCTTATACGGAAGCCTTGCTGTCCGCGGTGCCGGTTCCCGACCCGGACTTGGCAGCGAGCCGCCAGCGGATCGTGCTGGAAGGCGACGTGCCGAGCCCGATCCATCCGCCTAGCGGCTGCCGGTTCCACCCGCGCTGCCGATACGCCACGGAAATCTGCAGGACGGAGGAACCACCGCTGGTTCCGCACGGCAGCCTGGGCCACCTGGCCGCCTGTCACCATCCACTGAGCTTCGAGGCGCAAAGCGACAGTCGGGCTGCGCTCGGACTCAATGCGGGTGCAACCCTGAGCGAGACCGCGATCAGCTGAGCACGACTATCAGCTGAGCACGACCCGCCAGGATCAGCTGATGCCGTGGCGCTTGAGAATGTCGTGCACGTCGCTGAGGTCGTCGTCGTCGGCTGTCACTTCGGCGCGCTTGCGCACAGCAGGCACGCTCGCCTGCCCGTTGCCGGCCGGGCCGCCCTGGCCCGACTTAGCGCGGTTTGCACTGTCGCGGCCTGCGCGCCGCTTGCGCGACCGCACCAGCGGAATGCCGCCGGAAGAAACGAACGCTACCAGTGCGACGACGAGCAGGATCACGCCCAGGTAAGTACCGGGCGAGAACGCGAAGCTGACTGCGAACTGCACGATCGCCGACACGATACGACCGATCAGGGCGAGCGCGTGCACGAGGTAAATCGCCAACGGCAGTAGCGACCAGGCGATGCCCCGGATGCCGCTGCGGGCGCCCCTCTTGCGCCAGACGAGAACGCTCAGAACAATTCCGACAATCGTCACGGCCAGGCATGCCGGCCCAGCGAAACCGCCAGTAACGAAGCGGAGCCAGGGACCCACACTCGCCTCCCCTCGTAGCCGCCCCGGACGGTTCGTGTGCCGGCGATACCTTCGCCGGACGGGGGCGGCCTAGGCGTAATCGGTTTTAATTCTCGCACATATCTGGCCCATTTCAGCCTGCCGAGCGGTCGCGTCCCCTGCTACCTCACGCGATGCAGCCGGCCCGTCAGCTCAATGGCAGTCCGGTTCGCGCCGCCAGGTCCGCCAACGTGATGCCCGCCAGCGAGGTCAGGACCACCCGGCCGGGCGCCGCCGGCACCGGCACGACGCTTGGCACTGCGACCGCACGGTAGCCCGCCGCCTCCGCTGCGGCCGTACCGGTCGGCGAGTCCTCGAGCGCGATGCTGTACCGCGGCTCCACACTCAGCTTGGCCGCGGCGAGCAAATAGCCCTCCGGGTCCGGCTTGGTACTGGCTACGTCGGCCGCGCAGACGACCACGCCGAACGGGGCAACACCGAGCCGGGGCAGCACCGCATTGACGATCTCCGGCTCAGATGAGGTAACGAGCGCGTGCGGCAGGCCGGCTGCGCGAACCTCTTCGAGCAGCTCCACTGCGCCGGGCAGGACCGGCAGCGGCCGCGACGTTAGCTCCTCGATCATCGCCTGGGTCAGCCAGCGGGCAACGTCCGCCGGCTGCGCAGCCTTCGTTGCCTTGCCCAGGAGGTAGTTGACTGTGATGTCCATCGAGCCACCGACCAGGGCACTCTGGTCGGCATGCGACCAGTTGCCACCCAGGCGTGCCATCACGGCACCCTCGGCCTGGAACCACAGCGGCTCGGTATCGACCAGCAGGCCGTCCATATCGAACATGACAGCCTGGAGCACGGTGTTCCCTTCGGTAGGCGAGGCCCGGCGGCCGTGGATGTCCCCTATGCACCGGCCGACTACCGGCGCAGGACACGACTAGCCCATCCTAAAGACTGCGAGCAGGCGGCCAGAATCACGCCGAGAAGGCGGTCTTTTCTCGACCTGCCGGTGGCAGAACATAGGCTTGGGCTAGGTAGCCCAACCGGGCTGGCCGAGTGCCGACCGGGTTGCGGCACAACGAAGGGAGGTGGCTGGCGATCGAGCTCGACGCTGTTGGGCAACTCACCTCGCCCGCGCTTATCGCTGCCTTCGAGGGCTGGAACGACGCTGGCGAAGCCGCCAGCAGCGCGATCAGCCAGCTGACCTCGGCATGGGACGCCAAGGCTATCGGCCAGATCGATCCCGAGGACTACTACGACTTCCAGGTCACCAGGCCTGTCATGGACGTCACCGAAGGCCGGGCAGAGGAGCTGGTCTGGCCGACGACGCGGCTCGCGATCGCCCGGCCGCCCGAGGTCGGCCGGGATCTGATCCTGCTGCACGGAATCGAGCCGAACATGCGCTGGCGCGGGTTCACCAGTGAGCTGGTGACCGCCTTCAGCGAACTCGGGGTGGAGCTGGTAATCCTGCTGGGCGCGCTTCTCGCCGACTCCCCGCATACCAGGCCGCTCCAGGTAACGGCCGCCACGTCGGGAGCGGAACTAGCGGCGCAGCTGCATGTTGAGCCGGTCGACTACAAAGGCCCGACGGGCATCGTCGGCGTGCTTCAGCAGGCCTGCTATGGCGCAGGTATTCAGTCGGTTTCACTGTGGGCAGCCGTCCCGCACTACGTCGCTCAGCCGCCTAGTCCTAAGGCGACGCTGGCGCTGCTGCGCAGTGTCGAGGACATCCTGGACATCTCACTCCCGCTGGCCGACCTGCCGGCCGAGGCCAGGGCCTGGGAGCGCGGCGTGGACGAGCTGGCCGAGCAGGACAGCGACGTGGCCGAGTACGTGCGCAGCCTGGAGGAAGCTAAGGACGCGACCGAGCTACCCGAAGCCAGCGGCGACGCGATCGCGCGGGAATTCGAGCGGTACCTGCGCCGCCGCGGTGACCGGGGCGAGCACGGCGGCCGGATCTAGCGAGACTCACCCGCAGCTGGCCTCGACCGGACGCGACTAGATCGGCGGCCACGGCACCGCCGGCCAGTCGGTCGGCGGGTACGGATGCGTCTCGAGCGCGATCAGCCGCTCGACTCGCCGGATGGTGGCGCCCACCTCGGCGGGTGTCAGCCAGCTGCTCAGCTCATCGCCCAGATCACCTTTGGTCAGCATGTCGTGCGTGTGACGCAGTGCCCCCATCGCAGCGGGCGTCAGCTTCTTGCCCCGCCATTGCCATAGCACGGTGCGCAGCTTGTACTCGGCCGAGAAGCACACCCCGTGGTCACAGCCATACAGGTGGCCGCTAGTCATCGGCAGCAGATGACCGATCTTCCGGTCGGCGTTGTTTACCAGAGCGTCAAACACCGACATCTGCCGGAGCCTGGCGTCGTCGCCGCTTCGTGCCAGCTCTACCAGGTCGACTGCCTCATCCGCATCGATCCACAGCTGGCACATACCGGGGCCGAACGGCCCGTCCCGATACACCGTCGGCGGGACCACGTCCCACCCGCCAGCCCGCGATACCAGGTAGGCGGCCAGTTCCCGGCCCGCGAGCGTACCGTCAGGGAAGTCCCACAGCGGCCGTTCACCGGCAATCGGCTTGTAAACGCAGGCCGCCTCGGCGCCGTCAGCGCTCACCGTGCAGTACAGAGTCGCGTTCGACGCGTCGACGAGCCGACCTTGGACGTCAAGCTCGCCGGTCGCTAGCAGGTCAAGGCTCGCCGCCTCGGCGCGACGGGCAGCAGCACTGGCAGGGGGTATACCGTCAGCGCCAGCCGGCCCGCCAACGCCTGCGTCGGCTGATGCGGCAGGCACCGCAGGCCGGCCGCTCCTCGCCCGGCGTTCCCGCCCCGCCCTGCTGGCCGCCGACGCATCAGCCATGCCCGACCCGGTGACCGTTCTGCCGCGGGCATACGTGGCCGGACGGGTCGAGTGGCTGCCCGCACAGCGGGCAGGGCGGCCGTCCCTGCTGGACTATCTTGATGGCCCGGCGCGAGAACGCCCGCGCGGTCTCTGCAGAAATCCGCACTCTGAGCACGGCCGGACCGTCGTCGGGTACGTAATCAGCAAGCGGTTCGAGCGGCTCCTCGCTCTCCTCCTGGGCCTCGATGATGACGCGTTCTCCTTCGTGGTCCCAGGCGAGCGCGATGGCACCGACCCGGAAGTCCTCGGTGAGGGGCAGGTCAAGCGGGCCGTCGTCCTGCTCGCCGTCGGCCGTCTTGCCCGCGGCGGATGCCACGCCAGTGCGCCGCGTCACCTCATCGAGCAGCTCATCGAGGCGCTCGGCGAGCTGGCTGACCTGCCCCTTCTCCAGCGCGACGCTGGTAATCCTGCTGCCAACCGTCGCCTGCAGGTAGAACGTCCGTTCCCCAGGCTGGCCGACGGTGCCCGCGACGAATCGCTCCGGCGGGTCGTACGAGTAGACCGGCATGACCCCTATCCTCCTGCGCCTATCCTTCCGCGCTGAAGCTGCCCGCGCGCTGTCTGGCCGCAAGCTGATGGCCGCCAGCCAGGTCCACTGTCAGGCTACCGGCGGTAGCCCTGGAGCTTGCAGCCGTAACTTGCCGTCCGCCGAGCTCTGCCCGGCCGTGCCCGCCCCGCCGCCGATCTGCGCATCGGCATCGGCCTTGCCGCTTGCGGCCGGCTTTCGTGCCAGGCCCGCGAGCGCCGCAGCATCGGCACCGGTGTCATTCATGCGCAGCACGAACGGCCGCAACGTTGTGTACCTGATCACACTCAGCGAACATGGATCCACCTGGATGCGTTGGGACATGTCAAGGTGCATGCCAAGCGCGTCGGCCAGAATCGCCTTGATCACGTCGCCATGTGAGCAGACCAGGTACGTGGCGTCCGTGCCCAGCTTCTCGTTCCACTCACGGACCGCAGTCACAGCGCGCTGCTGCATTCCGCTCATCGACTCGCCGTCCGGGCCAGGAAAGGTTACCGCGCTCGGGTGCGCCTGGACGACTCGCCAGAGCGGGTCGTGCGTCAGCTTGCGGAGCGGCTGGCCGGTCCAGTCGCCGTACTTGCACTCCCCCAGGCGCTCGTCGGTGAGCACCTGCATCGGGTCTGCCTGGGCGCCCGCGATCGCCGTGGCGGTCTGGACGCAACGGTCAAGCGGGCTGCTGACGACTGCCGCGAGCGGGACCTCACCGAGCCGGGCGCCCACGGCGGCAGCCTGCGCCTGACCGCGATCATCCAGCGAGATCCCTGGCAGCCAGCCGGTCAGCGCCTTGCCGGTGGATGCCGTCAGCCCGTGACGAACGATCAGCACTACCGTCACGTCAGCGTCACCGTCATGTCAGCACTCGCCTCCCGCTACCAGGCTCCGGGCATCACCGGCGTCCGCCCGGACTCCGGCTCGCGCCCGCAGGCCTGAACCAGCCGAAACGGACGCACCCTCACCCGACTCTAGCCAGACCGGTCTGCACTTTGGCCGCGCCGTCCGGCTGCAGGCGGCGGGGCCGGCGCCCGGCGGGCCGGCGGCCCGGTGCCCGGCGGGCCGGCGGCCCGGTGCCCGGCGGGCGCCGCTAGCTGCTCCGGTCGCTCAGCACGAACGTCACGCCGCCGAACGACACCATGTCACCAGGCCGGACAACGGTCGGGTGATTGACCCGCCAGCCGTTCAGCCGGGTCCCGTTCGTTGATCCGAGGTCGGCCAGGAGCCAGCCGCTGGCGCTGCGCTCCAGGCTGGCATGCCAGCGCGAGACGGTGTCGTCGGCCAGCGTCATGTCGCAGGCAGGTTCCCGCCCGATGGTGAACCGGGACTGAGCGCCTGCGGGCAACGTCAGCGAGGGCGGCCAGCCGCGCAGCCAGCGGTCGACAGCCCGCACGGCGCGGTGGCCCGTCAGCCGGGCAGCCGCACCCAGCCGCGCCGCGGTATCTAGCGGCGCCGACGTGCTCAGCCGCACCGTACCGAGCCGGGCGGCCCTGCCGGGGCCAGCGGGAGCACCAGGGCCGCCAGGCAGGCCGGGGCGACCGAGGCGACCGGGACGCTTTGGTTTGGGCAGGTCCGCGACCACGTTATGCAATTCACCGCTCAGTCGGGCTCGCAGTGCCGCATCGATCCGGTGCGCGAGGGTCTCATGGGTGATCCGGCCCTCAGCGAAGCCATTCCGCAGCTCGGCGAGGGCTTGCTCCCGCTCGGCGTCAGATGCCCGGACATGCGCCAATCGGTCCTCAGCGATGTCGTCGGCTGCCACATCTGGATTATCGGATGCAGTTCACTTGGCCACAAGCCGCGGGTGCCTGCCCGGTACCTGAGCCCGCGAATACCGCGCCCGGGCAAGCCGCTGCCAGCGGGGCACGACTCGTTCCCGGTATTTTTATGGTTCGGTCAGACGCCCATCGCGTGCGCGCCGCCGTCGACGTGCACGATCTCCCCGGTCGTGGCCGGGAACCAGTCCGACAGCAGCGCCACGCAGCCGCGCGCGGCGGGCTCGGCATTGCTGAGATCCCAGCCGAGCGGCGCCCGGTCCGACCACACGCCCTCGAACCGGTCGAAGCCGGGAATGCTGCGCGCCGCCATCGTCTTCAGCGGGCCGGCCGACATCAGGTTGACCCGGATGCCCCGTGGCCCGAGGTCACGGGCCAGGTAACGGGCAGTCGACTCCAGCGCGGCCTTGGCCACGCCCATCCAGTCGTAGGACGGCCAGGCGACGCTGGCGTCGAAGTCCATTCCCACGATTGCGCTGCCGGGCCCCATGAGCGGCAGCGCCGCCATCGCGAGCGCCTTCAGCGAGTACGCGGAAACCTGCAGTGCGGTAGCCGCGTCCGGCCACGGCGTCTGCAGGAAGTTGCCGCCAAGCGCAGTAGCCGGCGCGTTACCGATGCCATGCACCACTCCGTCGAGCCCGTCCAGGTGCTCGGACACCCGGCCGGCCAGGGACTCGAGCTGAGTTTCGCTGGTCACGTCCAGCTCGAGCACAGGCGGCGGCTCCGGCAGCCGCCTGGCAATCCGTTCCACCAGGCTGAGCCGCCCGAAACCGGTCAGCACGATCTGCGCTCCTTCGGCCTGAGCGATGCGCGCTACGTGGAATGCGATCGACGCGTCTGTCAGGACCCCGGTCACCAGGATCCGTTTGCCCTCAAGGATGCCCATGGCTACTACCTCCGCTATGCCGGGAACGACCGGTTAGTGGCCCATGCCGAGGCCGCCGTCGACCGGGATCACGGCGCCGGTGATGTAGCCCGCGTCCTGGCTGGCCAGGAAGGCCACAGCGGCCGCCACCTCGTCCGGCTCCGCATACCGGCCGAGCGGCACGCTGGCCAGGATGGCTTTGCGCTGGTCCTCGGTCAGCACCGCGGTCATGTCGGTGTCGACGAAGCCCGGCGCGACCACGTTGACAGTGATGTTGCGGGTCGCAAGCTCGCGGGCCAGGGATCTGGCAAAACCGACCAGGCCCGCCTTGGAGGCCGCGTAATTGGCCTGGCCGCCGGAGCCGAGTAGGCCGACGACGGAGGAGATCAGGATGATGCGGCCACGCCGCATCCTGATCATGCCGCGCACCGCCCGCTTCGCAAGCCGGTAGGCGCCGGTCAGATTGGTGTTCACCACGTCGGTGAAGTCGTCCTCGCTCATTAGCGCGAGCAACTGGTCCCTGGTGATGCCGGCGTTCGCCACGAGCACCTCGACCGGCCCGTGGGCCTCCTCGGCGACTTTGAACGCCTGGTCCACCTGGGCCGTGTCACGGATGTCGCAGGCGGCTACGGTCAGTCCCTCGACGGGTTCGCCAGACCGCGATGTGACGACGACGTTGTCGCCGCCGTCGGCCAGCCGCCGGGCGATGGCCAGCCCAATGCCGCGATTACCGCCGGTCACGAGTACGGAACGGCCCATCTGAGTGTCCTGCCTCCCGGTCTTGCCAGTTGCCCATGGCGCTGGCGCGGTTGCGATTCGCGCGCACGTGGTCGCACGCGGTTGCGACTATCGCGCACGCGGTCGCGTGCGAGCGTACCGGTCTGGCCGCGCTCGCGCAGCCCGGGATAGGTTGACAAGTCGTGGAGCAGCACCAGGCAGCAGGCGAGGTAGACCCGGAGTTCACCGCTTACCCGCTGCGCGAGCTCGCCGATGCCGCGCTGGCGACAGCCCGGCAGCTGGGAGCAGCGCATGCCGACTTCCGGGCGGAGCGGATCAGGGGCCAGCAGATCGGCCTGTCCGACGGCAACCTGGAGACCCAGTTCGACGCCGATGACCTGGGCCTGGCAGTCCGGGTCATCGTGGACGGCACCTGGGGCTTCGCCTCGGCCGTCGACCTGACAACCGCGGCCGCCGCCCGCGCTGCTGCGGAGGCGGTCGATGTGGCCAGGGTGGCTGCGGCGATCAACTCCGAGCCGATCGAGCTCGCCGACGAGCCCGCGCATGGCGAGGTGACGTGGGTGTCGGCCTACCAGGTCGACCCGTTCGCGGTCAGCGTCGCCGACAAGATTGCCCTGCTTGGCGAGTGGAGCGCCCGCCTGCTCGGAGCCGACGGGGTCAGCCACGTTGACGCCGCACTGCTGCAGGTGAAGGAGTGCAAGTTCTATACCGACGGCGCCACCACCGCGCTGCAGCAGCGGGTCCGCGTGCATCCCGCGCTGACTGCCGTGGCGGTGGGTGCCGACGGGCGCTTCGAAACCATGCGGACGCTTGCGCCGCCCGTCGGGCGAGGCTATGAGTACCTGACCGGCACCGGCTGGGCTTTCGACGCCGAACTGGCCGAGATGCCCGAGCTGCTGGCCGCAAAGCTGGCCGCCCCGTCGGTCCAGGCGGGCCGGTACGACCTGGTGATCGACCCGTCGAACCTGTTTCTCACCATTCATGAGTCGATCGGGCACGCGACCGAGCTGGACCGGGCGCTCGGCTACGAGGCCGCGTACGCGGGCACGTCGTTCGCTACCTTCGACAAGCTGGGCTCGTTGCAGTACGGCTCCCCGGTCATGCACGTCACCGGGGACCGCACGGCGGAGCACGGCCTGGCCACGATCGGCTACGACGACGAGGGAGTGGCCGGCCAGTCGTGGGACCTGATCGCCGGCGGCGTGCTGGCCGGTTATCAGCTGGACCGGCGGATAGCCAGGCTGACCGGGCTCGGCCGGTCCAACGGCTGCGCGTTCGCCGACTCGCCCGGTCACATGCCGATCCAGCGGATGGCCAACGTGTCCCTGCAACCGGCCGCCGGTGGCCCGTCCACCAGCGAACTGATCGCCGGGGTCACCGACGGCATTTACGTCGTCGGTGACAAGAGCTGGTCGATTGACATGCAGCGGTACAACTTCCAGTTCACCGGGCAGCGGTTCTTCCGGATCAAGAACGGCCAGCTGGCCGGCCAGCTCCGGGACGTGGCCTACCAGGCGACGACCACGGATTTCTGGAACGCCATGGAAGCCGTCGGCGGACCGCAGACCTACGTACTCGGCGGCGCCTTCAACTGCGGCAAGGGCCAGCCTGGCCAGGTGGCGCCAGTGAGCCACGGCTCGCCGTCGGTTGTCATGCGCGGCATCAGGATTCTCAACACGGTCGAGGAGGCCGGCGCATGAGCAGCCAGTTCCAGGCAGGCCAGCCGACCTCAGCGACAGCGCCGACCTCAGCCGGGCCGGCGTCGGCCCAGTCGACCTCAGCACCGTCGCCGCAAGATGCTGTCGAGCGGGCTCTCGCGGTGGCGAAATGCGATGGCTGCGTCGTCATCGCGGATGAGAGTTCGTCGGCCAACTTGCGGTGGGCGGGTAACTCGCTGACTACGAACGGGGTATCCCGGTCAAGGCAGCTCACTGTGATCGCGATCAGCCGCAGTGGTGACGAGGCTCGGGCCGGGGTCGTGTCCAGGGCGGGCGTGCGCGATGACCAGATCGCCGACCTCGTCGCTGAGGCGGAGCGCGCGGCCGCGGACGCCTCGCCCGCCGATGACGCGCAGTCGCTGCTCACGCCGGATGCGGCGGGTTCTGCGGGCGCGGCCTGGGACTCGCCGCCGGCCGCCACCGAGATCGGTGTATTCGCCGGCTTCGCCCGCGATCTCGGCGGCGCGTTCGAGGTTGCCGCTGGCGGCGGCCGGAAGCTGTACGGGTTCGCCGAGCATCAGCTGACCTCAAGCTACGTCGGCACGTCCAGCGGCCTGCGGCTCCGGCACGACCAGCCGACCGGGCGGCTTGAGCTCAACGCCAAGTCCGCGGACCTGGCCAGGTCGGCTTGGGCCGGCCTCGGGACCGCGGACTTCACCGACGTCGATGTCGCTGGACTCGAGGCGAGCCTGGCCGAACGTCTCGGCTGGGCAGCGCGGTCGCTCGAGCTGCCGGCTGGCCGGTACGAGACTCTGCTGCCGCCAACCGCGCTGGCTGACCTGATGATCTACATGTACTGGTCGGCGGGCGCCAAGGACGCGCTGGACGGCCGCACGGTGTTCAGCAAGCCAGGCGGCGGCACCAGAGTGGGCGAGCAGCTAGCCAGCCTGCCGCTGGCGCTGCGAAGCGACCCGCTGGCACCCGGCTTGCGCTGTGCGCCCTTCGTGATCGCGCACGCGTCCAGCCGGGATTCCTCGGTGTTCGACAACGGGCTCTCGCGCGGGCGCACCGACTGGATCGCCGACGGGCGGCTGGCCGCGCTGACGCAGACGCGGCACACGGCAGAACTGTCGGGACTGCCGGTAACTCCTGCGATCGACAACCTCATCATGACCGCCCCTGACGCGACCGGCTCGGTCGCCGACCTGGTCAGCCGCACCAGCCGGGGCCTGCTGCTGACCTGCCTCTGGTACATCCGCGAGGTCGACCCTCAGACACTCCTGCTGACGGGGCTGACCAGGGACGGCGTGTACCTGGTCGAGAATGGCGAGGTAACGGGCGCGGTGAATAACTTCCGGTTCAACGAGAGCCCGGTCAGCATGCTCAGCCGGATCACCGAGGTCGGCAGCACGGTGCCGACACTGCCCCGCGAGTGGAGTGACTACTTCACCCGCGCGGCCATGCCCGCGGTCCGCGTGGATGGCTTCAACATGTCGTCGGTCAGCCAGGCCAGCTGAGGAATCGGGCAGCTGGTTAGCTGATCCGGGGCTGCGCCCAGCGACTTTCACGGGCGTGAATGTGGATTTTTTGCCCATCTTGTTGCCTGCCCAGGCTGTTCGCTGCAGGTGAATGTGCATCTACTGCGGCGATAGCAGCAGTAGATGCACATTCATTCAAGATCACCGGGCCTTCACGGGGCTCTCGCGTGCCGCTGTCTCCCGGTCCGCTGTCTCCCGCTCCGCTGTCTTCTCGTCGACGGGGCCAGGGCCCGTTAGGCGTCCTCGAGGCGGAATCCGACCTTGAGGCCGACCTGATAGTGCGCCACCTCGCCGTCAACGATCTGGCCGCGGACCTGGGTTACCTCGAACCAGTCGAGGTGCCGGAGTGTCTGAGCAGCTCGGTGAAGCGCCCCTTGGATCGCCGGCTCGATGCCGTCCGGTGAGGTCCCCACGATCTCGGTGACGCGGTACGTACGGTCAGTCATCTGCTGTCCTCCGGGGTGCGCGGCCGCGGCCAGAGTTC
>DASXIA010000536.1:0-13586 GCA_036488155.1 Streptosporangiaceae bacterium | reverse complement strand
AAGGCGCGCTACCTGCGCTGCGCGCGGCGACCGACCCGTCGGCCACCAGCGGGGAGTATTACGGGCCCCACCGCCGTCATGACACCGGTTATCCGGTTCCGGTGGAGTCGAGTTCGCGGTCGCGCGACGTCGCCGACCAGGCGCGACTCTGGCAGGTGTCGGAAGAGCTCACTGGCGTCTGCTACCCGCTCGGACCCCGCCCGGATCTACTCTGAGTGCGATGCCTGCGTCAGCAAAGCGTGGCCGCTACCATCACGGCGATCTGCGCGCGGCGCTTGTCGATGCGGCGATCGGCCTGATTGCCGAGCGCGGTGTCCGCGAGTTTTCACTGGCGGAGGCAAGCCGAAGGCTCGGGGTATCAGCCGCGGCTCCGTACCGGCACTTCGCCGACCGTGACGATTTGCTCGCGGCTGTCGCGGTTCGAAGCCTGCAGGTGTTCGCGGCCATGGTGGCCGCGGAGGCGGGCGACTTGCAGGACCCGCCGCAGCGGCTGGCCTCGATGACCAGAGCGTACGTGAGGTTCGCAGCCGAGCAACGGCCGCTGTTTGACACGCTGTACAGCGCAGGTCTCGACAAAAGCCGATACCCGGAGTTGCAGCGCGCGTGGGAGCCGGTCGACGCCTTCCTCGGCGTGGTCGAGGAGATTTGCGAAGGCGACTCCGCCGCTGCGGATTCGCTGGCGACAGCGCTAGAGGCCACCGCGCACGGGCACGCGGTGCTGCTGCTCGACGGCGAGCCCGACGCCGACGCGGCCGCCGTCGCGGCGACCGCGGACCGGGCGGCCGCCGCGACGCTTGCCATCATCTCGGGGCGGGCGGCCCTGGCGACCGACCAGACCGGGCTAACGAAACTCTAACGACGTTGTGGCCTGATCATGCCCGCGCGAATGGCATCCTGTAATCGCTATGAACATGTACGGCAGCGCAGCCGCAGCGAAGCTAGCGGCTTCTCACCTGGCTCTCGGTGGTGTCGGCATCGGCGGCTTGATCATCCACCTGTTCATCTGGCACATGATCTTCCGCCTGATGCTCTTTGTGTGGCATATCCATACATTCGGCCCATTCATCTTCTTTGCCATAATCGCCGCCTTCATCGGCTACGGCGTCTGGCGCCGGCAAATCGGCCCTCGCCGGAGAGCCCGCCGTGGCGGACTCTCCGGCTACGGCACCGGCTCTGGCCCCCGCGACTGGTAAGCCCGCGCTCCGCAGCCGGTCAGTGCAGTTTGCCGCCGAAGAAGGCGAAGATTTTCTCCCAGCCATCCATCGTCGCCTCGGGCCGGTACATCCCGGCGAAGTAGTAGAAGAAGCCGTGTGAAGCGCCGTCGTACCGGTGGAACTCGTAGTCCTTGCCGTGCTGCTTGACGGCTGCCTCGAGCTGATTGACTTGCTCCGGTGTCGGGTACTTGTCGTCGTTGCCGAACAGCCCGAGGAGGGGCGCGGACAGGTCGGCGATGTAGTCGATGGGCGCGACCGGGCGGGCCGGGCTGAGTTCTTCCTGGCTCATGATGACGCCGCCGCCCCAGAGGTCGCCGACGGCATTCCAGCCGCTAGTACGGCACGCGGTCAGCAGCGAGTGCCTGCCGCCGGAGCAGGTGCCGATTATCCCGGTCTTGCCGTTGCTGGTCGGCTGAGCCAGCAGCCACTCCTTGGCCGCCGCGCAGTCGGCGACCACGCTCTCGTCGTGCACGCCGCCCTCGGCCCTGACTTTCGCCGCGATGTCGTCCGGCGTGCCGTGCCCGTAGCGGCAGTACAGGTCCGGGCAGATGACGGTGTATCCGTGCCGGGCCAGCCGGTCGCAAAACTCGCGGTAAAACTCATCCCAGCCCGGCATGTGGTGCACCGCCACGATGCCCGGCCTGGTTGCGTCGCCGGTCGGCTTAGCTACATAGGCGTGAATCTGGTCACCGTTGCCGGCCGGATAGGTGATTACTTCAGTGGAGATGCCCTGACTGGAGTCGGTTGAGAAAGAGTTCCATTCAGCCATCGCTTAGTTACCCTTTCGCGCTACATTTCGGATCTCGCGAACCTGTGCCCCGGAGACCTTCTTATCGCATGGGGCTGGGGTGCGCGCGGGCGGCCGGTGGCTAGGCTGCTGGAAAGCCACGGGCTGTCTGGAAGCACGGGCTGCCGGAACCTCGCGCTGCTGGAACCTGGGGGCACGATGATCAGGGTGGGCGTGCTAGGCGCCAAAGGGCGCATGGGCTCGCAGGTATGCCGCACTGTCGAGTCGGCCGCGGACACCGAACTCGCCGCACAGGTCGATGTCGGTGACTCGCTGGACCTGCTGTCCGGCATCGACGTCGTCGTGGATTTCACCCATCCCGGTGCGGTGATGGACAACCTGCGCTGGTGCGTCGGCCACGGGCTGGATACGGTCGTCGGCACGTCCGGGTTCGGCGAGGACCGGCTCGCTGAGGTACGCGGCTGGCTCGGCGCGCGGCCAGAGGCGCGTGTGCTGGTAGTGCCTAACTTCTCGGTCGGCGCGGTGCTGATGATGCGGTTTGCCGCCATTGCCGCGCCATACTTCGAGTCCGCTGAGGTAATCGAGCTGCACCACGCGGGAAAGGCCGATGCCCCGTCCGGTACGGCCGGGCGCACCGCTGCCATGATCAGCGCGGCACGGGCTCAGGCCGGAACCGGGCCGATGCCCGACGCGACCGTCACGGCAGCGGAGGGCGCACGGGGGACTGAGGTCGATGGCGTCCATGTCCACTCGGTCCGGCTGGCCGGGCTGGTCGCCCATCAGGAAGTTCTGCTTGGCGGGCACGGCGAGATACTCACGATCAGGCACGACTCGCTGGATCGCGCCTCGTTCATGCCTGGAGTGCTGCTCGCCGTCCGCGCCATCGGCACGCTGCCGCCCGGCCTGACAGTCGGCCTCGATGGCCTGCTCGGTCTCTGAAGACCAAGATTGCCGCGACGGGCCTAATTGAGTTGCCCGATCGCGGGCGTTCCCGGTCATAATCGCCCGTGGCTACTGACCGGGCTTTCGATGAACTGATCGCCGAAGGCGCGGCGGTGCCGGCCGCAGGCTGGGACTTTTCCTGGTTCGATGGCAGGGCGACCGAGGAACGCCCGCGCTGGGGCTACGCACGCCTGCTGGCGGAGCGAATCGGGCGGGCTGAGTCGGCGCTCGACGTCCAGACCGGCGGCGGCGAGGTGCTCGCCGGAGCGCTGCGCACGGGCGGACATAGCCCGGCCGTGCTGGCGGCCACCGAGTCGTGGCCACCTAACGTCGAGATCGCCAGGCGCAACCTCGCGCCGTTTGGCGGGGTCGTGACGGAGGTGGCTGACGACGCCGATCTGCCGTTCCCGGCTGGGAGCTTCGGCCTGGTCGTGAGCCGTCACCCGGTTGAGGTGGTCTGGCCCGAGGTCGCGCGCGTGCTCAAGGCGGGCGGCGCGTTTTTCTCCCAGCAGGTTGGCGCTGGGTCGAACCGGGAGCTCACTGATTTCATGATGGGCCCGCAGCCGGTCAATCCGGGCCGGAGCCCGCGGGTCGCCGTCACCGAGGCGACTGACGCCGGGCTTGACGTCATCGACCTGCGAGAACAGGAGCTACGGGTCGAGTTCTTCGATGTCGGCGCGGTCGTGTACTTCCTCAGGAAGGTGCTGTGGACCGTACCCGGCTTCAGCGTGGCGGGATACAGTGCACCGCTGGCGCGGATGCACGAGTACATCCGGGCCAACGGCTCCTTCGTCTGCCACTCCCAGCGGTTCCTCATCGAGGCGCGCAAGCCGTCCGGAGAGTAGCGTTCAGCCTGGACCGGGCGGGCTCCGGTCAGGAGCAAATCTGCCGTTCCGGTTGTTTCGCTTCGTTGTGCCGGGCAGCAGGCCCGGCGTCCGAGCAGAAGGAGAACGGCTATGCCCACCCGCAGCGCGCACACCACCTGGACCGGCGGTCTGCAGGACGGTACCGGAACGGTCACGCTCGTCAGTTCGGGACTCGGCAGCTACGAGATCAACTTCCCGAAGCGCGCGGCTGACGACGCGGGCGGGACTACGAGCCCGGAGGAGCTCATCGCGGCTGCGCACGCCGGATGCTTTGCGATGCAGTTCTCGGCGCTGCTCGGGGCAGCGGGCGGCAGCGATCAGTCGCTCGACGTGGCCGCGGACGTGACTCTTGGCCCGGATCCGGCGGGCGGGTTCCGGATTAGCGGCGTCAAGCTGACGGTCAGCGGCTCGGCGCAGGGGGTCAGCGCGGAGGATTTCGCCAAGATCGCCGCCGACGCCAAGGCCGCGTGCCCGGTCAGCAAGGCGCTTGCGGGCACGACGATAGCGCTTGAGGTGGCCGGCGGCTGAGGCCAGGGCGCGCAGCGCAGCATGGGAGTGGTCCGGAGAGGGCAGGCTAGCTACGCGACCTTGCCCGGGCTTCCTGAATAGTGAGTTCGGCGGCAGGATCGGCGTCCAGGCGCTCGTCCGGTATCGGATCGCCGCTCAGAATTGACTTGCCGTAGGTGCCTTCATCCAGTCGCTGGAGGGCGCGGTCGATCGTGGCTATCCGGGCCCGGAAGCCCTCGGCGATCGCGTCGTCGATGCCCTGCGCGGTCAGCGGCTGGGCGGAGTCGGCGTAGTTGCCAGTCTCCTCGTCGACCTCCACCTGGCGGTCCTGCTCGCCGGCCGAGACTGCGTCTTTGAGCAGCCGAGCCACCTCGGCGCGCTCGTTAGTGAGCCGCTCGCGCGCCACGCCCTGGTCCATCTGACCCACCTCGCATCGGATAATCGAACCGGCTTTCCCAACCCCAGACACCTTACGCACCGCGGCAGAAGCTGGCTGACCGACCCGGCTACGCGACTGCTGCGCGACTGCCGCCAGCCTGGCCGGGCCCCGCCCGGCCAGGCGACGGCCCGCACTGGCCCGGTACGGCTGGCTGCGGCCGGCCGGTCGGCCCTGCCCGTCCTGATCTCGCTGAGGAGTTTAGTTGATCTTCGATTACAAACCATCGATCGTCGGACACCGCGGGTCCGGCGCAGGCCAGGCGGACGGCTACCAGGAGAACTCGCTGGAGGCGTTCCTGGCGGCCGCCGTCCGCGGCGTGCCCTGGGTTGAGCTGGACGCCCGCCGCAGCAGCGACGGCGAGCTGATGATCTGGCATGAGCCTGCCACGCCGGACGGGGACCTGATCAGGACCCATACCGCCGCCGAGCTGACGGCTGCCGGGATCGCGGCGCTGGATGAGGTGCTCTCGGTGCTGCCTGCGAACGTCAGCGTGAATGTTGACGTGAAGACGGTGATCGAGGATGCGACCGACCCGGAGCACCAGCGGACGCATGCGCTTATTGCGCGCGCAGTGCGGCGTTACCGGGGAACGCGGCGCTTTCTCATCTCCTCGTTTGACCCTTCGCTGCCGGCCTACCTGAAGGACCGGATGGCGCCGGACGGCGATCTCGCGCTCGGTCTGATCACCGAGGTGAGGTTCTCGGCCGGCCCGGCCGTCTCGGCCGCCGCGAACCTGGGGATGGATGCGGTCTGCTTGCACATCGACAGCCTCCGGACCGAGCCAGAGCGCGTCCTGGAGTTCGCTCACCGGTCCGGGCTGGAGGTCATGGCCTGGTCGCCGGACCCGGAGCTTGCCGTGACGCTGGCGCACGCCGGGGTGGACGCTGTGTGCGTCGACGACATACCCGGCACCCAGGCAGCCCTGGGCGGCCTCCGCTGAACTGGCTGCAGCTGGCCGGCCTGCGCTAGCCTCAGCCGCCGGCCCGGGTCTTGCGGTAATCCAGCCACAGCGACCACGGCTGGACTGAACCAACCCGAAGCATGCCTGCCAGCGCCCACGGATCAGCGGCCAGCCGGTTCCTGACGGCCTGCTCATCCGCGGCTTCGACGGCCATCAGCCGCTGGCCGCTGCCGAGCGGGCCGCCAATGATGACGAAACCGTCATCGACGAGAGCGTCCATGAAGTCTGCGTGGGCAGACCAGCCGTCCTGGTCGCGAATCCCGCGAGCCGGGTTCCACCGCGGGCCATCTTCCATCGTTACCGCGAAGTTCGCCATGTCGGCAGGCTAACGAGGACCACCGACACTGGATCAATTCATGATCACGTAAACAATGTTTCGCCTGCCATACCTGGGCTCAAGATCATGGTCTAGCCCTCTTGCAGGCCTAGCTCCGCGACCGACGTCTCGCGCATCTTGAACTTCTGCACCTTGCCGGTGACCGTCATCGGGAAGCTGTCGGTGACCCGGACATAGCGCGGGATCTTGTAGTGCGCGATCTTCCCGGTACAGAACTCGCGAACCTGCTCCGCTGTCAGCTCGCTGCCGGGGCGCAGCCTGACCCAGGCGCACAGTTCCTCGCCGTACTTCACGTCTGGCACGCCGATGACCTGCACGTCCTCGATCGACGGGTGGCTATAGAGGAACTCCTCGACCTCGCGCGGGTAAATGTTCTCGCCGCCGCGGATCACCATGTCCTTGATGCGCCCCACGATGTTCAGGTAGCCGGCGTCGTCCATCACCGCCAGGTCCCCGGTATGCATCCAGCGTCCGGCGTCGATCGCCTCTGCTGTCCGTTCCGGGTCGTTCCAGTAGCCGAGCATTACCGAGTAGCCGCGAGTGCACAGCTCCCCGCGACTGCCGCGGGGCAGCACCACGCCGGTTTCCGGGTCGATCACCTTGACCTCGAGGTGCGGGTGAACCCTGCCGACGGTAGACACCCGCCGGTCCGTGTCGTCGTCGGCAGTGGTCTGGGTGGAGACCGGTGACGTCTCCGTCATCCCGTAGCAGATCGTCACGTCAGTCATGTGCATCTCGGTCAGGACCCGCTTCATGACCTCGACCGGGCAGGGCGAGCCCGCCATTATCCCGGTACGCAGGCTGGACAGGTCGTAGCTGGCAAAGTCAGGCAGTGCCAGCTCGGCGATGAACATGGTCGGCACGCCGTACAGCGAGGTGCACCTCTCCGCCTGCACCGCGGCCAGGGTCGCGGCCGGATCGAATCCCGGCGCCGGGATGACGATGCAAGCGCCGTGCGTTGTGCTGCCGAGGTTTCCCATCACCATGCCGAAGCAGTGGTAGAACGGCACGGGCACGCAGACCCGGTCGGAATCGGTGTAGCCGCAGCCCTCGCCGACGAAGTACCCGTTGTTCAGGATGTTGTGGTGCGACAACGTGGCGCCCTTGGGGAACCCGGTGGTGCCGCTGGTGTACTGGATGTTGATCGGGTCGTCGAAGGCGAGCGTGGCGGACCGTGCTGCCAGCGCATCCAGGTCGGCGGCACCGGCGGCCGCGTCCAGCAGCGCGTCCCACTCCGAGCTGCCAAGGTAGATCACCCGCTCCAGCGCGTCCAGGCCGCCACGCACCTCGTCGATCATGGCGCGGTAGTCGCTGGTCCTGAAGTTCTCCGCGCTGATCAGCAGCCGGACGCCGGACTGCGTGAGCACGTACGCCAGCTCGTGACTGCGGTAGGCCGGGTTGATGTTGACCAGGATCGCGCCAATCTTCGCGGTCGCGTACTGGAGCAGTACCCATTCGGCGCAGTTCGGCGCCCAGATCCCGACCCGGTCGCCGGTGTTGATGCCCAGGGCCAGGAGCGAGGCGGCGAGGGTGTCGGTGTCAGCATCCAGCTGCGAATAGGTCCACCGCCGGCCGGCTGGCACATCCACGAGTGCCTCGTTAGCCGGATACGTTGCCGTCGTCCGGCGCAAGTTGGCACCGATGGTCTCGCCAAGCAGCGGCTGAGCCGACGCTCCGTTGCTGTAGGACAGCGCCGGTGCGGCTGCTGTCTCGGACATCGCGGGAACTACCTCGGACATGACTGGCCCTTCAGACGGCGGGTAGGTCAATATTCCACGTTCCCGTCGGCTCTGTGAAGCAGCACCCAAGTGACCGCGCTGGCACAGATGCGCTAACAGCAGGACAGGTCTACTGTCTTAACCGAGGGTCACTTCGCATTCGGAGCGCCGCGATGAGTACCTGGGTCATCTGGCTGATAGTCGCGGCTGTGCTGGGCACCGTCGAGGTCATGACCACCACGCTGGCGTTCGGGCTGGTGGGAATCGCCGCCCTGATCGCGGCAGGCGCCGGCTTCCTTGGTGCGCCCGCGGCTCTGCAATTCGGCGCATTCGTGCTCGCTTCGGGGGTCGGGCTCGGCGTCGCGCGCCCGTTCGCCCTGCGCCACATCCGCCAGCCGCCGATGCTGCGCACCGGCACGGCCGCGCTGATCGGCCGGTCTGCCGTCGTCCTGGAAGAGGTCGGCCCGCACAGCGGCCGGGTGCGCATCGGCGGCGAAGTCTGGTCGGCGCGTTCCTATGACGAAACCCAGGTCATTCCGGCCGGAAAGACAGTGGACGTCATGCACATCGAGGGCGCAACAGCCCTGGTCTATCCCCGGGAGTAGGCAATGGGTGATATCGCAGGCATCGTCGCAGCAGTGATCGTGATTCTGGTCGCCCTTGTGACGCTCCGGTCGGTGCGCATCGTGCCGCAAGCTCGCGCCCGCAACGTGGAGCGGCTCGGCCGGTACCGCAAGACGCTCGAGCCCGGCATGAACGTGATCATCCCGTTCATCGACCGAGTCAAGCCGCTCATTGACCTGCGCGAGCAGGTGGTCTCCTTCCTCGGCCAGCCGGTGATTACCGAGGACAACCTAGTCGTCAAGATCGACACCGTACTGTTCTTCCAGGTCACTGACCCGCGCGCGGCCGACTACGAGATCGTCAACTACATTCAGGCAATCGAGCAGCTCACCGCCACGATGCTGCGCAGCGTCATCGGGTCCATGGACCTGGAGGTCACGCTGACCTCCCGTGACAAGATCAATACGATGCTGCGCGGCGTGCTCGATGACGCCTCCGGCAAGTGGGGGATCCGCGTCACCAGGGTGGAGATCAAGGCGATCGACCCGCCGAAGAGCGTGATCGACGCGATGGAGAAGCAGATGCGGGCCGAGCGGGAGAAGCGCGCGGCCATCCTCACGGCCGAGGGCCTGCGGCAAGCACAGATCCTGACGGCTGACGGTGACAAGCAGGGCACCGTGTTGCGGGCCGAGGGCGCGAAGCAAAGCGCGATCCTGAAGGCCGAAGGCCAGGCGCAGGCGATCACGTCGGTATTCCAGTCGATCCACAAGAATGACCCAGATCCGAAGCTGCTCGCCTATCAGTACCTGCAGACGCTGCCGCAGATTGCTCAGGGGCCGGGCAACACCATGTGGATGATTCCGAGCGAGCTGACCAGCGCTCTGAAGGCGCTGGGCAGTGCGTTCGACGGTCGCAGTGCGGCCGCCGGTACGCCGGGCTCGGCGCCTTTCGCGGAGACCGGCGGAGCCAACGGGCCTGGGCCGGCGCTGTCGGCCGGAGCTGAGGACAGTGCCGCGGACGCCGCTCTGGCCGAGGTCGTCCGCAATGAGGCCACGCTGGCAGGGAACGCGGTTCCTGAGCTGTCTCAGGCCGCGCTAGCGGCGGCTATGGCGGCCGTCCCCGAACCGGTGCCGCTGCCTGAGGTTCCGCTGCCCGATGCTCTGCTGCGGGCAGACGCGGTTCCCGAAGGCCGGCTACCCGAAGTCGGAGTGACGGATCCTGCCGTACCGGAGACCCTCGATGGCTTGAAGCCGGTCGACGCCGGCGAGGTGCAGGAGGACACGACCGCCGCCAACGGTGCTGCGGCCGGCACGGCCTAGGCATCGGGTCGCGCCGCCTCGCCGGTGGCGCTCGGCTAGAGCTTGATGGCAAGGCCGAGCGTGAGCAGCAGGCCGTAAGCCAGTTCGAGGCGCCCGGTCTGGCCGAGTGCGGCGATCAGGCTGCGGCCGGTGGCGCCGTCGCGCACCTGGCGGATCGGGGCCAGCGCGAGTGGCAGCGCAGCGAGCGCCAGCAGGCTCAGCGGACGGGCCGGTGCCAGCGCCAGCGCGAGGCAGAACGGCGCGAGGATGCAGGCGGTGTACAGCAGCCTGGTCCGCTGGTCGCCGAGAACGACGGCCAGCGTGCGCTTGCCCGCTTCGCTGTCGGTAGGGATATCCCGCAGGTTGTTGATCACCAGCAGGGCGCAGGCGAGCAAGCCGATCGCGGCCGCGGCGGCCCATGGCAGCCAGCTCACTGACTGCATCTGCACGTAAGCCGTGCCTGCCACCGCAGCCAGACCGAAGAACACGAACACCGACAACTCGCCGAGAGCGCGGTACCCATAGGGCCGCCTGCCGCCGGTGTAGAACCAGGCGGCAGCCACCGCGGCCGCGCCGAGCAGCACCAGCCACCATGAGGTCACCGCCGCGAGTACCAGGCCAGCCACGCAGGCAACAGCGAAGCAGGCTATCGCCGCAGCCAGCACGTGCCTGGGCCTGGCCAGGCCCGATCCGACCAGCCGGAGCGGGCCGACCCGCGTTTCGTCGGTGCCGCGGATGCCGTCGCTGTAATCATTGGCGTAGTTCACGCCGACCTGCATGGCCAGGGCCACCAGCAGGGCAAGCACCGCGCGCCAGAGCGAGAACTTGCCATAGCCGAAGGCGACACCGGACCCGACGACGACTGGTACCACGGCAGCGGGCAGGGTCCTTGGTCGCGCGCCCGCAACCCAGCTGCGCAGATCAGCCACTTTGATAACCAGTCCTTTACCGTGTCGGGATGACACAGGGTAGCCCGCGCTGCCTGCTGACCCGCGGGGTGGCCAGGTGTCAGCGGATTGCTCGCCGGTCAGGCTAACGGGAGGGCGCGCTGCGCGGCGGCAAAGATCTCGCCCGCATCTTCCCAGCTGAGCGGGCCGGCGGCCGCAGTCCTCTTCCGGCTGCGGAAGTACCGGCCGACCGACCGGCCCGCGAAGACGTCGACGCCGCGCAGCGTAGCGACCGCCCACGGCACTGCCGGGCCGTAAATCACCATGGCCGGGCGCACTGTGATCGGCCGGCCGAGTTCGTTGCTGAGCAGCCGGGCGGCCTGGGCGGCTTCCCAGCGCGCGTGTGCCAGCCGGTCCTTCTGGCTGAACGGGCCGTGATACAGCACCGGCCCTGCGGCCGAGTCGCTGGCGACGGTCCGCACCGGCAGGCGGCGGTCCCACCGCTCGGAGTCAAGCGCGTACACCCCACCCGGCCCTATCACCAGGTGGTCGACGACCGAGCGGGTGCCAGGGATGCCGCGGGCGTGCAGCGCCAGATAGCCGGAAACGCGGACCAGGAATAGCCGCCGTTTTGTGCGTCGCTGGGCTGACGAGACCCGTACCGCGGCCGGGATCACAGCCATTGTCCTGGACTGATAGATCGTGTCGACGATCGCCGCTATCGCTGCAAACGTCACGCCGAGCCGCCAGCCCTGCCAGAACATCACCGGCAGGAAGACGACAGCTGAGATCACGGCCCGGCGGATCCAATAGGGCAGCCGCGGATCAGCGGCAATCCCGGCCATGAGAGCACGCGCAGGGACAGGCGAACTCTGTGGTCCCTCGACCGGGGCCGCTGGCCCGGTCGGAGTCGGCTCAGGCCCGGTTTCCCGGTCCATGTGTCACAGGGTAACCAAGTGACTACAACGTTGGCGACGACAGCCCGCCGCTGGGCCGTCACTCTGCGCGCGTCCGGCATATCGGCATGCGAAGTGCCAGTTCAGTGCGGCCATCCCAACGGTTGCCGGGCCCATGCAATCCGCTACTGTTCGCTATCGTGACGCAGATTCACGACCTCACGGTGACCGAGCAAGCCGCTGCGATCCGCGCCGGGGAGATCTCCGCGACCGAGGTAACCGAGCATTACCTCGATCGCATCGACCGGCTCAACGAGCAGGTTGGCGCGTTCTATACGGTGACCGCCGATCTGGCTCGCGAACAGGCCGCCGTCGCTGACAAGGCAGTCTCGGCAAGCCGCAGGGATGGCGGTGAGCTGCCGCCGCTGACCGGTGTGCCAATCCCGATCAAAGACCTCAACATGGTCGCCGGGGTCAGGCTCACCTACGGAAGCGCCCTCCTGGCCGACAATGTGGCGACCGAGGACGACTATGTGGTCGAGCATCTGCGCACGGCCGGCATCGTCATTACCGGCAAGACGGCCGCGCCGGAGTTCGGCCTGCCGTGCTACACCGAGACCAGGATCGGGCCGCCCGCGCGTACACCGTGGGACCTGACCAGGTCGGCAGGCGGTTCGAGCGGCGGCGCAGCAGCCGCGGTGGCGTCGGGTCTCGCGCCTGCCGCGCAAGGCAGCGACGGCGGCGGCTCCATCAGGATTCCGTCTAGCGTCTGCGGCTTGTTCGGGATCAAGCCGACCCGCGGCCGGATATCGCAAGGGCCGATGATGCCCGACCTGGCCGGGTTGTCGACCGACGGCCCGCTGGCTCGGACAGTCGCCGACGCTGCGCTCTTGCTGGACGCGATGACCGGTAATCATCCCGGCGACGTATACATGCTGCCGCCATTGCCGGCCGGCGAGTCGTTCCTCAGCTACGCCACCCGCGAACCCGGCAGGCTCCGTATCGCGCGCTCGCTCCGGACAGTGGTGCCGGGCGCCGAGGTGCACCCGGACTGCGCGGCTGCGTACGAGGACGCCAGTGCGCTGCTGTCCTCCCTCGGGCACGAAGTGGAGGACGTGGACCTCCCGTTCAGTGAGGAGGCCGTACCGTCGTTCCTCGCGCTATGGTTCGCGATGGCGACGCTGGCCCCGATCCCGCCGGAGCACGAAGGTGAGTTGCTGCCACTGACTCGCTATCTGCGCGGCAAGGGCATGGAGTTGTCCGCGGCCGATTTGCTGACGCACCAGGCAATCCTGCAGGGAGCCGTCAGGCCGGCCATGACGGCGCTGAACGCCTACGACGCTATCCTCACCCCGACTGTGGCGCTGCCGCCACGACCGGTGGGCTGGTTCGATGAGGTCGAGCCGGCCGAGAACTTCACCAGGCAGACGCTGTTCACGCCGTGGACCGCGCTGTACAACCTGTCTGGCCAGCCGGCCGTGAATGTGCCGCTGCACTGGAGCGCCGAGGGCCTGCCGATCGGCATCATGCTGGCCGGGCGGATGGGCGACGAGGCCACGCTGATTTCGCTCTCTGCGGAGCTCGAGGCTGCCCGGCCGTGGCGGGACAAGCACCCCGCGATCTGGTGACGTCGATCCGGTAGGCGGCGGTGGCCGGGCCAGGGCCTGGCGCCTGGCAGTTATGCCAAGACCGGAACCACGCCGTCCGGCCGTGGCTAGGTCCTCAACTCGCTGTACCGGTCGGGGCCTGAACAGGCCCGTGTCCTAGCATTCGGTGTACCGGCGATCACAGTCGGTAGGTCACCTCAGGACGCGGGGGCAACGGGATGACCGCATGAACGAGGCCGAGCGACGCGCTCGGGCGATTTTCCATGCCGGGAACAGGGCAGTCGCGCTGGCAGTATCCGCTTGCCTGCTCGCATTGCTCGGATTCGGGATAGGCACGGTACCGGCGCTCGGGCCCGCGCTGGTGCCCGGCCACGGCGCGTGGCGGTCTGCGGCTGATGCGACCCTGCCGGCTCGACAGGTCCTGAGTGATGACCCGGCCTCGCCGTGGCACAGCGACCTCATAGGCGCCTCGCAGCCGGCAAGCTAGATACCAATTCTGGCGGCCGGTACCGCTGCGATTTCGTTTGCGGCGACCAGCTGGGAACTGCAGCCATGACGGATCTGAAGCGACTAGGGAAACGTGGCGCCTACGGGCTTGGTCA
>DASXIA010000518.1:0-13435 GCA_036488155.1 Streptosporangiaceae bacterium | reverse complement strand
CGGGGAGGCGGTCACGCCGTTTGCGGTTACGGCCGGTCGATCACCGGTAACGCGGTCACGGATAACTGGTGAGGTCGACTGGCTTGACCGTTCCCGGATTCGTCGAGTTCACCGGGTCCCCGACGCCGTTGATGATCGAGTTGTAGCCGCCGGATCCGGCAATCCAAACCCCGAAGATGTTGTGGAACTGCACACCTGGGGTATCGGGTGCCTGGAAAGCTTCGGCGGGCTGTGCTACCGCCAGAAGGGCAGAACCACACAGGACGGGCGCTGGGCATCCGCGAAGATCTCGAACCGGCACCGCCGTCCCGATCGGGCCGTGCCGAACGGCTGCCCGGTGCCGAAATTACGTGCATACCGGGGGAACGCGCCGCCGCTCACCTGCAGCCTTAGCCGGTGCCCGGCCAGCACGCGGTAAGCGGTCGGATAGAGCTCGACGTCCACGGTCAGGACGCCGTCAGGCCCTGCGTGCACATCAGAGGCAGGAACGGTGTCCGGGCTGAGGCGGCGGATCCCGTCGACGATATTGCGTGACACGGCCTTCTCGTCGACGTCGCACAGCCGCACGAAGACGTCCGCGTACTCAGTCTCGGTACGCACGAAGATGCGCGCGCTGACCGGTCCGACGAGATCCTGATCGGCCGCGAATGGCGTAGAGGTATAAGTGAGCACGTCGGACCGGGACTCGATCGGGCCGTTGTCGACTTGCTTGCCCGGTGGCTGCAACAGAGGGCCGCCAGCTGACGGCGTCGGCTCGGCCGGGTCATACACGAACCAGGCAGGCATGGGATCGCCCGGCTCGGCTTCCGGCGCCAGACGGCCGGCCGTGCGCAGGTAATACGGCGTCGCGACCACTCCTGGCGGCGGCCACTGCTCGAGCTTGAGCCAGCTTCTGGCCTGCTGGACATACACGCGAACCGGCGGGTCAGCCGGCGGCGGGCTGCCGTCGAGGTGCTGCCGGAGCCAGGCAACGTCCTGCCGGCTGGCGGCCCTCAGCTCGGCAGGTTCGCCGTGCAGCCACGGACCGACAATCAGAGTTGCCGTCACGCCCGCCGCCCGGATCGCCGCGTAGTCGCGCAGCTGCTCTGCCAGGAACAAGTCCCACCAGCCAGTCACCATGCTGACCGGCGGCAGTTTGCTCAGGTCGGCATGGTCGTGATCTGCGCAGGCCCAGAAGCCATCGCCGGACGCCGCGTGGTCGACGAAGTCCCGCCAGAACGCGACGGGCCCGCCTGCCACGTCCACGTCCGCGGCTTGCAGCGGAAGCTTCCGCAGCGCTTTCCTCATGCGCGCGAACTGCACAGGGTTCGGCAGCAGGCCGAGTGGATTGCGCTCTTGCCGGCCGATCTGCCCGCTCCAGTTCAGCGCGTTGCGCAGGCCGGGCGCGCCGTGCTCGTAGAACGCGGCAGTGATCTTCGCGGCCGTGACGTTCAGCGAGACCGACTCCAGCGGCGGATCCACGTATGGCGCGATGGCCCACTGGGTGTGGCCCAGGTAGCTGGCGCCGGTCATGGCTACCCGGCCGTCACACCACGGCTGCTCGCGCAGCCACGCGACGGTCGCCAGGCCGTCCGCGTGCTCGTGCAGGAACGGACGGAACTGGCCGCCAGAACCGAACGTGCCGCGAGTGCTCTGAACGAACACCTGGAATCCGCGGCGGGCTAGCGGTGCCACGAACACCGTCCCGGCGAACCCGGCCCGGCCGTACGGGGACCGGATAAGCACCACCGGCATTGGAGCGTCGTTGCGCGCCGGGCGGTAATGGTCGCCGAGCAGCACCACGCCGTCGGGCATTGGCACGGCGAGATCCCGCCGCACAGTGAACGGCTCAGCCGGGCCGGACAGTCCGACCGCTGCATCAATCGCAGCCCCGGCAATACGCGCTAGTGGATTCATCAGCGAGCCTCCGGCTTCAGGCTAGACCGTCAGGACCCGAATACTCCGTAAGCCAATCTTCGGTCGCAGCCGACCGACCGGCCAGTGGGCGTTCCCCTCTTGATTAACAATGACCTTATTGTTGGTGATATCAGCCTGCGCTGTGAAGGGCGGGAGAGCGATGGCTCCGGACATCAATCTCATCGACGCGGACGTGTACCAGCGAGGCGGCCCGCCGCACGCGGAGTTTGCCTGGCTGCGCGCGCACGATCCGGTGTTCTGGCACGCCAGCGGCGGGGAGCCGGGCTGGCCCGGCTTCTGGGCAGTGACCCGGCACTCCGACATCGCGCAGGTGTCCCGGCATCCGGAGATCTACTCGTCCGCCCGGCGGTTGTGCCTGTTCGGCGAGATCCCCGAGCAGCACATCGAGCTGCAGCGGCTGATGATGCTCAACATGGACCCGCCGCAGCACACCAGGCAACGTGCCTTCGTCAACCGCGGGTTCACGCCGCGCATGATCGGGCGTCTCGAGGAGCACATCGCGCAGATCTGCCACGAGCTGCTCGACGAGGTGCAGGACGCGGGCCGCGCCGACTTCGTCACCGAGATCGCGGCGCCGCTGCCGCTCTGGGTCATCTGCGAGCTTGTCGGCGCGCCGGTAGCGGACCGCGGCCGGATCTTCGAGCTGTCGAACCTGCTGATCGGCTCGGCTGACCCGGAGTTCCAGGTCGGGCCGGGAGCGCAACGGAACGCAGCGGCTGAGGTCTACGCCTACGGCGCCGCGCTCGCCGAGCGCCGCCGGGCCGAGCCCGCCGACGACATCGTCACCCGGCTGCTGCAGCCAGACGACAATGGCGAAGCCCTGACCAGCGACGAGTTCGACTTGTTCTTCCTGTTGCTCACCGTGGCCGGGAACGAGACAACCAGGAACGCGGCCGCCGGCGGCATGCTCGCGCTGTTCGAGCACCCGGACCAGTGGCAGCGGCTGATCGAGGACCCCGGTCTCATCCCGACTGCGGCCGAGGAGATGGTGCGGTGGGTCAGCCCGGTGAACATGTTCCGCCGCACGGCCATGCAGGACACCGAACTGGGCGGCCAGCGGATCGCCGCGGGGGACAAGGTCGTGGTGTTCTACGCCTCAGCCAACCGCGACGAGGCGGTCTTCGCCGAGCCTGATCAGTTCGACGTGGGCCGTGACCCCAACCCGCACGTCGGCTTCGGCGGCGGCGGGCCCCACTTCTGCCTCGGGCGGCACCTCGCCGCGCTGGAGCTTCGCGTCCTGCTGCAGGCACTGACCGAGCGGATGCCCGGCATCCGGCTCGCTGGGGAGCCCAGCAGACTGCGGTCGAACTTCATCAATGGCATCAAGCACATGCCGGTGCGCTTCTAGCTCGAGCGGTGCCGATAGATCAGCGGAGGCCAAGAGTCCGGTTCCATCGCGAGGTGCTGAAGGGATCCTGATTCGGGCCGGATCTCAGCGGGCCCAGGGCGGAAGGTTGAGCGGCGCATCGGTTAGCCAGGGCAGCAGCGCGCGCAGCGCCCATGCCCAGAAGGACTGCATTGGCTCGGCGAGTTCTTCGGGCAGGTGACGATGCTCGACTGCGACAGCGGTGTTGCCCTTTCGGTCGCCACGCAGCTGGATCTCAATCTCGGTCTGTCCCTCGACCGGCAGCGGCCAGGACGGGACGTGCTCGTGGGATCGGACTGTCCGGCTCAGTGTCTTGACTTCGCCGGTGGCCGGATCGATGCCGAAGGCGTACGGCGTCTCCCGGTCGACCTCGATCTCACGGTATGTGGTCCATGACCAGGTGAGCACCAGCCGTTTGGGCCTCTCGTGGACGAGGAATGTGCCTTCTGCCTGCAGATCCGGTGAATGCGCCAGCTGAGCGATGAAGGAACCGCCGTCCTCTAGGCTGCCAGTTCCGCCGATACCGAGCCACCACTTGGGGTCAGAGATGACCGTCCAGACCTTTCCCGGGGTGGCTGGGACCACGGCATGGGCGCGGACCTCAGTCCGGCTCCCGGACCAGGCTGGCGGGCCAGGCTGGGCAAGCAGCGCCGCCAGGTCGTCGATTGCCGTGGCCGCAGCCTGATCGAGTTCGTCCAGCGGGCGCAGGGTGTCCTGGCCGGTGCGTTCCAGGCCGCACTCATCCAGCGTGGTCAGCAGCCGGGTGGCGGCCGGCTCGGTTGATGGCCAGAGCAGCAGAAGGTGTTCCTCATTCGCGGTGCCATCGCGGTTGCGGGCATGCACTCGCACCCGGTACCTGCCAGGTCCTGAGATTGCCAGCGGGCCTAGTTCGGGGTGGCCAGGGCCTGCCCAGTCAACCACGCTGATCTGGCCTTCTGGGCTCTCCAGGTCTGTTTCGCCGACTACATCCCAGCCCGGCTCGAGTTCGGGCGGCGGCGCGGACAGAGCGCGAGCCGTCACCGTGATTTTGCCCGTCTGCAGACCGGTGATCACCATCATTTCCTGCGGGCCAAGGCCGGTCAGCAGGCCGGGGATCAGATCGGCGCCGACACCGCCGTCCTGCCGGTCCAGCCCGGCCTGGACGTAATACTGCGAGTAAGAGACGAACACCCTTGCCGCACGCGGCTTCCCCGCAGCCATGATCATCCCAGCCCATTTCCGGTAGGTGGAGCTGCTCTGCAGGCTGAGGTTAACGGCTCGCTGAGGGATTGATAAGGAAATGCAATCGGGGAGTGCCGGCGAATTGCAGCTGTCTAATCCGGCCAGTCGAGCTGGTGCTCGGGAACGCCCACCGAGCGCCGTAGGCGGCAGCTTCGGCCACACGCGCCAGCCGAGCACACGCGCTGGTTAGCTCAGCCGCGCAGAATGGGCGCGGTCAGGCACGTCGGCCCTCCGTCACCCTTGATCGATATCTCGGAACCGTCGTAGACATGGACCTCGCAGCCAGCTGCAGTCAGCGCCGCACGTGTCTCCGGGTTGCCGTCGAGCATGACCACGACGCCTGGTTGAACGGCCAGCACATTACACGCCATGGTCTCGTATTCCTCGGCGGTCACCGCGATGATGCGTGTGCTCCGCGCCGCGAGCTCCTCCATCAGCGGAACCGGGGCCAGCGGCGGATACACGACGGCCAGGTCATCAGCCACGGGCGAGATGACCGACATCAGATGCAATACGTGCTCAGGCCCGCGGTCGTGTGGCATGTCGGCGGAGCCGACGACGACATCCTCCGCCGCCATGATCTCGCGTAGCTGATGCACGCCAGCGGCGTTCGTGCGGTAGCTGCGACCGACCAGCATCGTGCGTTCGTCCAGCCAGATGATGTCGCCGCCGTCGGCCCTGGCGGGGCCGGACAGCTCGGCAACGACCGGCACTCCGGCCGCCTCCAGCGCGGTGCCGAGCAGCGGTGGCTCACTCGCCCTGGCCGCCTTGGACATCTGGAACAGCACCGCACCGCGTCCGGTGACCATGCCCGGGTCCCGGACATAGGTGGCATCCACCATGCCATCGGCAGCGTCGGCCAGCTCGACGGCACAGCCCAGGTCAGCCAGAAGCTGGCAGAGCTGGTCATGCTGCCGCACGAGCAGATCAGGATCAGGCGCGCGCCAGTCAGCCGCTGCGAAGTCGCCAGACGTGGCTGGCCGGCGCAGCAGCACCCGTCGTAGCGGCGCCACCATCGAGCGGACGCCGAAGCGTATCCACGGTGCCGGTTCCCCGGCAGTATCGGCCGTCATCGCAGTTCCTTGTTACCTGATGGCAATCTCAATCGCATTTCTGCGACTGTAGGTCTCCGCTAGAGCCACACGCCAGACCTGTCGACACTGTCGCGCGGGCCCTTACGCAGCTCGGCCGGGGCGGCCGCTGCGGTCCGGTCAAACGCGGTCCATGCGGCCTCCAGCAGCTCGGCCAGCCTGGCCCCCTCGATAGCCAGCAGCGGCCGGCTCTCCGCGTCGGCGATCTCTCCGAGCGCGCCGAAGTCCGCATTCTTCGCGAGGCCGGCGTGCCGTTCGACGACGACCATCGGTCCCGAAGGCGGTGTCAGCCCGGCGAGGCGCACGATCTCGGCGTAGCGCGGCAGGTAATCGGCCAGCGCGTCAAGGGCCAGTTCCTCCGTCTTCGCGCGCCGTGCCCAGCGGGGCCAGTCCAGCGCAGAAGCGAAGACGCGCCTGCTGCCCGACTCGATGAAGACCTCGATGTTGCCGCTCGCCTTGGCCATGTCAGCAGATGATTCCACGATGTAAGCTTCGGTCGCGTGGTGAGCTGGTCGTCTTATGGTGAGTTCCTAGCGTTCGCTTGCGTCCTCGTGCTCATCCCGGGTCCCGACTTCGCGGTCGTCGCCAAGAACACTCTGATCGCAGGCACGCGCCGAGGCCGGTGGGCCTCGCTGGGGATCTGTACCTCCAATGCCGTGCAGGGCACAGCGGCCGCAGCCGGGCTGGGCGCGCTGATCGTGCGGTCGCAGCCAGTCTTCCAGGGCATTAAGTGGGCCGGCGTGTGTTACCTGGCGTTCCTGGGCGTGCAGGCGATTCGCTCGGCGATTCGAGGCACCTACGACGGCCCTACCACCGGGAACGAGCACGCGGGCGCGGCTGCATTCGGCGGCTGGCGGCAAGGCTTTGTCTCGAACATCACCAACCCGAAGGTGCTGGTCTTTTACCTGGCCGTGCTTCCTCAGTTCCTCCATCCGGGAACCGCTCCGGGCTGGCTGCTGGCATTCGCGTGGAGCCACGCCCTGCTGTCGCTGCTGTACCTGCTCGCCGTGACCGCAGGACTCATGCGCGTCCGGCAGGTCCTCTCGCGCCGGTCAGTGCGACGCACCCTGGACATGGCGACTGGCACAGTGCTACTCGGCTTCAGCGCCAGGCTCGCTACTGAACAGATCTGACCTGCGGGCTCCAGAACTGGCCTTAAGCCCTAGCGCATGCAACCGCGGAACTACATGTTCCGACCAGTCATCTGGCGTGCCTGCGCCATCCGTGATTACCTTCAGCGCAAGCCGCATTTCGCACACGGGTGCGGCGGCTGCGCCGGGTGAGCGGAGATGCGATGCAGCGCAAACAGCGAATTAGTTACGTGGCGCCTGAGTTGATGGATGAGCGCATGCGCGAGGAAATGGAGCGATGCCAGCGGGAGGGGACGCCCCGGCCGGAGAGCTCGGCGGTTCGCGCTCACGTTCCGGCTTGCTTCTGGGCCTTCAGCGATTCCTGGAAAGCGATCTTCCGGAGCGGCGTCTGCGACCACGCCATCAAGGAGCTGTGCCGCGTTTACGTGTCCCGGTCCGTGAAGTGCGAGTATTGCGGCAATCAACGGTCAGAGCAGGCCAGGGCGCATGGCCTGACCGAAGGCCAGTACGACGACCTCCTCAACTTCGAGAAGTCACCACGGCTCAGCGAACGCGAGAAGGCCGCACTGGCATACGCGGAAGCGATCACCTGGCGACTGGAGTCTACGGACGCGCTCTGGGATCGCCTGCATAGCCACTTCTCCGAACCGGAACTTGTCGAGCTGGGCTGTTTCATCGCCCTGACTATGGGCCAGCAGAGCTGGCTGCGCCTGCTGGACATCGAGCACCACGAGGTGATGGCCGGAACGGCTGCCTCGATGGCGCCAGGATTTGCCACTCCGGAAGAACTCGCCGCCTCCAAGGCGTCAGCCGACTACTGGGCCGGGACTAGTACGCCATGATTTTCGGGCACGGCGGCAACCTTCCGCGACGGCCAAGTGGTTTACCGGGACAGCGGGCCGTGCACCCAAGCTGGCCTGGTCAGGAGCGCCGGTGTTCGAGGATTTCGTCGCAGGCCGCGGCCAGGCCTTGCAGCGGTACGGCTACGCGCTGACCGGGGACTGGGCGCTCGCCGAGGACCTGCTCCAGGCTGCACTAGCCAAGACCTATCCGCGCTGGTCGCGGATCTGCCGAGATGACCCAGAGGCCTACGTACGGAAGATCATGGTCAACACCTGGTCGTCTTGGTGGCGGCGACGCTGGCGCGGGGAGGTGCCCTTCGCGCAGCTGCCAGACGGCACCGGGCCTGATACCTACGCCGCGGCGGACCACCGGCATGCGCTGCGTTCTGCACTCGCGAAGCTGCCGCCCCGGCAGCGAGCCGTCGTGGTGCTGCGCTACCACCAGGACCTGTCTGAGGCGCAGGTGGCCGATCTGCTCGGCATTTCGGTGGGCACGGTGAAAAGCCAGGCCGCCAAGGCTCTGGCCGCGCTGCGCCAGCAGGCAGTGCTCGAGCCGTACCGGACCCAGACCGTGACCGATGGCAGCCTGGCTGCCGCAGGGGGCGAGTGACGTGACACCCACAACCGATGTTGACGCGATCCGTGAAGCCCTAGCCGACCTGACCGACGGACAGCCGCCCGTGCCTCCAGGCCGGTTCGCGGCCGTCCGGAAGCGAGCGATCCGGCGCCGCCGGCGGATTACTGTCATCGCGTCCGTGCTAGCCGTGGCCGGCCTTGTCACCGGGCTGATCCGGCTTCCGGCGATCATGCGTCCCGGGCCGCTGGCCCGGCCGTCCTGGGCGCTGCAATGGCCTGATCTGCGGAACGGAAGCGTTCCGCAATCAGTGCTCGACGACGCAGTGGCTGGCTGGCTGTACACCACCGGGTCTGAGACCGGCTCGCCAAACTGGTCGGCGGCCGTCGTGGCTGACATCGTCAGGCAGGTCCATCCTGTCTGGTACGTCGGCCAGACGATCGACCATGGCCGGGAAATCGCGGTGATCTTCGAGGTGAGCGGCCCGACGGGTTACAGGCTCGTCGTTGGCTATACCTCGGCGAGCGAGGTTATGCCGGGTCACGCCGCCTGGACCGCCTCGACGATCCCGTGGGTGATGAGGAGCAGACCAGCTCCCAGACCTCAGGGGCAGGGCTCGGTGCCTGAGGTGTCGGAATACATTCCGGCGAAGTCATCCTCCGGGAATTCGGTCGACAACTGGATCGTAGTCCTGACCTCACCCGCAATGCAGCGGATCAGCTGGTACGGGCCGGCGGTCGCCAGCGGCAGCGGCGCACATTCCAGCTCAGACGGGCTTGTCGTCGCCAACCTCGGACAGCTTCGCGCGGACGTAATGCTGCGCATCCCTGGTAACCCTGGGGAGTCCATCCCGGTCGGCATTCCCGGCGCCCCCGATGTACCGGTGCTCGCGGCGCCACCTGCGCTGACAACCCCAGCGTCGTTCAGCCCGATAGTTAGTTTCACCGCTCAGGGCAACGAGACGGACGTCGACTCGAGCCTCGCTCCATCGAGCCACGCGGCCTTCATCGCGGACTGCTACAACGCCGCCAGCAACGACGGCGCCGCGGCGCCGAGCCCCGGTGGGACGGGACCGCTGCGGATCTCCGTCAACGGTCATGCGCTTCCCCCGGTTGAGTGCACTAGCGGGCAGCAGATGCTCCTAGTGCCGCACTCATACCAGTCTCATAAGCTGGTGATCCAGATAACAAGCAGCGATCTGACTGCGTGGCAAGTGGCGTTCGGCTCAGTCGGCTGAGTCCATGTAGTCCCGGCAATCGAGGCGCGGAAGGCGCGGCAGGTCACCCGAGCTGGTCGGCGTTGCCGGGCCGGACCAGGCCCGATTCGTAGGCGAGGACCACCGCCTGCGCGCGATCGCGCAGCGCGAGCTTGTGCAAGACACGGCTGACGTGCGTCTTTACCGTTTCCTCGGCGATCACGAGGCGGCCCGCGATTTCCGGGTTCGACAGTCCCTCGGCCAGCAGCCGGAGCACGTCGGTCTCACGCGGAGTCAGCTCGGCCACTGCCGCCGGGGGAGCGGGCGTAGTCGGGCGAAGCCGCGCGAACTCGCTGATCAGCCGTCGGGTGACGGCCGGGGCCAGCAGGGCCTCGCCGGCCGCGACGACGCGCACGGCGTCGAAGAGCCGCTCGCCCGTCACGTCCTTGAGCAGGAACCCGCTGGCGCCGGCGCAGAGCGCGTCGTAGACGTACTCGTCCAGGTCGAAGGTCGTGAGAATGATGACGCGCGGGCCGTCGGCGTCGTCGTCGGTCAGCTGCCTGGTCGCCTCGATGCCGTCGGTGCCGGGCATCCTGACATCCATGAGGATGACGTCCGGGCGCACCTCGCGGCTGATCTTCATCGCCTCTGCGCCGTCCGACGCCGTGCCGACCACGGTGAAGTCTGGCTGAGTATCCAGCAGCGCGGCGAAGCCGGCGCGCACTACTTCGTGGTCGTCGGCCACCACGATCTTTACGGACGGAACGAGCTCGGTCACTGCGCTGCCTCGGCCTTCGCCGGCAGCGTGGCGCGTACCAGGAAGCCGCCGCCGGGAGCCGCGCCCGTGCGGAGCTCGCCGCCGACGGCGGCTGCTCGTTCCCGCATACCGAGCAGGCCGTGCCCGAGCGTGGGCTGGCTCGGCTCGGCCGGGCCGGGCCCGTTGTCGCGGATCTGGACGTGCAGAGCGTCGTCGGCGAAATGCAGTTCCACGTCGACCGCCGCCCCTGGCGCATGGCGCCGAGCGTTGGTCAGCGCCTCCTGCACGATGCGGTAGGCAGCAAGTTCGACGCCCGGATCGAGGGTTGTCAGCCAGCCGCTGACGATGAGCCTGGCTCCGATTCCCGATACGTCCCTCGCCTCGTCGAGGAGCTCGTTGAGCTGGGCGAGGCCCGGCTGGGGCTGGCGGTCAGCGGTCTCGATGCCACTGTCCTCGCGCAGCACCCCGAGCAGCCGTCGCATCTCCGTTAGTGCGGCTCTGGCCGTGTCGCCGATGGCGGACAGTTGCTGCGCTCCGGCCGCGGGCATGCCCGGGGTGGCGAGCCTGGCTGTCTCGGCCTGCACCGCGATCATGGAGACATGGTGCGCGACCACATCATGCAGTTCGCGGGAGATGCGGGCCCGCTCCCCGCGGGCGGTGTTCTCAATCAGGGTACCGGCGAAGGCCTCTGAGGTGGTGGCGTGCGCAGCCGCCATGCTGCGAGTCTGGAGCGCTGCCCCGGCGAAGGCGGCCAGCGGGCCAAGACTCGCTGCAAGGATGGCCAGCACGGTCCCTCCTGAGGCCAGCCCGGTCACGTGACCTGCCGGAGAGAACAATGCGAGGACGAGGAACGGCAGGGTGAGCCCGGCGGCCAGTAGCTGCGGCCCGCGGTGCCCGAGCCGGTGCAAGACGATGACCTGGGCTAGCAGGCCAGCGATCGTGAGCAGCCGCAAGGCACCGAGTGATACCAGGTTGGCCGCGCAGATCGCAGTCGCGGCGACTGCGGGCCGTTCCCAGAAAAATCCGAGCGGCAAGGTGGCGGCCAGGCTCGGGAGCAGAACCACAAAAGAGGCCAGCAGCCAGCCAGAGGCAGCCACGTCCGCCAGCGGGCCGGTCGAACTGCCCAGGCTCTGGCTCAGTGCGGCCGCGATTGCCTGGCCAGCGGCGAGTACGGCAAGAAGCACTGCGATCACCATGGGCGCACGGCCATCGGCGGCCCGCCGTACCATTTCCGCTCGGCACTCGACGGCGACGCGACGCGCGGTGGCGGTCAGGTCGTCGCCCCGGCGCGCTACCAGGCTCACGCTGGTCATTCTCGCAGCAGCCTGCCGGTCCCGGCGTCCCCCTGGACGCGCATCCCGGCATCCCCTGTGCGAGGGAGGAACTGCGGCATCCCTCCCTCACGCCAGTGACGCCAAAGACGGCTCCGCGGCGGGACGCGCGCAACAAGCCACATCCCTAGCGTTGGCGGCATGGAAGCAACTATCGAAGTTGCCGGCCTGCGGAAGCGGTTCGGCTCCACGCTCGCCCTGGATGGCATGTCGTTCATGGTTCAGCCAGGTCAGGTCACGGGGTTTGTGGGACCGAACGGTGCCGGGAAGTCCACCACCATGCGGGTCATCCTCGGTCTGGATGCGCCCGACCAGGGCAGCGCGCTGGTCAGCGGGCGGTCCTACCTGAAGCTGCGGCGCCCGCTCGGCCACATCGGCGCGATGCTTGACGCCGCCGCCCTTCAGCCAGGCCGCAGTGCCCGCAACCACCTGCTGTGGCTGGCGCACTCCCAGGGCCTTGGCGGCAGGCGGGTCGATGAGGTGATTAAGCAGGCCGGCCTGACCTCGGCGGCACGGCGCAAAGCTGGCGGGTTCTCCCTCGGCATGCGGCAGCGGCTGGGCATCGCGGCGGCCATGCTCGGCGATCCGCCTGTGCTGATATTCGACGAGCCATTCAACGGCATGGACCCGGAAGGCATCGTCTGGATGCGCGGATACCTCCGGTCCCTCGCCGCCGAGGGCCGCGCCGTGCTGGTGTCCAGTCACCTCATGAGCGAGCTGGAGGACTCCGCTGATCACCTGGTGGTCATCGGTCGCGGCAAAGTGATCGCCGATACCAGCGTGGCCGAGCTGATTGCGGCTGCGTCCGGCGACCGGGTGACGCTGCGGACCGCATCGCGGTCGGAGGCGATGACGGTGCTGGCGCACGCAGGGGCCACTGTCGCCGCCACCGGCCGGGACACGCTATCGGTGTCCGGCCTGGCGTCCGAGCAGGTTGTTGCCCGGCTGAGCGAGGCCGGGGTCGGGTTCTCGGAGATCTCGGCGCACCGGGCCACGCTGGAGGAGGCCTATATGGAACTGACGAGGGACTCGGTCGAGTTCCGCGCTCAGCCCGCAGAGGGGATAGTCCGATGACTGCGACCATCACCCCGTACCGCTCATCCCAGCAGGCCGGGCGGGACGGCTTCGCGCAGTTGCTGCACGCCGAGTGGACCAAGTTTCGCACCCTCCGCAGCTGGGTGATCGCCATCGTCATCGCGATCGTGCTGATCGATGTGGTCGCGCTGCTCCTGCCCGGCGGTCATGTTCAATGCGGCTCGCGGAGTGGGACCGCGTGCCTGCCGCACGTTCCTACTGGACCAGGCGGCGAGGCGGTCAATGACAGCTACTACCTCGCCGCGCAACCGCTGGCCGGCGACGGCAGCATCACCGTCCGGGTGACGTCGCTAACCGGCAGCATCAACCAAACCGGCGGCGGATTCATCACTCGGGCGATGGCGCAAAACCCTGTGCGACGGGGTCTGGTGCCGTGGGCCAAGGCCGGCATCATTATTACCGCCAGCACCCGGCCCGGATCGGTGTACACCGCGATGATGGTCACCGGCAAGCACGGTGTCCGCATGCAGTACGACTACACCAGCGACATCGCGGGCATGCCCGGGCCGGTGTCGGCGGCGTCGCCGCGCTGGCTGCGCCTTACCCGGTCCGGCGACGTGATCACCGGATACGACTCGGCCGACGGCAGGCACTGGACAAGGGTCGGCACGGCGCGCCTGGCCGGGCTGACCGGCACCGTGCGGGCGGGCATGTTCGCCACCTCGCCGCTGGACTTCGTGCCGAACTCCCCGTCCTACAGCGAGTCGGGTGGCGGGCCGAACGCGAGCGCGGCGACGGGTACTTTCGATGACGTCGACCTGCGCGGAGGCGCGCCGGGCAGCCGGTGGGCCGGCCGGCAAGTCGGGGCTAACTACGCGAACGGACCGCAGCCGCCGCCCGGTATCGGGTTCCGCCAGGCCGACGGCCAGTTCACGGTGACCGGCTCGGGTGATATCGGACCAGTTGTGGCCGCCGGAGTAAACAGCGAATACGTCACCGGCACGCTCGCCGACCA
>DASXIA010000507.1:0-12920 GCA_036488155.1 Streptosporangiaceae bacterium | reverse complement strand
GCTGGCTGATGCCGGCCCGGCGCGCGACCTCCTCGGTCGAGGTTCCCGCGTACCCGTGCGTGGCGAAAGCCGCCATCGCCTCACCGAGCACCAGCTCGCGCCGCTGCTCGGCCGGCATCCGCGGCCCGCGTTCCGTAGCCCGGTCCCGGTGTCCCGTACCCGGCTCACGCACTGCCTGTTCCGTCATGCCCGCTAACTTAGTAATCACTCACTAGTTTGTCAACGCATGAGACTGCTCCAGGCTGCCGGGGTGTCGATTCCGGCGAGGGCCGTTCGTCAAGAGGGTAAGAGCGGCCGGAGTGAGCCGAGTCCTGGCCTCCCCGGTCCGCCTGACAAAGCGCCACAGGCGTATCAGAAGCTAGGAGATGACGAATGAGGCTGACCCTGCACACGTTCCTGACCATCGACGGTGTCATGCAGGCGCCAGGCGGCCCGGACGAAGACCCTGACGGCGGGTTCGCCCACGGCGGCTGGTCGTTTCCCTACGGCGACGAGGACTTCGGTGCTGCCGTGGTCGGCTGGTTCGGCCACGCCAGTGCGTTCCTGCTAGGACGGAAGACCTATGAGATCTTCAGCGGTCACTGGCCGCGCGTCACCGACCCCGCTGACCCCATCGCGGGCAAGCTCAATTCGCTGCCGAAGTACGTCGCCTCCACCACGCTGGCCTCCGCGGACTGGCACAACTCCGCACTGCTGGGCGGGGACGTCGCGGCCGAGGTCGCCAAGCTGAAGGAACTGCCGGGGGATGAGCTGCAGGTGCACGGCAGCGGCCAACTGGCCCAGACCCTGATCGAGCACGATCTCATCGACGAGTACCGCCTGCTCTACTTCCCGGTGCACCTGGGCTCGGGCAAGAAGCTATTCCGGGATGGCGCCAGGGCGGGGGCCTTGCGGCTGGTCAGCACCTCGGCCACCGGGGCCGGCGTCATCATCGCCAGTTACGCGCCGGCCGGCCCCCCGCGGCACGGCTCCTACGCGCTGCCCAGCGAGTCGTAAGCATCCGGCCTCTCATCCCTGGCGCCGGCCGTCGGCCGGCGCCAGGCCCCGCCCGCAGCTAAGCGACCCGCGGGGCTGGGGCTGCCCTACCGGCCTTCTCTGCGATCACCTCGCTGCGGACCTGGCGGTAGCGCAGTCGCGCCGCCTGGCTCCCTGCCTGCGCTGTCATCCTCAGGGCGGTCGCTCGGACGGCGGGGCGGAGGCGCTGCCGGTGGGCCGGGCATAGCTGCGGCACCGGAGTGTCCTGCGGTCGGTGGCTGGGCGTGGCTGGTCGCGGGCTGCTCGAAGTATGCCATCGTGCGCCAGTTCAGGAGTATCGGCAGCAGCAGTAGGCACGTTGCCGCCCCTACCGCTGCGATGCCAAGAAAAAGCTCGAGAGAACTCACGCCGTCGCGCGCGACAATGTTATAGCCAAATCGAGACAGGCCGAGTCCGGCCGGGAACAGCGCCAAAAGCCCGGCAGCCACAGCAAGCGGAAATGCTGACAGCAGCTCGTGACCAGGGCGGGTATCGATAGGCAGCAACGCCGCGCAAGCAATAGCTGCCAGCACGTATACGCCGACGTGCATCATATCATATCGGGAAATAGGGATACTAATCACATAGATAACTATCGCGATCGTGAAGACGCCGATGCTTGCCATGTGCTGCCGGGACTTCATGCCGTCGATGATCGCGAACACCACCCGGCTCCCTTGTACCAGCGCAGCCCAGAAGGCCACTTCTGCCAGCACAAGGACATGCAAGTGGCGGGCACTCGGCACCGGGCCAGTGAGGTAGTGAGGAGCGGTAAGGCAGGCCACTGCGCAAAGCCCGTACAGCAACGCAAGTCCAGGGTAGACACGGAACCGAGCCGGAACGCGCAGGTTTTCTCGCCGCGCCCGTAGGCCGTCAACTGGCGCTTGGAGCGAGCGACTGAGCAGCATCTCGGCGATGAGCAAGATGCCCAGCACCACGGGCAGGCTCCACCAGATGCTGGTCGCGCGGGTAACGAGAGCATAGACCGGCGCAGCTACCAGGCCCGCTGCTACCAACCCGTTCGCCAGCAGGATCTGCCGCCTGGCACGCAGCGGCTTCAGGCTCACTACATAACACCGCACGCACTGAAAGCTCAGACCGAACCCGGCGCCCACGAAGGCAGCAGCTGCCAGCAACAGCGGATAGGTGAAGGCCAGCCGCTCGGCCCACTCGGTTGCGACCAGCAAGGCCATGCCCGCCAGGCTGCAACCTAGCCCGGCACGGTAAGCGTCCCCGGCGCGGAGCCACGTGGTGAGAGCAGTAGAGAACAGCGCCGCAACGAATGCCGCAAGGACCTGCGGAATAAACAGAGCACCGTACTGCGGCAGAGTTAGATCATAGTGATAGGAGACGGCGAAAATACTGGTGTACGCACCGAATAGGGCCGCCACCGCGCCTTGGATCATTACGCCGGAATAGATGACAGTCCGATCGCTCACTATCGTGGCCATGAACTCTCCTTCAGATGGCCGACAATGCTGCACCCGCGCGCCAGGGCGCAGGGGCTTCGTCCGCCTCACCAGCCCGCGACCCGCCTGGCTGGTAGCTCTGCCCACCGCTGCGAGAGCGACGTCGCAGGTCACAGGCAGTGTTTAGATAGCGTGCCCAGAGCATGGCTCGACAACCCGGCCAGGTTGGGCAGGCAGATCTGGTCGAGGAGGCCGTCATGACTGCTATAGTTTGAGCAGTTGCTCAAACTGATCAGTCGTATCGGAGTCAGGATGGCCAAGGCAGGGCCGAAGACCGACGCGGGACTGGTGAAACGCGGGCGATCAAGTGAGGTCCGGAGCGCGCTGGTCGGCGCAGCGATTGAAGCGCTGCGTGAGAGCGGGTTCGCCGGTGCTAGCGCCAGGGAAATCGCGGGCCGGGCCGGGGTGAGCCAGGCGCTGGTGTTCTACCACTTCGGCTCCGTCAACGACCTGTTGCTAGCCGCACTCGACGAGGTCAGCGCAGTGCGGATGGCTGCCTATCGTGGCCTGCTCGAGCAGGCCACCTCCGTGGCCGCGCTGGCGGAGTCTGCCCGCCCGATTTTTCTGCAGGATCTGGATTCCGGGCATGTCCGCGTGCTGGTGGAAATGATCACCGGCGCGCAGTCCGTTCCCGGCCTGGGGGAGCAGGTTGCGCAGCGGCTGAAGCCGTGGCGCGAGCTCACCGAAGCCGCCATGCAACGGGCGCTTGGCCGGTCCGCAGCGGCTCGGCTGGTTCCGCCCGCCGAAGCCGCGCGCGCTCTGGTCGCGGGCTTCCTCGGGCTGGAGTTGCTGGCCGCGCTTGACGGCGACCGCGATGCCGCGCTTGCCGTTTTCGACCGGGCACACTCGCTGGCCCGGATGATCGACATTCTCGGCGGGATACGGCTTCCTTCCAGGAGGACAGATGAGCAAGCTTGACGCGGTCACCGGAGCATTCAGTTACTCGGGCGCGGCTATCGCCCGGGAACTCCTCAAGCGCGGTCACCAGGTGCGCACGCTCACCGGGCATCCGGACCGGGCGCCCGCTGGTACCCCGATCGAGTGCCGGCCGCTGGACTTCGGCGACCCGGACGGTCTCCGCGCTTCGCTGACCGGAGTTCACACGCTGTACAACACGTACTGGATCCGGTTCGCTCACGGCACTGTCAACCATGAAGTGGCAGTAGCCAATAACCGAGTGCTGTTCGCCGCCGCGGCTGCGGCCGGAGTTCAGCGGATCGTGCATATTTCGATCACCAATCCGAGCCACGACTCACCGGACTCGTACTTCCGCGGCAAGGCAGCCGCCGAGCAAGCGCTGGCCGAATCTGGCGTACCGGGCTACGCGGTCGCACGGCCCGCGATCCTGTTCGGCTCAGCTGGCGTGCTGGTCAACAATGTGGCGTGGCTACTGCGCCGGCTCCCTGTCTTTGCGATCGGCGGGCGCGGCGACTACCGGCTGCGCCCCATCCATGTCGACGATCTTGGCGTACTGTGCGCGGACCTCGGATCGCGGACCGACACTGTGGTCCTTGATGCGGTCGGGCCGGAGTCGCTGACGTTCCGCCAGTTCGTCGAGTCGATCCGCGCGGCCGTAGCAAGCCGGTCGCTGGTAATCCCCGTTCCCGGCGTGCTGATTCCGGTACTGGCCGGTGCGCTGAACGTCGCGCTGCGGGACACGCTGCTGACCGCCGGTGAGTACCGGTCCCTGGCGGCCGGCCGGGCGGACTCCGCCGGTCCGGCGACGGGCACGACTGCGTTCACCGAGTGGGTCCAGGCACACGGATCTGAGCTGGGCCGACGCTACCTGAACGAACTAGACCTGCACTTCCGAGCGACCCGTCTGGCAGCCGGCTAGTCCGGGTGATAATTGGCCAGGAAGGTAGCAAGGCGGCCGATCGCGTCGTCCAGCACCGGAACGCTGGCCAGGAACACCATCCGCAGGTGGTCCGTCGTCGGCAGGTTGAAGCCGCTGCCGTGCGAGAGCAGCACATGCTGCTGCTCCAGCAAGTCGATCATCATCCGCTCGTCGTCGCGGATGGGGTACAGCTCGGGATCGAGCCGCGGGAACAGGTACAGGGCACCGGCCGGCTGATAGCAGGTGACGCCGGGGATGGCGGTCATTCGCTGCCAGGCGTGATCGCGCTGGTCGCGCAGGCGGCCGCCGGGTTCGAGCAGGGGAGTGATGTCCACCCCGCCGCCGAGCGCCGGCACGATGGCGTGCTGGGCCGGGACGTTCGGGCACAGGCGCATGTTGGCCAGCAGCTCAAGGCCGTCCAGGTAGTCCGCGGCGTGCTCACGCGGTCCGGTGATGACCAGCCAGCCGGACCGGAAGCCGGCCAGCCGGTACGTCTTGGACAGCCCGCCGAGGGTCAGCACGAGCAGATCTGGCGCCAGCGCGGCGGCTGAGTGGTGCACTGCCCCGTCGTAGATGATCTGGTCGTAGATCTCGTCGGTCAGCACCAGGAGACCGTGCTCGCGAGCCAGCTCCAGCATGCCGAGCAAGGTAGCCCGCGAGTACACCGCGCCGGTCGGGTTGTTCGGGTTGATGATGACCAGTGCTCTGGTGCGCTCGGTAATCCGGCTGGCCAGGTGCTCGAGGTCAGGGTTCCAGTCCGCCTGCTCATCGCAGCGGTAATGAACCGCACTGCCACCGCACAAGTTGATCGCGCCGGTCCACAGCGGATAGTCCGGACTGGGTACCAGGACCTCGTCGCCGGCGTTGAGCAGCGCCTGCAGTGCCATCACGATGAGCTCGGAGACCCCGTTCCCCAGGAAGACGTCGTCGGGCGCGACACCGCTGACGCCGCGGCGGTCGAAAAACTGGGCTACTGCCTCACGGGCTGGCTGGATGCCGCGGGCATCGGAGTAGCCCTGTGCTTCGGCGATGTGCTTGGCAACGCCGCTGAGCACGTCTTCGGGCGCGTCCAGGCCAAAAGGGGCCGGGTTGCCAAGGTTGAGCTTGATGATCTCGTGCCCGGCAGCCTCTAGCTCGCGAGCTCGCCGCAGGACCGGCCCGCGTATGTCGTACCTGACGTTGCTCAGCCTGCCCGCCTGCGCAACTAGCACGTTATGGTCCCTCCGCTCCGGTTAGCCGTCGGCCTGCCGCATGAAAAAGGCGCCTACCCAGGGCGCGCTACATGGGTTGCTCGGACAGGCTACCGTGGCTATGACGCAGGTCACGCCGCCAGGCTGCCCCGCTCGGGGCCGGCCGGTGAGTCAGCGAGCCGAAAGGACCTCGGCGATCTTGGCGGCGGCGGCGGGCGGGTCACTGGCGTCGTGCAGCAGTTCCCCCCAGGACCAGCGGTAGTACCAATGCAGGCGGCCGGCGTCGTCGGTGGCCGGTACGCAGTCGATGCTCTCGGCAAGCATGGACGCACCCGGAATGAAAACGTGCAGCGCCGCAGGGTATGACGTCTTTACCGTCGCGTGGAAGCCCTCGGTGTCGAGCGCCGTAGCAAGCTTGTGCAAGTGATAACTACGCGCGTGGTCTCTGGCACCGGGATGCATGTCACCTGCTTAGGGGGTCGGCACATTGTGGGCGCTGACCGCGGGGTGTTGTCAAGCCCGGCATCGGTAAGCATGCGGCCGGCAAACGCAACCTCACCAAGCGCAGCCCTAAGCCGGCCGCTGCCTGTTGCGCGCCCCGGCTAACGCGCGGCACCGCCGTAACCGGGGTATGCCTCATATCCATCCTGACCGTAGGCCGCGTCAGGCCGGTGATAGCCGCGCTGATCGTAGGGGCCGGGGTGACCGGGCTGGCCGTGGCCTCCGGCTGGCAGTGCGGGCTGCCCGCCCTGGTACCCCGGTGCCTGGTAGCCGGTGCCATAGTCGGCAGGCGAGTACCCGTTCCCGGCGCCGTTGCCGCCGCCTGGTGCGGGCAGGTAGCCGTTCGTTGCCTGGCCCCCGTCAGTGCTGCCGCCGTACCAGTTGGCGGCGGCGACTGCCTGCTGGCCAGCCGCGTAGCCGGTGCCGTAAGCGGCAGCGTCCAGGTGCGCACTTGCGGGCTCGGGGTAGCTCGGCTGCGGGGCGCTCACGTAGCTGCCGTACGGGTTGGCAGCGGGCGCAGCCGATTGCGCGGGTGCGTGCCGGGCTGCTGTCGCGCCGGGCTGGACCGGGTACCCGCCCGGAGCGCTCGTCTGACCCGGGTGGTCGGGAAGCTGCCGGGCCGACCCGGAGCCCGAACGCGAGCGCGTGCGATACGACCGGCTATCCGATGTGTTGATGGCCGGGAACGACGGGCTTGTGAGCGGGTCGTCGTCCATCGGCAGCGGTGGCCTGGCTTGCCCGCCTGAGTGCGATGAATGTGCAGCCGGAGATTGCGGCGGAGCGGGCGGCAGTGCCCGCGGACCACCGCCGCGGCTGGTCCCGCCTGGCCGGGGACCGCTGGCAGGGCGCTGACCGTTGCCCTGCCCAGGGCGCTGGCTGTTCGGCGGGATGGCCGGCTGTGGCGAGCCCTGGGCTCGGCCGGGACGGGACGGCGATCCATTGCGTGACGGCAGGGCGCGCTGCTGGGAGGGCGGTGGCTGATCGCCCAGGCGAGCCAGCGCCGCAAGGTTCTGGGTGGCGGCCTCGGCACCGTACGGAGGCGTGCCGGGCCGGGACTGTGGCCGCTGCCGCGCCGGCTGCTGACCTGAGTCAGCCCGTACGGCCGGCAGGTCAGCGGAACGCGGCGCGTCGGCCTTGGGCTCGATGGCACGCCGTCCCCGCTTCGCCGGAGCCGCCGGGACCTCCTCAGGCGTCAGCGGTTTATCGGAGGCAACTTCCGCCCAGTAATCCACGTCTGAAAGGGACTCCCAGCCGGTAGCCGGGTCAGGGTCTGTGCTGCGGGCAGAGGCAGCCTGCCGGGCACCGACCGGGACCGGGCGCTGGCTCCCCGCGCCAGCGTTGCCGTACCTGGGTTGCCGTGGACCGCGACCATCGGCGGCTCGGCGCTCGCTGACCGGCTCAGGCCGACGCACTCGGCGCTCGGCAGGTCCCGGCTCCGCGGGCGGATGAGACCCGGCTGGGTGCCGCCGCGTCTTGCGCGGCTCCTCAGGCATGTCGTCGAAGGTGTCGGAGTCGTCGGCCCGCAGGAAATGCAGGGCAGCAACGGCGATAATCACGATCAGCACGACCACAGCCACGAGGACTTCCAAGATCGTAGTGATCATCACACCATCCCACTGACGTGGCCTCAGGGCGGCGCTAGCCAGACCCGCGCGGCCATCTACGCGAGTCTCCCCCTGATGTGCAAGCACCCTCGATGAATCAGAAAGCCTGACCTGCTGAACAGCGATTGTGTCGGACGCTATACGCCTTGTCACGCAATTCGGAAACTTTACCCGCGTGTGTCGACGGCCCGGAGTCGCGCGATTACTTTATGCATTTACTCACAGCCCCGGCCGCATTGCTTGCCGGGCCCGATGAGTGGTTTTGCTGGTTAAGGAGACCGCCCGGCAGCATATGCGCGGTGAGAGTGCCGCGTGCGATGACATGCTGAGCGATCATCGTCCAGGCGGTCAGCAGTTGCGAGTTGGCTGGCAGCGCCGAACCGAAGACCGTGTTGAGCGCGTACACCGTGAACCGGTAACCGTGCGGCGAGGCAAGGGGGCACGGCGGGTCGCACTCGGCCTTGCCAGCGCTGTTCTGGGCCACCCTGGCGTGCGGCGGAGCCGTTCCGAGCGGCAGGTCGGACGTGCTGGGGCTGATGTCGTAAACGATCCAGTACACCCGAGGCGAGATCGGCGCGGCCGCGTCGTCGACCACCACAGCTATGGACTTCGTGCCCCGCGGCGCGCCGGACCAGAAGATTGACGGGCCGCTCGCGCCGGCACCATGACAAGTGAACGAGGCCGGAATGACGCCGCCGGTGAAGTCCGGACTGGTGACCGACATGGTCAGCGGGGCGGCGGCGGTCAGCGCATGTGGCTTGGCCACCAGCCCGCACCCGCCGAGCAGCACGCTGGCAGCCACCAGCAATGCCAGCGACGTCGCCACCGACCTGCTGTAGCGGCTACCGCCTTGGCCTGCGCACCGGCGCACGCTGCCTCACCCTTGCCCTGAGCCTGAATGTGTCCCGAGTCTGAACCACGGTCGGCTCATGGTAGCCGCCCCTGGCTGCAGGCGGGCTTATCCGGGAACGGGGCTAGTCCTGCTGCCGTGACGTGCCGAACATGATCTCGTCCCAGGACGGCACTGAGGCGCGCCTGCCCCGGCCGGCCTTCTTTGCCGGAACGGGTGCACCGGCCTGGTCCGTCCCGCCCGCCGCGGCAGCTTGCCCGGGCTCGCGGCTGCCCTCGCCCTGATCCGTCAGCCCTGGCACGGCCGAGTCGGCAGGCAACGGATCCGGTTCGGTCGCGACGGCTAGTCCCGGCGCGCCCACGGCCGGACCGGCCGCTTCCCGCGCGCGCGGCAGAGCTGGTGCGGTCCGGCGCTCTGTCTCTCGGCCGGAATCTGCGAACGGGACATGCTGCCTGGACCCGATCGGCGTGACCGTCGCGGTGGCCCGAGTGCGCTCGGCGAACGTGATCGCAGCCCATTCTTCCTGCGGCAGGCACAGCCGGACGGCCTGGTCGTCGTCAGGGATCACATGCCGCCGCCGCGGGTCATAGATCCACTCGGCGGTGCCAGCCCGGCCGCCAATGACAAACTGCAGCTGGACCTGCCAGTTCCCGTCCGGCCGCTTGCGCGAGTCCCACTCGGCGGCCTCCGCGCTGGCGCCTGCGGCGGTCAGCCGTTCGGCCACGACGTCGCCCAGCCGCGGCCCAGGTCCTGAGTCACCCCGGCCGCGGATCGTCACCCGCTGTGCCTGCTGCGCCTGGTACTGGCGCTCGGCGAGGATCGGCCCCTCAAACCGGCGGATCTTGTCCGGTGGTATGCCTGCCGCGTCTGCGATCTGATCTGCCGTCTCGCCAGCCCGGATGCGCTCCTGGATCTCCTTGGGTCGCAACGGATTCTCCACTTCGATCTCGTACTGGGCGAGGCGCGAGAACTGACCCTTGGCCACTGTCCTCAGCCGCTCGTCGATGGGCAGCAGGAACCGGCCGCTCCGCCCCGGCACCGCGAGGATGGCGTAACTGCCGTCCTCGCTGACTGCGACGAGGCGCAGCTCCTGCATCGGTGTCCCTCCTGGCGGCTGCCCGGCCGCGCAGAGGCGGGGCACGGACATGCCCTAGACGAGTCTGCCGGCAATACCGCTGACAGACCAGCACCTCGCCCGGCATGTCCGGAGACATTCGGGCTTAGTACACCGTGACGGGTCAGCACTGGCCCCCTTACCAGCGCTGCTGACCAGCACCGACGGCTGAGTATTCACGATACGGCTGGATGGCACGTCGCCTGACGATAATCGCCTTGCTACCGGCTCGCATCGCTGCCGGCGACGAACTAATATCTGTAACAGAAATGTTCGGTTACAGAAGTACATTGCTGGACGGGCTGCGTACGGAGTCGCCGCGTCCTCAGGCCGTTCGGGGCAACCCGCGTGCGCCCTGGCTGGCGGTGGGCGTGGTCTGCTTCGGCGCATTCATGGGCCAGCTGGACGCGAGTATCGTCACGCTGACGTTCCGGCCGATGGAGCATGACTTCGCCGCTCCGCTTGCTGCGGTTCAGTGGGTGTCCCTCGCTTACCTGCTGCTTCTGGTGGCGCTCGTCACGCCGGCCGGGCGCCTCGCCGACAGCGCCGGCCGCAAGCTCATCTACGGCTACGGCTTCGTCGTCTTCACGATCGGGTCGGCTTGCTGCGGGCTGGCGCCGTCGCTCGGCATCCTGATCGGCTGCCGGCTCTTCCAGGCCGCAGGCGCCGCCATGCTGCAATCCAACAGCGTCGCGCTGGTCACCACCAGCGTGCCGCGAGAGCGGATGCGGCTCGCGCTCAGCATCCAGGCGGCGGCCCAGGCCATTGGCCTCGGCCTCGGGCCTACTCTCGGCGGCCTGCTCACTCAGACGGTGGGCTGGCGCGCGGTCTACTGGATCAACGTGCCGGTCGGCATCCTTGCTGTCGTCGCCGGGCGCTTCCTGCTGCCGCGCACCCGCCAGCGCAGCCGTTTCAACTGCTTCGACTGGCCCGGCGCTACCCTGCTCGGGACCGCGACGACCGCGCTGCTGGTGGCCCTGTCGGTGATCGGAGGCCTGCCAGCGCCGGGCTGGTTCGCGCCCATCATGGTCGTGGTCGCGGTGGCCGCCGGCCTGGCGTTCGCGGTCCGCCAGCTCCGTGCCCGGTTCCCGCTGATCCCGTCAACCCTGCTGCACTCGCCCCGGCTGGTACTCGGCCTGGCCGGCGCGTTCCTCGGCTACCTTGCCCTGTTCGGCCCGCTCGTGCTGGTGCCGCAACTTCTCGACGGGCGCGGGAACGCGGCAAGAACTGGCCTGATCTTGTCCGCGTTGCCGGTCGGCTTCGGGGTGGCAGCGCTGACCGCCGAATGGGCGTTCCCGGCCAGCCTGCCGAACCGGATCAGGGGCTGCATCGGCGCCGCCGTCTCGGCAGTTGCCCTGGTCATGCTCATTTTCACGGCCGGATCTACGGCGGGACTGGTCGTGCTGCTCGGCTTTGCCGGGCTCGGCCTGGGGATATTCGTGCCCGCCAGCAACGCGGTGATCATGCGCAGCGCCGAGCCCAGCTCCGCTGCTGTCCTGGGCGGGCTGGTCAACATGGCCCGCGGCATCGGCACGACCTTCGGCATCGCCCTGGTCACGCTGGCGCTGCACCTGACTGGCCGGACTGCCGGGGGACATGCGGACGGGACGGTCGCCTTCGCGGTCCTGGCCGGAGCGGCCGGCTGCGCTGCCGCCATCGCGATGGGCATCCGCCCGCTCGCCTCCCGGGACGGCAGGCAAAGTGACGGTGAAGCGACAGTCTGAGGCGGCTTAACAGCAGCAGGTCGAAGGCTGCGCGGGCACCTACGTCACGTAGTATCGCTGCTCATGCGCGTCGATGCGATCTACGGGGCGATCGGCCGGTTTAGCGTGCGGTTTCGCTGGCTAGTGCTGCTGATCTGGATAGCTGGAGCAATTGCCGCATCAAGTCAGCTTCCGTCGCTGTCCAGCGTCACTCAGGGCAACAATCAGGCGTTCCTTCCGGCCAGCTCGCCGAGTTCGCAGGCCGCCACGCTGGCCAAGCCCTTCGGCACCGCCAACCAGCAGCCGATCCCGATCGTGGTCGCGACCACGGCGGGAAAGCTGACCTCGGCGGACGTGGCGGCCATCAACGGATTGCAGGCCAGGATCGGCAATGTTTCCGGCGTTACCAAAGTGGTCAACGCGGGCCGGTCGACTGATGGCCAGGCCGAGCAGTTGGTCGCGCTGGCCAGCTCCGCGGGCGGCGGGAACCCGGACTATGCCAAGAATCTCGTCGGCGGGATCCGGGCCCAGATCACCGACGCCAACCTGCCGGCCGGCTTGCACGCGCATACAGCAGGCGACCTGGCTATCCAGGTGGACCAGCAGAAAGCCTCCGGCAACACCGGCAATAAGGTGCAGGGCCTCTCGGTTCTGTTCGTGATTGTGCTGCTGGTGCTTATCTTCCGGTCGTTCACGCTGGCGATCACTACCGTGCTGCCAGCCGTGCTGTCAGTCTCGATCGCGGGGCCGCTGGTTGGTGAGGCGGCCAGGCATGGGCTTCAGGTGTCCCCGATCGCGCAGTTGCTGCTCATCGTGCTGGTCATCGGGGCGGGTACCGACTACGGGCTGTTCCTGGTCTTCCGCGTCCGGGAGGAACTGCGCGCGGCCGAGCACGAAACCGGCGGGGAGAACTTCCCCGGCAGGACGAATGCGGGCCGCAGCATGCTGTCTGACCTTGTGCACCCTCGGCCGGCGGCAAGGCACGCGATCGTTCGGTCGGTGACCAGAGTCGGGGAATCGATCAGCGCCTCGGCGCTCACGGTGATCGCGGCAACGCTGACCCTGCTGCTGGCTAGCTTCCCCTTCTACTCGGATCTGGCCTGGCCGTTCGCCATTGCGGTCGGCGTCATCCTGCTGGCCGGGCTCACGCTCCTGCCAGCGCTGCTGTCGATCCGGCTGTCGCTGCTGGCGATCAAGCGCACGCTGTTCCGGGCCTGGTTCGGCAAGCCCAAGCTGCTGCCATGGAGCATCCAGGGCTCCGGCAAAGCCGGAGTCTGGGGCCGGGTGGCGGGCCGGATTGTGCAGCACCCCGCTCCGACACTGATCGCAGGCGTGGTGTTTTTCGGCGGCCTGTCGGTCGCGGTCGTCGGATATTCGGCCGCGGGATTCGGCGGTAACACTAGTGCGCCAACAGCCAGCGACTCGGCTGCCGGGGCTGCTTTGCTGGCCAAGCACTTCCCGCAGTCGGCGGCGAACCCGACCAGCCCGATATTCAAGTTCGCTAAACCGGTGTGCGCGGATCCGGCGCCGCTGGCGAAGGCGACCAGCGAGTTGCAGGCGAGCAAGCTGTTCACCAAGGTCACCGGCCCGCTCAACCCGGTCGGCGGGATCACGCTCACGGCTTCGCAGTTCTCCGGG
>DASXIA010000496.1:0-12910 GCA_036488155.1 Streptosporangiaceae bacterium | reverse complement strand
CGGGGAGTCCCGTCAGGTTGAAGGGGACGGTTGGCGTCATCAGCTTGAAGGCGTTCACCGTCTGGCCTTCGATGGTGTACTGCGTGAGCCCGTGCTCGTGCGCGGGGATTGACGTCACCGGGAGCAGCAGTGCGTCATACCGTTGGAAGTATTCTGCGAAGCCGTCCTGGAGTCGTTCGATGCCCTCCTCGGCCGAGACATAGTCCTTTACGGGCGTGTCGGGAGTGGCGAGCATGGTCTTTGAGTAGGTGAACATCTGGTCCTCGTGGCCTGCGGTGACCTCCTGCATCACCGGTTTCATTTCCATGACGTGCTGCCGAGCGAAGAGTTCGAAGGGGTTGTCCCGCTCGAGAGCCGGGATGCTCACGGCATCGACCTGGATCCCTGCTTGCCGCAGGGCGTCGGCGGCTTCCTTCACAGTTGCGGCGACCTCTGGATCGATGGGACCGAGTCCCGAGTCGACCAGCCAGCCGACGCGCACGGGCCGGTTCGGTGAGGCGCCCAGGCCGGCGTCGAACTCGCGGGGGACGGTGGCGAAGCCGTCGGCGCCGTCGGGACCGGCCAGCAACGAATACGCCAATGCGAGGTCGCGGATAGTGCGGGCCATGGGACCGGCGTGCCAGTCACGACGCGGCTCCCGGGGCCAGGCCCCCGTCATCGGGATGCGGCCGCGCGTTGGCTTGAAGCCCGCGATGCCGGTGTCGGCCGCCGGCCCGCGCACCGAGATGGACAGGTCGCTTCCGATGCCGAGCGGCGACATCCCAGCTGCGATCGCCGCGGACTCCCCGCCGCTCGAACCGCCGGAGCTGCGGTCGAGGTCCCAGGGGTTGTTCGTCCTGCCGGTCAGGAGGTTGTCGGACTCGATCCAGTACGCGAACTCCGGAAGATTGGTCTTGGCCAGGAGGATCGCGCCGGCTCGCTTCATGCGCGCCACGCTGGTGGCGTCCGTGTCCGGGATGCGCCCCTCGAAGATCGGCGAACCGCGCTGGGTGAGCACCCCGGCGGTGTCGAACGAGTCCTTGACCGTGAACGGCACGCCGTGGAGCGGCCCCACCTTCCCGCCCGCCCCGAGCTCCTCGTCTGCCGCCCTCGCGGCGTCCAGCGCACCGTCGGCGAGCGTGACGATGGCGTTGATGTTCGGATTGGTGGCCTCGATGCGGTCGAGGTGTGCCTGCACCACCTCGACGGAGGAAGCCTTCCCGGTACGGATCAGCTCGGCGAGTCTGGTCGCGTCAGTGTGGATGAGGTCGGTGGCCATGACGGAGTCCCTTCCAGGTCGTCTGCTCTTCGAGACCGGCCCGCTACTTGTCTGCATATGAGCCAGCACGGTTTCCCGCGGGCTCCGGGACGCGGCCAGGCACACAGGACAGCGCAGGCACTCGCCGCCCTGGGCGGTGGCCGCCTTGGCAGCATTTGTGTCGCGCAGCGGTGTTGAGCATGACGAAGTCGTGCCCTGCTCTCGGGCTGGGCACGCCGTTCGTGCGCGCTAAGAACGCTCGAACTGGCGTTCTAGCGTGATCTCACACGGCCGATTCACCCGGTCTGCCGGGGAGCTAAACGGGGAGCCAATCTCCTTTCGGCCTGACCGCTTTGACGACGGTCAAGGGGTCTCCGCAGCGCGAAGGCGAGCTCTGATGTGCATGGGGCGCCGAGGCACTACAGTGGTGCGGCGTGTTGCCAGCGGAATTGCCCGTAATCTCCCGCCCGCCGATCGTGTTGCGCGCATTCAGTGATGCCGACGTCGGCTTGGTGCGGTCGGTAGCGACCGATGCGCTAATCCCGCTGATCACGACGGTCCCGGCAAGCGGAAACCCTGACGACGCCCGTGCCTACATCGACCGACAGCTCAGCCGTCATGTCACCGGCGCGGGTTACTCATTCGCGATCGCGGACGCGGCCACTGGCGACGCCGTAGGACAAGTCGGACTGTGGCTGAAGGACCTGTCTCACGGCCGGGCAAGCACGGGCTACTGGGTAGCCGGGCAATTCCGCCGCCGCGGCTATGTCACCGCAGCTCTAGCCGCAATCTCGCGGTGGGGATTGTCTCTGGACGGCATTCACCGGATCGAGCTGTACGTCGAACCGCGGAATGAAGGATCCTGGCGAGCTGCCGAACGAGCGGGATACCGCAGAGAGGGCCTGCTACGAAGCTGGCAGTGGGTGGGGCAGGAGAGGCGCGACATGTACATGTACAGCTTGCTGCCGGAAGATCTCCCCACCAGTGGCTGACAGGGCGGCTAGCGCTGCGCGCGGATCTCAACAGCCAGCTGCGCCTCGCCGACGTGATCGACGATCAGCTCAAGCTCGCAGCCGGGCCAGCCGTCTCGACAGGAACAACGAGCAACGTTAGCGCTGGCCTGCAGATGCGCTGTCATGCGGCAGTCCGCGCGCAGGTGCATCACGACTGGTGGCGGCGACGTGGGCCCGCCCGGGTGGTCGGTGCAAGCACATAGTCCCGCGATGGGGCGAGGTTCACTCGGGGTTGATGTTATCGGGCATGGCTCAGTCACGGTCCAGCGTGGCGAGGACGTCGCCGAGCATCTCGATCGACCCTACTGTGATCGGGTCCACCACTAGCTGCAGGTGCGTGGCGCCGGCGCTGGCCATCGCCGCGAGGTGACCGGCGATGTCAGCCGGCGATCCGCGGACCGGCCTGATCGGCCCGCTGGCTGCATCGCCGGACAGCCGCCCGGTGCCGCCGGGCAGGCTGACCAGCACCGCCGCGGTGGCGCAGACCGCACCCGGCCTGCGCCCGGCCTGCACAGCCGCCGCGTCGACGCGGTCGCGGACAGCGGCGAATCCGCCGGGGGTGTTGCCGTAATCGCTCCACCAGACATTCCACGCCTCGACATGGGGCAGCCCGATCTCAAGCATCCGCGGGCCGACCGAGCCGAGCATCAGCGGCGGGCCGCCCGGCCGGGCCGGCCCCGGATCGAGCACGCAGTCCCGGACCCGGTAATAAGCGCCCTCGAAATCGGCCCGCCCCTCCCGCAGCAAGCAGCGGATGATGGTGAACGCCTCCTCGAACCGCGACACCCGATGGTCGTAGGGGAACCCGAACGCCCGGTACTCCCGTTCGTTCCAGCCCGCGCCCAGGCCCAGGATCAGCCGCCCGCCCGAGATCGCATCGACAGTCGCCGCCTGCTTGGCAAGCATCGCCGGCGCATGAAAGCTCGTCGACGCGACCAGCGGCCCGAGCTCAACCCGCTCGGTGACAGCCGCAACCGCGGCAAGCGCGGTCCACACCTCCCACGGCCCCCGCGTCAGGCCGCCGGGCAGGTCGTACAGCAAATGATCACCAAACCACAGCGAGTCGAACCCGACGCCCTCCGCGGCACGGGCCATCGAGAACAACTCCGGCCACCCAACGCGCCGCTCGACCTCAGGCAGCTGGATACCGACGCGGCACGAACGAGGCACTCGCGAACCCTATCGGCCCACACGCCGACACGATCGCTCAGACCATGGCACGCCACCGGGAACCACGCGCTTCTGCCGCGAGGAGGCACGGCGTCTTCGAAGCACGAGGGACTGGGGGGTTCGGCTTTGATGCCGACTGGGGTGGCCTTGCCAGAAAGCATCCGCCGCTCATGTGGGCTGCCGGGCGCTGCGATAGGAGGTCAGCTCGTCGATACTGGAACACGATGGGCAGAGCCGAGGTTGGGAAGGGGCAGTCCGCGCCTGCTACCACAGGTTGGTCTGCGGTCGGGATCATCTCGGCGTACGCCGCTGCAATCGTTGCGTTCGCCTACGCGGTAATGAGCATGTACTGGGCGGCAGGCGGCCACGCCCTGGTTAGCACGATCGGCGGATATGTCGAGCAGCTCGCCCGCCGGGGCGGAGCACTGCCAGTGCTGGCAGCGCTTGCGGTGACGTTGGCCAAGGTGGCCGGTGGCCTGCTCGCATTAGCGCTGGTGCGTCCCTGGGGGCGCGTAGTTCCGCGCGGCTGGCTGCATCTGGGTTCCGCTGCTGTCAGCGTCCTGTTGCTGGTGTACGGCGGTTTGAACGTGCTGCTTGGGGCTCTGGTGCTTTCCGGCATCATCCACCCGGCGGGAAGCGTCGACCGGTCAGCGTTGCGCTGGCACGTCGAGGTCTGGGATCTGTGGTTCCTGGTGTGGGGGATCTTGCTGGCGCTGGCGGTCATCGGCTACCGGCGGACAATAACAGGAGTGCGCCGATGATGGTGCAGCTATCGGGGATGGGCTTCTCGTGGGCCTGGCGCTCGTGATCCGGGCCTTCAGTGACACTCAGTACCGGCACATGCCGCGGCCGGATGCCGAGTTGGCGGTGTGGCGCGTGCTGGGTCCATAGTCGTCGACATGGATCCAGTGGTGGCGCGGAACCGGGCCGTCTGGGAAGAGGCCTCCCAGAAGCACGTGCGCGAATATGACAACTTGCTGGATCAGGCAAGGGCTAGGTCGTCGCTTGCCCCATGCGAACTTGAGGTGCTGCGGCCGCTGCTGGCCTCGGCCCCCGTCGTAGTTCACCTGCAAAGTGGCCATGGCCTGGATGACCTGGACCTCGTAGCGGCCGGGGCCCGGTGCGCGGTCGGCATCGACTTCAGCGAGGTCGCCGCCGCAGCCGCGCAGCGCCGAGCGCTCGACCTGGCCGTTCACTGCCGATACTTGGTCGCGCAGGTCCCGGCCGTACCGCTGCGAGACCAGTGCGCAGACCTCGTCTACACAGGCAAGGGCGCGCTGATCTGGATGCCGGACCTGGACGCCTGGGCAGGAACAGTAGCCCGGCTGCTGCGCCCGGCGGGTCACCTGTTCATCTACGAATCCCACCCCATGGTGCCGTTGTGGACCTGGGACGACGACGAAACCCGCATCAGGCCTGATCGCAGCTACTTCGCTCGCAGCCACCAAAACGACACCTACCCGGCCCGCGGAGCCACCGAATGGCAATGGACCCTCGGGCAGGTCATTACGGCGGTCATCGCCGCCGGCCTGGAGATCCGCCACGTCGCCGAGCATCCGGAGCCCTTCTGGCAGCCGCACGGCATCACCGCAGCGGCCTGGCAGGGTCAGCTTCCCAACACCTACAGCCTCCTGGCACAGCGCACGTCCAAGGCGGAGGCGGAGGCCTCGGTGATCACGGCGGCAGATCTCGGTGGATCACGGCGGCAGATGAAGGTGTGATCGGCGCCGTATGCCTGCGCGTCTTCAACGCTGCCGAAGCGCGCTGAACTACCGGGCCTGCTCGGCCTGCCCCGGTCGTGTTAGTAGTGTGGGCAGGTGGGCTGCCGGCGCTGATGCGTCGGGCGTGCCCCGTCGCCGCGAGATCTCGCGCCCCTTTCCCTAGTAGTTGCCGCGAACTACAGACAACCGGGGGGGACATTCATGATTACATTTGGTGTTGTTTTTCTAATTATCGGCATTCTCGGCAAAATCGAGTTCTTTTGGAGTATTGGGGCCATCGTCCTAGTCATCGGGTTGATCCTGGCGCTCTTCGGAGCGACTGGGCACGGAGCCGGCGGACGGCGACATTACTGGTAGCGGTGCAGTCGCCGGCCGAAGTGCCAGTGATGAGTGATGACAGCCGAATCATCCCAGGCACGCTCGCCAGCGCTTGCGGACGTGCACCCGCCTCGCAGATCAGCGTGCCTCACGAGTAGATGTCTGGATCGGTGAGGTGAATTGCCACACCGAGGCGTGGCCGGCCGGCTCGGCGTTTCAAGATACGCGCCCCCTGTCCGCGTTCACCGTGGACGCAGCGCGTAGGGATACGGCGGCGCGGTTGGCGTGAGCTAGGTGACTCACCTCGCCGCTCACCCGGGCGAGGAGTAGTGCGCCTGCGATGAGGGCAAGAGCACGCGGGCGCAGCTGCATTCGGCGGCTGGCGGCAAGGCCCGAGGTAGCGTCCGGGTCAATAACGTCGGGATCCAGGATCAGCCGGGCTATCTCGCCGCCCCAGTTGTCCTCGAATATCTGGGTACGTCCGCCGCACACCAGGCCGATCTGCGTCAGGGTGACGCTAGTCATCGGCCGGCTTCCGCTCCGGTCGGCTGGCGCCGGTGAACAGGTCGCGGACTGACGTGGTCAGGATCCGCAGCGCGTCGCCGGGGTCAATGCGGCCGGCCCGGACCCCGTCGTTGCAAGCGTGGATGAGCGCGATGCTGGCGTGCACGAGCCAGTCGGCCGGCAGATCGGTCCGGAAAGAGCCATCGGCTTGGCCCCGGGCCAGCAGGCCGGAGATCGTGCGATGCGCGGCCTGGTGCGTCCGCGTCACGGCCTCCGGGCTGAGCAATTCGGAGACGGCCCTGGCCATCGCCTGGTACCGGGCGAGATGCTGCCAGCCGCAGGCGAGGACCCGTTCCAGTGCCTCCGAAGCCGGCCCGGCCTCCGGGCTGGCCGCCTCCAGCGCGGCCATGGTGCGGAGCACCGCACGCTCCACCGCCGCCTCCAGCAGCGCCTCCCAGGTCGGGAAGTGCGCGTAAACAGTGACCCTGGATACCCCGGCTTGCGCGGCGACCGCCGAGATCGTGGCATGCCCTTCGTCCCGCAGCAGTTGCTCCGCCGCGTCCAGGATCGCTTCGACATTCCGGCCAGCTACCTCCCGGTGGTAGCTGGTGCTTCGCTGTGCGGTCACGTCGGTACCCCTCTCCTCAGTGCACGGCCACGCGCGCGCCGGCGGCAGGCCGCACGACCGGGACAGTCAGGGCCGCGAGCACCGCCAGCCCGGCGGCCATCGCGGCGGCGACCTCGAACCCGTGCCGGTAGCCAGCGCTGATGCCGCCGCCTGTCACGACCGCAACCGCGGAGAAGACGGCGACCCCAAGCGCAGCTCCGATCTCGTGCGCTGCCGACATCAGCCCCGACGCAGTGCCGGCGCGATCATCACCGACGTCGCTCAAGCCGGTGACTGCGGTGGCCGGCAGGACCAGCCCAGTGCCGAGCCCGATAACGAGCAGGCCGGGCAGCAGGCCCAGTCCATAGCCAGATCGCGCCGACACGGTAGTCAGCAGCAGCGCTCCCCCCGCCGTCAACGCCAGGCCGGCGACGATCAGCAATCGGGAACCGGCGCGCGGCAACAGGTTCGAGGCCAGGTGCGCGCCGAGCCCGATGATCAGTGCGAGCGGCAGGAACTCAAGCCCGACCCGCAGCGCCGACGCGTGCTCCACTTCCTGCAGGTACAACGTGTTAAGGAAAAAGGTCGCGACCAGGATCCCGGTGCTGGCGAACATCACCAGCACCCCGGCGACCAGCGGCCGGTTCCGCCAGACCTGAGGCGGCACCAGCGGCGGCCGCCCGGACCGGCGCGCCAGCGCCTCCGCGGCAGCAAACGCGGCCAGCAGGCCAGCAGCCAGCGCCAGCAGCCCCACCGTACGCACCGACGTCCAGCCGTAGGAAGGAGCTTGGGCGAGCGCATAGGCGAGCGTCACCAGTCCCGCGACCGCTAGCAGCGCGCCAGGCAGATCCAGGTCGCTGGCACCGCGGCGGCGCGCAGGCGCGGCGGCGACTGTCGCCGACGTGACGGGCACTAGGCGCGGGCTAACCACCGTGGCGGCGATGCCGACCGGCACGTTGACGAGGAAAACGGCCCGCCAGCCGAGCCAGGTAGTCAGCATGCCGCCGGCCAGCACGCCCGCAGCCGCCCCGGCGCCGCCGATCGCGCCCCAGATTCCCAGCGCCCGGGCGCGCTGCGGCCCGGTGTAGGTCGTGGTAATGATCGACAGCGCGGCCGGCGTGAGCAGCGCGGCGCCCGCCCCCTGTCCGAACCTGGCGGCGATCATCGCCCCTGGGTCCGGGGCGAGGCCGCTGGCCAGCGACGCCGCAGTAAAGACTGTCAGGCCGGCCAGGAACGTCCCCCGCCGGCCTAGCACGTCGGCGGCGCGCCCGCCTAGCAGCACGAGCCCGCCGCTGGCAAGCACGTACGCGGTGACCACCCACTGCAGCCTGCCCGCATCAAATGCCAGCGACCGCGCGATGGACGGGAGCGCGACATTCACCACGGTGGCATCGAGAATGACCATGAACTGCGCCACGCTCAGCAGCACCAGCAGCGTCCAAGGATGCCGACGTTCATCGCGATCCGCCAGCGCCGGTGTTGCTGCAGTAGCCAAGGAATCGTGCCGCGCACCGGTCTGGTGCCCGTTCTGTCCACGCGCGCGGCTGGGGCCGCGTGTTCCGTGCATGTCGTCAGCCTCCGCAGGGCAGATCCGTGCCTTCCGGCCACGGACTCATGATGGTTGACAGTGGCGTCAACCATCAGCCTGCGGGAGACCGCAATGGTTGTCAACGCTGTAAACCCGTCGCGAAAGCAGGCTCGGCCAGGCTGCTCAGTGACAGCTTTAGAAGTGCGTTTGGCGAGGGCCTCGCTCATGACCCGGCTCTGAACCGGGTCCTGCGATGGGTTAGGCGGCCCGTATGAGCGATGGCGCGAGGGCAGCCATGGCCTGGCTGACGGGTTCCAGGCCGGGACGGGCCGTGATGATCCGGACGACGGCCTCGTCCAGGCCGCTGCTCAGCCGCGCGAAAGCGGCCGGCGCGCCCGCGGCGGGGCCGTAATAACCCACCGCCTGCAGCATCGCGTCCGGAGCAGCGGCCACGAGCTGGGGCATGCTCTCGCCCCGGTCTCGCCGTGCCTCCAGTTCACGCAGGTCGTCATCGAATCCCATCTGGCCGAACAGCCCCCGGTAGCCGGCGTGCTGCGGGGCGCCGGAGTGGCCCATGGCGTAGCCGAGCACCTGCATGCCGAAGGCCTGCCGCGCCGCGGCCACGTCGTCATCGACACAGACCCGGATGTACATGGTGACCGGCACGGCGCCGGGCTCGCGGCCGGCCCGTGCGCTGCCCTCGTCGATCCTGGCCCGGCTGACGGCGATCCGCTCCGGCGTGGCCCAGTTCAGCAGCGCGCCATCGGCGACCTCGCCCGCGAGACGGAGCATCTGCGGCCCGAGCGCGGCCAGGTACACCGGAGCCGCCGGCAGGTCCGCAAGCCCGAGCGACGCCGGGCGGGGCCAGCCGGGCGCGCCCGTGCCGGGCACATCCCGGCCGCTATCAACCGGAGGGCCGGCGGTGACCGTCTCTCCGTCCAGCAGCGCGCGGACCTGGGTGACGTACTCGCGCATCACGGCGATCGGACGGTCCGGCAGCCCGACCGAAGCCCAGAACCCCGGCCCGTACCCTCCCGTTCCCAGCCCGAGGACGAATCGCCCGGAGGAAAGCTGAGCCAGCGTCGCCGCTTGCGCCGCGAGACTCAGAGGAGTCCACATCCGCGCCGCCGGGACAACAGATATCCCTGTGCGCAGCGAGGTGTCCGCTGACCATGCCGCGCACACGTGGAAAGAGTCCGGCACGCCCCCCGCCGGGGTCCACAAGCTCTCAAACCCGAGCTGCCCGGCCTCCCGCGCAGCCTCCCGCAACTGATCGAACGACAGGCCGAGCCGGCCATCCAACCCCACGCCGATCAGCATTGGCCACGGACCTTTCCACTCGCGGTGTACTCCAACATCGGCCACTGTAATGTCTCCGGCACACCTGGCACGGCAGCTCAACGGGTGGCAAGCACGGCCGTGAGGAACGGGCCAAACTCATCGATGCACACTGCCCCCGGATACCGGCACCACGCTTACCCGCCGGGATGAGCCGGGCCGCCAGCCATCAGCCGGCCCGTGTACTCGATAACAGCGTCGATGATGCGCATGGCCTGAGCCCTCGTCCTGGCCGCGGCGACCTCGCGCGCCCCCTCGCCGATCAGCGAAGTCAGCACGGCGGCGTAGAGCCTGTCCAGCGAGGTGTCCGGCAGTCGCAGCAGCGCGTCGTTCTGCCGGATCCACTCGTGTCCGCGATGCCGCCTCGTTACCTCGAATCCCGGCGGGCCGTCGCCGGACGAGAACAGCATCGCCAGGTCGCGGCGCTGCCAGCTGCCCTCGAGGTAGGCCCGCGCGCCGGCAGCGAACAGCTCAGCCGGGTCGCTGACACCGGCCTGCCTGGCTGCCAGGACGGCCGTGCTCGCGGCCTCCTCGTAGGCCTGCTGATGCTCCTGCCAGAGCGCGAGGAACAGCTCGCTCTTCCCGCCGAAATGGTGATAGAGGCTGCCGACGCTCGACCCGGCCCGCTCGACCACGTCGGCGATGCTCGCCTCGGCGAACCCCTGCCGGGTAAAGACGTCACGAGCCGCGTCCAGCAGCGCACGCTGGGTCTGCGCGGTGCGCCCCCACTGCCAGGTACTGGTCCCCGGCTTCCGCACCTGCGGCTCGGCCATCGCCTACTCACCGCCTCATGGAACGCTGCCTTGCTATTCGCAGTATCGTCCCACGTTTCGCGCCACATCCGGGAGCGACGAACGACCCGGCCGAAGCAAGCGATCGCTCACGGCCGGGAACGCGCAGTGGAGCGGAACTGCCGGCCTGCCCGTCTCAGCAGACAGCTCGCACGGCTTCGACCAGCAGCGCTAGCCCTTGGCCAAGCTCGGCGTCGCTGATCGTCAGCGGGGGCAGCAGCTTGACCACCTCGCCAGCCTCGCCGCAGGTCTCCACGAGCAGACCGCATTCGAAAGCCTTGCTCGCCACCTTGCCGGCCAGCCCGCCGTGTTCGAAGGCCAGGCCGTGAGCCATACCCCGCCCGCGCGGCTCGATCCGGGTTCGTGCCATGGAAGCACTCAGCTCGGCCAGCGCAGCGGCGACCCGCTCGCCCCTGGCTAGCGTGCGACGCTCCATCGCCTGATCGGACCAGTAGGTTCGCAGCGCGGCGCCGCCAGTGACGAACGCCGGATCGACGCCACGGAAGGTGCCGCTGTGCTCTCCCGGCTTCCAGATGTCCAGGTCCGGCCGGATGAGCGTGAGAGCAAGTGGCAGGCCGTACCCGCCGATGGACTTGGAGAGGCAGACGATGTCCGGCGTCAGGTCAGCCGGCTCAAAGCTGAAGAATGGGCCGGTACGACCGCAGCCCATCTGCACGTCATCGACGATGAGCACGATCCCATGCTTCCGGCAGTCCGCCGCGAGCCCGCGCAGCCAGTCCATCCGGGCCACGTTGATGCCGCCTTCGCCCTGCACGACCTCGACTATGACCCCGGCGGGAATGTCGCCGTCTGGGCTGGCGGCCGCGAGTTGCCGCTCCAGCCAGCCCGGCCCGACCTCCGCGGCATCGTCACCACTGTGCTGGCCGGTACTGTGCTGGCCGGTGCTGGGGAAGGGCAGCAACAACGCGTCCGTGAGCGTCACGCCGCTGCTGCCCCGGAGCAGCGCATTCCCCGTCACTGCCAGGGCACCGAGGGTGGCGCCATGAAAGGCTCCGGCAAAAGCAACGATGTCCGTCCGGCCGGTGACCTTCCGCGCCAGCTTGAGCGCCGCCTCGACCGCATTGGCGCCGCCAGGCCCGGGGAACTGCACGCGATAGTCGAGGCCGCGCGGACGCAAGATGATCTCGTCGAGCGCAGTCAGGAACTCGCGCTTGGCGGCGGTGTACATGTCCAGCGAATGCGTGACCCGATCGGCGGCGATGTAGTCGAGCAGCGCGCGCTTCAGGACGGGGTCGTTGTGCCCGTAGTTGAGCGCGCTCGCGCCCGCGAAGAAGTCCAGGTAACCGCGCTCGTTCTCGTCATACAGCCAGCTGCCGGCGGCCCGGTCGAAAACCACTGGCCAGCTCCGGCAGTAGCTGCGCACGGCAGATTCGCGATCGGCAAAGATTGTCGCTGACATTGCTCTCATCCGGTTTCTGTGACGGGAGAACCGTGCAACGCGAGCTCGCGCTCGCTTGCGGCCGGCATTTCGACAGCCGGGTTGCCTCGCCAGCGGGCACCCGGCGGGACGTACTCGCCCTTCATCAAGAACGCGTCGGCGTCCAGCTCGCACCCATCGCCCATCGACACGCCGTAGTGCACGAAGGCAGCGGTGCCGATCGTGACGCCAGTGCCGATGCTGATGCGGTCGGACTTGAAGACGCGGTCTTCCATGGAGTGTGCCTGGAGCTTGCTGCCGACGTTGAGCGTGCACGCATCGCCGATGCGCACGAGCGGCCGCTCAGTGAGCTTGCACCCGTCATCGAAAACCCGGCGCCCGATCTGCACGCCGAGCATTCGCCAGATGATGCCTTTGGCGGCAGTTCCGTTGAACATCTGCAGGTAACCGGTAGCCGGAGCTTTCCAGTAACGCTCGTGGCACCAGAAATCACGCTGGTAAATGGAGCACAGCAGTGGCCGCAGCGGGTGGATCAGGGTCACTGCGCGCTCGACGAGGACGAAATAGCCGACCGTGAAAGCGAGCGTGCCGGCAATCGCGGCGAGCGTGCTAGCCCAGTCCGGCCAGTCCCATGCCGCTACCGGGCAGAATGCGACGAGCAATAGCCCGAGAACATAGAGATAGCGGACGAGCAGGTGCAGTGCGATCGAGACAGCGTTGTGCCGGTTCTTTGCGGCAAGCCGGCGCCGCCGCTCGGCGAATGTGGTCCGTTGCTCGAACTGACGGTCGCGCCACACCGTCCGCGGAATCTCGAAGCAGGGCGATCCCAGCAGGCCGGTGCCAGTCCTGACTGGCCCGGTTACCGGGATCATGACCTTCGTCGCAAGCAGGCAATCGTCGCCGGTCCGGCCGCCTGCCGGATAGGCGATCTTGTTCCCGAGGTAATTCCGCGCGCCGATGGCGGCGGTCCGCACCCGGAAGGAGCTGGAGGAAAATTCCGCATTCATGACCGACAAGCCATCGGAGACCATCGTCCCGGTGCCCACCGTGGTGAGCCCGGGCATCTCATGCTTGACGGCCGTGCCGAAGTTCGATCCGGTCTGCAGAACTGGCCGCAGCCGGTAGCCGACGGCCCTCAGGTAGTGAACGACCACCGAGCTGTCCCCGACCAGCGCGATCAGTAGCGGGATGTTCGTGAGCCGCGCAACACCACGCTGCAGGGTGTAGCGCCAGCCGTAGAGCGGATAGACCTCGCCTGGCTTCAGGGTGCAAGCGGCCAGCCGC
>DASXIA010000399.1:0-5762 GCA_036488155.1 Streptosporangiaceae bacterium | reverse complement strand
GTAGGCGTTGGCTAGCTGCGCCTTCAGGGCGCCGCCGAAGTACGACTCATCTGCACCGGGACAGGACCGGAACTTTCGCGACTCACTGTGCAACGGAAGGGCTCCCAACCGCTTCCATTGGCCGTGCCCGCGGGCCGAGTACTGAACGGTGACCGACGTTTGCGGTGCGTGCCCTGCCGGTGAGGTCACCTCGACGCATCCAGTGGCGCTTACTTTGTCGTCCGTCCCCAGGCGGGCGGAAAACGATTTCACCGTCAGCGGCAAGGCGATGCTCAAGTTGCCCATCGCCGACGTCTGCAGCGTCAAACGGCCCGTGTTGACGGTCGCGGTCCAGCCGGGGCCGTGCGTACTCGGCAGCGTCACGGAGAAGGCGCCGTCCCTCGCCGTGGTAACAGTCTTGAGCCTGGTCTTACCTTCGGCCAGGTGGACCGCCGTTCTCGGCAATGCCGTCCAGGTCGTGCCGTTCAGGTACTGGACCGTAGCTCGGAGCGTCGCGTTCTGCCCGTACTTGAGGTGAGCCGGAGCCACCTTGATGTGGCTGATCCGGGTCCGCGCCTGATCGACCGGGACGGCGATGTCGTCGGTGGCCGCGGTGTAGGTGGCAGAGGCGGCGACACTGAAGTCGTACGCGCTCTTCTGGCTGATCCCGCTAACCGTGTAGGTGAAATCACCGTTCGCGTCGGTCGTCGCTATCTGAGTCGCGGCCTTGCCGTTGACGCTGAGCTCCACAGGTGCTTTCTGGATGGCGACCGCGGGCCCGCCGCTGGGCGACACGCCCGTCAGTTGGCCGCTGAATGTAATGGTCTGCGATCCCTCGGTGACACTGGCTGGGGTCGGCGTCACCGTCAGCGTGGACTGCACCTGGTTCTGCCCGATCGCGATCGACTTGCTCGCGGCCGTCGAAAGCGTCGTGGCCTTGACGCTGAAGTCGTAGTCGGCGGCCTGCTTGATGCCGGTCGCGGTGTACGTGAAATCGCCGGCTGAGTCATCAGTGGTCGTGACCTGGCTAGCGGACCCATTGCCGACGCTGAGGTAGACCGGGATACCGGTGCCGGCGCCCTGGGCCGTCGTACTGCCGAACGGCGTCACGCTGACAGTGCCGGTGAAGGTCACCTTCGAGGTGCCGAGGTTGATGTCTGGCGGATTCGCGGTCACCGTCATTGCAGTAGTGCCCGGATCGACGTTGATCGGGACAGCGCCGGAGCTACCGGAGTAGAGGTCGGCCAGGCTCGCAGGCACGCTGAAGGTGTCGGTGGTGTCCGCCGTGACGCCGGTGGCGGTGTAGCTGAAGTGGCCACTGGAGTTCGTGGTGGTGACCGGACTGGCCGACCCGTTGAGGTAGACCGGCGCGTTCGGGACCGCGACGGCAGTCGAACTGCCCTGCGGTAGGGCGGTCACAGTACCGGTGAGCAAAGCGTTCGGCGAGCCGAACGTGAGGACTGCCGGATTTGGCGTGATAGCGATGGTGGTTGGCGCTGCCTGCGCACCGACCGATGCGTCCTTCGACGCACCGCTGTAGAGGCCTTCCGTGCTCTGATTCACGCTGAAGGTGTAGGTCCCTGGCTGAACGCCGGTGGCGGTATAGCTGAAGTCACCGTTCGCGTCGGTTGTCTGGGTTACCGCGGTGCTTGACCCGTTGAGATAAATCGGGATGCCGCTGCCGATGCCTACCGCTGTCTGAGTCGCCGGCGGCGGCGGCGTCACGCTGACGGACCCGCTGAATGTGACGGTCTGCTTGCCTTCGGTAACCGTTGTCGGAGTGGCGGCGACATTTATCGACGTGACTGCCTGCTGCGCGGTGACCGGTGCGCTCCCGGTCGCAGCCGGGTAGGTGCTAGTAGCAGCGACGCTGAAGGTATAGGTACCCGGTGTGACTCCGGCGGCCTGATAGCTGAAGCTGCCGTCCGATCCGGTCGTTGCTACCGGGTTGTTCGCGGCGCCGCTGAGGTTCACCGGTGCGTTGGCAATGCCCACGGGTGTGCCGCCGGGCGCCGTTCCGGTCAGCGTTCCGGAGAACGTCACGTTCTGCGAGCCCTGAGTGACAGCAGGGGGAGTGGGCGTCACGGTCAGGCTGTCGGTCGTGTAACTAAAGGAGAGCAGCTGCTGTTGCGCCGACTGCGGAGGGTTGGCTGGCTCGTTGGCGTCTGTTGCTGCCGCCATCACCGTGTACGCGCCGGCCGGCAGTTGAGCTTCGGGGATCGGGTTCGTGGCCGTCCAAGTCTGGCTGGCTGGGTTTGCCACCGACTGCGGAGACATTGGGACCGTGGCCACAAGTTGGTTGCTCGCGCTGTAGACAGTCGCAATCATCGTCTGAATCGTTAGCCCGTTGCCGTCGTCCGCAACGACCGTCAGATCGTATGGATCTCCGGCGTTGTCAGGGCCGGCCGACAGGATGGTGATGTTGGTCGCCGCCGGAGCTGCCGCTGCCGGGCTGACAATGGCGAGGGAGCCGGCTAGTGCGACCACGGTGATCGCGGCGCCGAGCCAGTAAAGGTGCTGGCTGGCTCGCCGCCGCGAGGCAGCCACCGAGAGTAGGCGGGCGGGGCGGCGAGGCATCTCGGGGCCTCCTGGCGCGATGCGAGCGAAAAGGATCCTCATGGGACCTTAGTGGCCCAATTCTGGTTGAGAGGGTGATTAGCGAGATCTTGATCTGCCTGAGATCTGGCGCGCCATCCCGGCGTTCGGCTCGTCTTGGCCCATACTGACCGGGGCGAACTAGACAGGGCGGATGTGAATGCGCAGCAGGCAGTACAGAGAGGACGTGCTCGCGGCGCCGGGGCGTCGGCCGGTAACGCCGCCGCAGGTCGCTGCAGAGAACGGGCTAGTCGTCGAGGACAGCGCCGGTGACTTCTGCGGTGCCGTGGTCGGGTGCGAGAAGGACGCGGTCATCCTCGAGGACCGGCGCGGCAAGCGCCGGGTGTTCCCGCTGACGGGCACATTCCTGCTTGAGGGCCGCCGGGTGACGCTGGTCAGGCCAGCCGTCGGCCGGGTCGGCGGGCCGGCGCGCACGGCGTCCGGCTCCGTCGCTGCTCCGGTCAGCCGGGCAAAGGTGGCAAAGGCGAGCCGGATCTACGTCGAGGGAAAGCACGACGCGGAGCTAGTAGAGAAGATCTGGGGGGATGACCTGCGCGACGTCGGCGTAGTGGTCGAGTTCCTCAACGGCATCGACGATCTGCCCGCGATCGTGACCGAGTTCGCCCCGGACGCAGGGCGGCGCCTCGGCGTGCTTGTTGATCACCTGGTCGACGGCTCGAAGGAGAGTCGCATTGCGGCTCAGGTGAGCTCTCCGCACGTCCTCATCGTCGGCCACCCGTATATCGACGTCTGGGCCGCAGTTAAACCCTCGGTCCTGGGTATCGGCTGCTGGCCGGACGTGCCGCGAGGTACTCCATGGAAGGAAGGCGTACTCGCCGCAATCGGCTGGCCGCCTGACACCGCGGCCGGCTGGCGGCGCATACTGGGAGGTGTCCGGACTTACGCGGACCTCGAACCTGCTTTCCTGGCCCGGGTCGAGGAACTCATTGACTTCGTCACCGCGCCCGGCAGCCATTAGCGAGGGGGAACGGCGGATGACTGAGCAGACTGACATTGCCGCGCTGCGGGACCGGTGTACCCGCTTCTTTCACGGACATGGCCGGATGACGGCAGCGTCGATGCTGGCGACGATTCCGCCCGCAACGGAACTAGACACTTACGGCGAGGGCGGCGTAGTCGCGGAGCTGGAGGCCGAGGTCGCCCGGTTGCTTGGCAAGCCGGCCGCTGTCTACCTGCCCTCTGGCACGATGGCACAGCAGGCCGTGCTGCGCGTGCACGCCGATGCGCGCCACCGCCGGACCGTCATCTTCCACCCCATGTGCCATCTGGAGCAGAAAGAGGAGCAGGCCTATCAGCGGCTGCACGGGCTAACCGGCCGTCCGGCCGGCGGCCGGGACCGGCTGATTACGCTAGCCGATCTGACCGCGATCGCTGAGCCTCCTGCCGTTCTGCTGCTGGAATTGCCGCAGCGTGACCTTGGCGGCCAGCAGCCAGACTGGGATGACCTGGTCGCCCAGGTTGACTGGGCTCGCGAGCGCAATGCCGCCGCGCATCTCGATGGCGCGCGGCTATGGGAGTCCGCTGCGGGGTACGGCAAGTCGCCAGCTGAGATCGCCGCGCTGTTCGACACGGTGTACGTGTCGTTCTACAAAGGCGTCGGCGCACTTGCCGGCTGCTGCGCCGCCGGGCCGGACGACGTGATCGCACAGGTCCGGGAGTGGCGCCGGCGGATGGGCGGCACGCTGTACGGCCTGTGGCCGGGCGCGGCGTCGGCACGAAGCTGCCTTGCCGAGCGGTTGCCGAAATTCCCTGCCTACCTTCAGCACGCCCGTGCTATTGCCGCCGCGCTGGCCGAGGTGCCCGGCGTCACGGTGATCCCGGATCCGCCGCAGGTCCCGATGATGCACCTGCTGCTGACGGCCAACCGCGAGGATTACGCCAAGGCCGCGCGGAGCCTGGCTGAGGACAGCGGCATCTGGACTTCGCCGGAGCCGATGGCCACTGCGGATCCGAATGTGCAGCGGCTGGAGTTGTCGGTGGGCGACGCCACCCTGGGGTTCACACCTGCGGAGATTGCCGGGATCTTCGCCGGCCTCACGGGCTCCTGACCGCCGATTCCAGTTCCGCTGGCTCCATGGCGCCCGCCCTGCCCGCGATGACGCTCACCACCACGGCGAGCGGCCACAGTGACTGATCCGCGGTGACTGCACGCTCGGCGAGACCGAGTAGCGGGCCGTTGAACAACTCGACGGTGAACCACAACAGGAGCACCAGGTTGAACAGCACGGCCAGGTAGGCGACCCGCGGCCGAAGGCAGTGGGGCGCATCCGGATCCCGGCGAATGGCGGCGAGTGGCCAGATCGTCATCAGTACGACGCCAATGCACGAAAAGGCTTCGTGCTCCGGCGATCCGCTGTGGATGTGCTGCGGGTACGCGGCGATGAGCATGCTGCAGACCCCGCCGAGGATGAGCAGTACCCGGCCCGCCTCGGCCGCGGGCCGGAGCGCGAGCCCGGTGACGAAGTTGCAGATGCCCACACCGAGCAATGCGGATGTGATGAGCCAGCGGTGCGGCATTCCCTCCGCTGCGAGCGAGCTAATGGACCGTGATACCGCGTCGAATGGCGTTGGCTGCAAATCGGCCGCCACGGTCCAGCCACCGATGAGGAGGACAGGCCCCAGCACCGACGAAGCGACTCCCCACCATGGCACCCGCACTATCCCACCGTAACCCGGCTAGCCGCGATATCGGAGGAGGCCCTCCGGTTTAGTTAGGACACGGTAATTAATCGCCCGTTTTAGTACCGTTTCGACAGGCCAATCGCGGACCGGGTCACAACACGGCCGTTCGTGTCGGCTGCTTTCGTGTCCGGGCGTCGCTGAGGGCCGGTGCCGGGCACGGAAGCGATGCGGTGGGATGATCGGTACATGACCGTTGTGAAGATCAACGCGATAACGGTGCCGGCTGACAGCGGTGATGAGCTGGCGCGCCGGTTCGCCGCTCGCGCCGGGGCCGTCGACAGCCAGGCGGGCTTCGAGGGGTTCGAGCTGCTGCAGCCGACGGACGGGCGGACTACCTGGCTGGTTGTCACCCGGTGGCGGGATGACGAGGCGTTCGAGGCGTGGCGGAACTCTCCGGCGTTCGGGCACGGCCACGCGCGCGGGCGAGGCGAGGGAGCCGGGGACGGCCACGCTGACGGGGGCGAATCGGCCAAGCCAGTGGCGGT
>DASXIA010000385.1:0-15868 GCA_036488155.1 Streptosporangiaceae bacterium | reverse complement strand
ACGGCCAGCACGTTCGAGTCGAAGACGATATCTTCCGGCGCGAAACCGGCCTGCTGGGTCAGCAGATCGTAGGCACGGGCGCAGATCGACACCTTCCGCTCGACAGTGTCGGCCTGCCCTTGCTCGTCGAAGGCCATCACTACCACGCCGGCGCCGTAGCGATGGATCAGCCGGGCGTGGTGCAGGAACTCCTCCTCGCCCTCCTTGAGACTGATCGAGTTCACCACGCCCTTGCCCTGCACGCACTTGAGCCCGGCCTCGAGCACGCCCCACCGCGAGCTGTCGATCATCACCGGGATGCGGGCGACCTCGGGTTCAGTGGCGATGTAGTTGAGGAACGCGGTCATCGCCTGCTCGCCGTCGAGCAGGTCCGCGTCCATGTTGACGTCGAGCAGGTTCGCCCCGCCGCGTACCTGCTCAACCGCCACGGCGACGGCGGCGGTGTTGTCGCCCGCCTCGATCAGCCGGCGGAACCGCGCCGAGCCGGCGACGTTCGTCCGCTCGCCTATCATCACGAAGCCGGTGTCCGGCCCGATCTCGAACGGCTCCAGGCCGCTGAACCTTGTCGCTGCGCGGGCTGCCGGAACGGTGCGGCGAGGCAGCCCGGCCACCTCGGCGGCGAGCCGCTCGATGTGCGCAGGGGTGGTACCGCAGCAGCCGCCGACGACGTTCACGCTGCCAGCCTCGGCGTACCGGCGCAGCAGTGCCGCGGTCTCGTGCGGCTGCTGATCGTAGCCGCCGAAGGCGTTCGGCAGCCCGGCGTTGGGATGGCTGCTCACGTAGGTGCCAGCCAGCCTGGCGAGTTCGTCGACGTACGGGCGCATCTCTGCGGCGCCGAGCGAGCAGTTCAGCCCGACGATCAACGGCTGTGCACGCTCGACCGACGTCCAGAACGCCTCCACCGTCTGGCCGGACAGTGTCCGGCCAGACAAGTCGACAATGGTGCCGGAGATCCACAGCGGCACGTGCGGGGCGACGTCGCGGGCGGCGGCGATGGCGGCCTTGGCGTTGAGCGTGTCGAAGATCGTCTCGACCAGCAGCAGGTCAACGCCGCCCTCGGCGAGCGCGCTGATTTGTTCGGCGTAGGCGTCGTAGACCTGGCCGAAGCTCACGGTGCGGAACGACGGGTCATCCACTCGCGGGGAGATCGACAGTGTCACGTTGAGCGGGCCGACCGAACCCGCGACCAGCTTGCCGCCCGCCTCGTCCGCGGCCTGCCGGGCTAGCCGGGCGCCCGCCAGGTTCATCTCACGCACCGAGCCCTGGAGCCCGTAGTCAGCCTGGCCGATGCTGGTCGCGGTGAATGTGTTGGTTGTGGTGATATCGGCGCCCGCAGCCAGGTACTGCCGGTGGATGTCCAGAATGACGTCCGGCCGGGTCAGGTTGAGGACATCCGGGTCGCCGGCCACGTCGTGCGGGTGCTCGCCGAAGATCTCACCCCGGTAATCACGCGGTGCCAGCCCGGCGGTCTGCAGCATCGTGCCCCAGGCGCCATCCAGGATCAGAATCCGGTCGTCTAGCCTGCGCCTGATCTCCTCGGCGTCTGCCACAGGTCCCGCCCTCCCCAGCTTGCCTGCAGAGACGCGGTCGTGGCGCGGACTCTTTAGGCGTTTTTGACCTGGTCGCCAAGCTGTCTGTCAAATCTCTCCAGGTGACTACACCGTACTGCATTGCGTACTCATGCGGCCAGCAGGTACCCGGCTGGCAGACCAGGTACCTGCTAGGGAACCGGGCCGGGAACGAGCGGCTCCGGGCCGGCAGCTAGCCGGCCAGCTCAGCTCTCAGCAGCTCAGCGGCTCGCGCAAGCGCGCCCAGTTTCCTGGCAGCGGCATCGCGCGGCAGGTATTTCATGCCGCAGTCGGGAGCTAGCACGATCCGCTCGGCTGGCACAAACGGCAACGCGCGCCGCGCCCGCGCCGTGATCTGCTCCGGCGTCTCCACCTGAGGAGTGCTCAGATCCAGGACCCCGAGGATGATCGTCTTGCCCGCCAGGTCGGCGAGCACGCCGCAGTCCAGGCCGGACTGAGCCGTCTCGATGGAGATCTGGTCGGCGGAGCTTGCGGCGAGCTCGGGCAGGAAGGAATAGCCCGACGGCCGGTCGTGGATGATCGCGGCGTAGCCAAAGCACAGGTGGACGGCGGTGGTGCCGGTGATGCCCGCGAGGGCGGCGTTCAGCACGTCAACCCCGTACTCCTTCGCCGTCTCGGCTCTGGCCTGCAGGTACGGCTCGTCCAGCTGCACGATGTCGGCACCGGCCGCGAACAGATCGGCGACCTCTGCGTTCACTGCCTCCGCATAGCCGAAGGCCGCATCCTGCCTCGTCGGGTAGTAGTCATTCTGCGCCTGCTCGGACATCGTGAACGGGCCGGGCACGGTGACCTTGATCTTCCGGCTGGTGTGCGCCCTCAGAAACTTCAGTGCCTCGACATTCACCGGATGGCGACGGCGTATCGGCCCGGTGATCCGCGGCACCGGATTGGGGTGGCCGCTCCGGTCCAGGGCGGTGCCCGGGTTATCGAGGTCGATGCCGTCGAGCGCCGTCGCGAACGCGTTGGAATAGCTCTCCCGCCGGATCTCACCGTCGGTGACGATGTCGAGACCCGCGTCCTCCTGTGCCCGGATTGCCAGCAGCGTTGCATCCAGCTGGGCCTGCTCGAGGTGCTCAGGGGCAACTCGCCACAGCTCGGTTGCCCGCACCCTGGGCGGGAACCGCCCGGCCAGCTTGTCCCGGTCGATCAGCCAGTCCGGCTGCGGATAGCTGCCGACAAGCGAGGTCGGGAAGAGCACGACTGCCTCCAGAGTGTCGCGGCCAGGGCTGCGGACTCAGTATGCGGCACTTGCCCGCGCCAGCGCCGTGCGGAAGGCTGGCGGTGGCCCGGCAGGCACATTCCAGGACGGAGGAAACGTGGCCGCTATCGACTCAGTCCTCGCTGACCTCGCGGCCGAGGGGGACGATCTGGATGAGCTGGTGTCGGGCATCGATCCGGACCGCTGGCAGGCCGAGACGCCGTCGCCGGGCTGGACGATCGCGCACCAGATCGGCCATCTGGCTTCCTCGGACCGGTTCACCGTTCTCGCGATGACGGATCCGGCTGCGTTCGAGTCCCGCCGGGCCGGGGCGGCCAGGGACTTTGACGGGACCACCGACGCGGCTGCTGCTGACGCGGCCGCACTGCCGCCCGCTGAACTGCTCGCGCAGTGGCGAGCGAGTAGGGCGGCCGTTCTGCACGGGCTGGCGGTGGTGACGCCCGGGCAAAGAGTGCCATGGCTCGTCGTCCCGATGGCGCCCGCCAGCCTGGCCAGCACCCGGCTGATGGAGCTTGTCGGGCACGGCCAGGACATCAGGGACGCTCTCGGGGTGAGCTGGCGGCCGACCGACCGCATCGTGCACCTGGCCCGGCTCGGTTATCGGACCAGGGACTTCGCGTACGCATCACGCGGCTTGCAGCCGCCAGCCTCCGAGTTCCGGGTGGAGCTCACCTCGCCTGGCGGCGGGCTGTGGACGTTCGGGCCGGAGGATGCGCAGCAGCGCGTGACCGGTCCGGCGGCGGATTTCTGCCTGCTGGTCACCCGGCGGCGGCACCGCGCGGACCTGCGGCTGCACGCCGACGGCCCGGACGCTGACCGATGGCTTGATTTCGCCCAGGCCTACGCCGGGCCGCCGTCGGCCGGGCGCGAACCCGGCCAGTTCCGGCCGGCCGACGGGTAACGTAATCCCGTTTGCGCGAGCCGGCGAGCTTCGGAGGTCTGGTGTCATGACCGCGGAACTGGTCACCGCGTCCGCAGCCGGGACCTGGCAGCTCGGCGGCCTCGTCATCAACCGGATGGGCTTTGGTTCGATGCGCCTGACGCAGGACGGGCCGGCCTTTGCTGCCGACGCAGCACCGAGTGACCGCAACCGGGCCATCGCGACGCTGCGCCGGGCGGTCGAACTCGGGGTCAACCACATCGATACGGCCGCCTTCTACTTCTCCGCGCTCCGCTCGGCCAACGAGCTGATCAACACCGCGCTTGCGCCCTACCCGGACGATCTGGTCATCGTCACCAAGGTCGGCCCGGGCCGCGATACCTGGGGCAACTGGACCAACGCTGCCCGGCCGGACCAGCTGCGCGGTCAGGTCGAGGAGAACCTGCGCCAGCTCGGTCGCGACCACCTGGATGTAGTGAACTACCGCCGGCAAGCGAGCGTGCAGTCGATATCCGAGCACTTTGGCGCACTGGCCGAGCTACGCGACGCGGGGCTGATCCGCCACCTGGGCATATCCGGCGTGGAGCCAGCCCACCTAGCCGAGGCCCAGGCCATCGCGCCGGTGGTCTGCGTGCAGAATGCCTACAGCGTCAGCGACCGGCGGCCGGAGTCGCGCGCCCTGCTGCAGGCCTGTGGCGAGCAGGGCATCGCGTTCGTTCCGTTCTTCGCGATCGCTGGCACGCGCCGTCACGGCGGCACTGGCCGTGACGGCGACCCGGGCAGCGCGGGTGCGGCCGAGCCCCGGCAGCTTAGCGACATCGCCCGCGCGCACGACGCGACTGTCGCGCAGATCCGGCTGGCCTGGACCCTGCATCAAGGCCCGCACGTGCTCGCGATCCCGGGCACCGGCAATCCGGACCACCTGCTTGAGAATGTTGCCGCCGGCGCGATCGGTTTGAGCGATGACGAACTGGCCAGCTTGGCCGAGGTCAGCCGCTGACTTCCGCGATCCGCTTGGCTAGGTACCGGCGTTCGGGCTCGGTCGGGGCCAGCGTCAGCGCCGCGCGGTAGCTCTCGGCCGCTTCCGGCCCTCTGTTCAGCCGCCGCAGCAGGTCCGCCCTGGTGGCCGGGAGCAGGTAGTAACCGCTGAGCCCAGCATCGGCCGCAAGCTCGTCGACCAGCGCGAGGCCAGCCTCAGGGCCTTCTGCCATTGCGACCGCGACGGCCCGGTTGAGGTCGACGACCGGGGACGGCACGAACCTGCGAAGCTCTCCGTACAGCAGCGCGATCTGCGCCCAGTCGGTGTCGCCAGCCCGCGGCGCCTCCGCATGACACGCGGCGATAGCCGCCTGCAGCTGGTAGGGGCCGGCTCGCTGGCGCCGCAGCGCCGCCTCCAGCAGTGTGATGCCCTCGGCGATCTTCGCCGCGTCCCACCTCGCTCGATCCTGATCTTCGAGGCTGACGAGTTCCCCGTGGGCATCGAGCCGGGCGGCGCTCCGGGCGTCCTGCAGCAGCATCAGGGCGAGCAGCCCGGTCGCCTCTGGCTCGTCAGGCATCAGGCTAGCGAGCAGGCGGCCGAGCCGGATCGCCTCACCGGTGAGGTCGGGACGCATGAGGTCGCCCCCGGCTGACGCCGAGTAGCCCTCGTTGAACAGCAGGTAGAGCACGGCAAGCACGCCGGTCGTACGCTCGGGCAGCAGGTGTGCAGGCGGAACCCGGTAAGGGATGCCCGCGTCGCGGATCTTGTGCTTGGCCCTGGTCAGCCGTTTGGCCATAGTGCCTTCGGGCACCAGGAAAGCCCTCGCGATCTCGCCGGTCGTCAGCCCGGCCAGCGTGCGCAGCGTCAGCGCGACCCTCGCTTCGAGTGTCAGGGCCGGGTGGCAGCAGGTGAACATGAGCCGCAGCCGGTCATCAGGAACTCCGCTGTCGCCCCAGGCAGCGGGCTCTTCCGGCACCGACAACACGGCTACCTCCTGCAGCTTCAGTGCCTCCGTCTTGCTCCGGCGCAGCCGGTCCAGCGCCCGGTTGCGCGCCGTGGTCGTCAGCCAGGCGCCCGGCCGGTCCGGCACGCCGTCGGATCCCCACTTGGCGAGCGCCGCGGCGAACGCATCCTGAGTGCACTCCTCGGCCAGGTCCCAGTTGCCGGTCATCCGGATCAGGCTGGCGACGATCTTGCCCCATTCCTGCCTGAAGGCCTCGGCGACAGCAGCCTCGGCGCTGGTCGTGATGGCGTCAGGCGTCATACGCTCGCCAGGACCGGCCGCACCTCGACGACACCTCCGGCCAGAGCCACCGGATGCCGGGACGCCGCGTAGATCGCCTCGTCAAGATCGGTGCACTCGATCACGTCGTAACCGAGGATCTGCTCCTTGGTCTCGGCGAACGGGCCATCGGCGACCAGCACTTCGTGGCCGCTGTTCCGCACTGTGGTGGCCGTACTGGTGGGCTGCAGCTGCGAGCCGTCCACGAGCAGAACTCCGCGGGCCTGCATCTCCCGCGCCCACGGCATCCAGCACGGCTCCGCTTCGTCGCCTTCGACCGCAGGATGCGGCGCAATTTGCGGTGCCGTCTCGTCACCGCACATCAGCAGCATGTACCGCATCTGTTCTCCTCTCGCGCGGTCCCGTCCGTACCTGCGACGAGCGATCAGCCTGGTAATGGACACCTGGTCGCCGCAGATGTCCTTCCGAGGCTATGCCGTTCGTCGGCGAGGCAGGAGACGATCTCGCCTTGAGCTATCGGCCCGCCGGGAGCTATCGGCCGAGCCGAGTCGACAGGAGGATGCTGTGAGCTTGCCGAACATCACTAGCCGGGAGCAGTGGCTAGTCGCGCGGACGGAACTGCTCGTCCGGGAAAAGGAACTCACCCGCCACCGTGACGCGCTGAACGCCGACCGGCGCCGGCTGCCGATGGTGGAGATCGGCAAGAATTATGTGTTCGAGGGGCCGGACGGTACGGTCGGGCTTGCCGATCTGTTCTCCGGGCGCAGCCAGCTGATCATCCAGCACATCATGTTCGACCCGTCCTGGCAGGCTCCGTGCCCAGGCTGCTCCGCGGGTCTGGACGAGATGGCGCCCGGCGTGCTCCGGCACCTGGAATCCCGCGACACCTCGTTCGCCGGCATCTCCCGCGCGCCGTACGCCAAGCTGGCGGCCGCGAAAGCTGACCGGGGCTGGCATCTGGACTGGTACTCCTCGTTCGGCAGCGACTTCAACTACGACTTCCACGCCACGCTGGATCCCGAGGTGGCGCCGGTCGTCTACAACTTTCAGACGCCCGAAGAGGTTGCCGCTGACCCTGACCCGGTCACGAAGTCGATGGAGATTCCCGGCCTCAGCTGCTTCCTCCGCGACGGGCAGCGGATTTTCCACAGCTACTCCACTTTCGCCCGCGGGACCGATCAGATCGGCAACGCTTACACGCTGCTCGACCTGACCGCGTTCGGCCGGTCAGAGAACTGGGAGGAGCCCAAGGGCCGGGTAGCCAAGCCGCATGGCGCTGACCCGACCTTCACCGACTAGCCAGCGTTAGGCGTTAGCTGGAAGGGGTCACGCCCGGACGTCGCGCGGGCAGGCCAGCTTGCTCCAGGATCGCCGGGATGGCCGTCTCGGCGCCGATTGCCATTACATGCACGCCCGCAACGCCCGGCAGATCGGCGAGCTGGGCGATGATCTCGCTGCAGAGCTTCTCGCTCTCTGCCCGGATCCGGTCCGCGCTGGCAGCGGCTAGGCGATCTGCGATTGCTGCGGGAATGACCACGCCGGGGAGGCTGGCCAGGTGCGCGAGCGCGCGGTGCGAGCGGATCGGGCCGACCCCGGCCAGGATGTAACAGCGCTCGTCCAAGCCCAGATCGCGAACGCGGGCCAGCCAGGCGGCAAAGGCTGCGACGTCGAAGACGAACTGCGTCTGGACGAACTGCGCGCCGGCCTCGATCTTGCCGGCCAGGCGGTGGGGGGCCTTCTCGGTTGCCTCGGCCGCGTCCTGGCCGGCCTGGGGCGGGCTGGTCGAGTTCTCCACGGCGCCGAGGAACAGTGCCGGCGGCGGCTTCAGCTCAGCACCTGACATCAGCCGGCCCTGGTCGCGCATAGCGGCTGCCACCCTCAGCAGCGCTGAGCTGTCCAGGTCGAACACAGGCTTCGCGTCAGCGTGATCGCCGTGCCGCGGATGATCGCCGCCCATGATGAGCACGTTCGGCACCCCGAGCGCAGCGGCCGACAGCAGTTCCGACTGCAACGCGATCCGGTTCCGGTCCCGGCAGGTGAGCTGCATGATTGGCTCGACCCCGGCACGGAGCGCGGCAACGCTGCCGGCCAGGCTGGACAACCTGACGGCGGCGCCCTGGTTATCAGTGATGTTGACGGCATCGACCCAGCCCCGCAGCAGCGCGGCAGTCCTGGCGACCGGCGCAGTGTCAGCCCCTCGCGGCGGCCCGATCTCAGCAGTCACGGCAAACTCGCCCGCCGCAAGGCGGCGCTGGAACCCGCTCGGCGTCGCTGAACGGGCAGGATCGAGCTCGCCGTCCGGTTTGTCCGCCATGTGAGAGAGCCTATCCCAGCAGGCCCTGGCCGCCTATCGGCCTCAGTCGCCTGCGAGCGGGCTCCCGTCCCACCTTTCACGGCTGCGGTACGCCCGTATCGGGTCAAACGGGGCGCAAAAGCGTACGCGAGCCGTGAAAGGTCGATGGGACAGGTCGCTGGGGCTAGACCGGGGATGGGGTCTTCTCGGTATTCAGCTTCCGCCGGGCGACGCTGAGACGGCCCAGGCCGGACAGCGCGCCGATCAACTGAGCTGCGAGGCCGGCCCGCGCGGAGGTCGACTCGGCAAGGCCGACGGTGTCGACCGAAGCGAGCATTGGCGGCTTGAGGTCCGCGACCTCGGCGATGACCTGGACGCGTGTTCCGGCGTCCCGCGCGTAACTGCAGACTTGCTTGGCATCGGCGGACTGCGGATCACCTAGCACGAGCATCAGTTCGCTGCCGAGCGCGACAGAGTAGACCGTGCCGGCCCGGTCGGATGGCGCGTAGCAGACCTCCGATGGCACAGCGCCGCGTACGGTCGGATATCGCGAGCGCAACGCCGCGACAATAGGGGCTCCGGCCTCGAGCGTGATACCTGGTTGCATGAGGTACGAGATCTGCCGGGAATCGCCGGCCCGCAACGCGGCAGTCTTCGCCGCGGTGTCGACCACAGAGACGTGCCCGGGTGCCTGGCTGGTAATTGCCGCCGTCGACGCCTGGCCTGGCTGGCCCACGAGTACGAGTTGCTGGCCGCGATCTGCAGTCCGGCTGGCCGCTGTCTGCGCCGCTGCTACTAGCGGGCAAGTAGCGTCGACCACAGTAGCGCCGAGCCGGGTTGCCTCCGCGCGCATCTCCGCGGTCACTCCGTGCGCCGGGAAGACGACCACGTCGTCCGGATCTACTTCTGCCAGCGAGTCTGTGATGACGGCACCGAGATCGCTCAGGGCGCTGGCCGTTTCCGGCGGGATCGCCACAGGCGCCAGCACCAGAACTTTCCGGCCACTGCCGCGGTACTCCGATGCCGCCTGCCTGGCCGCGCTGGCGGCGTGCATCGCGCCGTTGCACCACGGACTGCCCGCGAGCAGCAACGTCCGGCCGCCGGAGACCGCAGCCCAGTCCTCGACGGCGCCGCGAGCGGCTGCCGCGGACAGCGCGTCGCCGGGTGCCGCAGCCGCAGCGATCGCAGCTGTCGTGCCGTCCTGCTGCGAGCACGTGGCCAGGTACAGCTTCGCGTCGAAATCGTCCGACGGGTCGTCGGAACGGGGCAGTTCGGCGAGCCGGGTGGGCCGGCCCTTGGCTCGCAGCGACCCGGCAACAAGCGGCGCAGCGTGGCAGGTAAGCATGCCGTGCACCGCGTCACCGATCTGGGTGGGCACCACCACCTCATCGCGGTGCATCCTGATGCCGGAAACCGGTATTTCCCGTACCGCTGATCGGCTCATTGGCTTGCTTTCCCCCGCGGCTCGGTTCGCGCGTGGCGGTGCGCTGACTGCACACTGCCAGTCCCGCGAGGACGGCGTTCCCGGCCTCATGCCGCGGTTCTCTCAGGCGCTGGCCAAATCTCAGCATGGTCGTAGTCCTCGTCGTTGCCTGGAGGCGAGCAACCACGTGACGGATGGCGCGTATAAATGACGTGATCTACACGCAGACTGACGGCGTGCGGTCGGGTCGGCCACCGGGGGAGCGCCCGAAAAGCACGATGCCGGGAACAGCGTGTCCGGCTATGGACTTGGTAGCCACGCCCGCCAGGTACCCCCGATGCTCATCCAGCGAGCAGGTCGCGCACCATCTGCGTGACGATGCGGCGGCGGGCAACGACGGAAGGTAGTTTGCGGGTCCAGGCCATGTCGGGGCTGGTCGCGGCCCACAGCGAAGCGATGTGCATTACGGCGTGGAGCAGGGCGTCGGCTGGGTAACGCTCGCTGAGGCGGCCGTCTGCCTGCGCTTGCGCGATCTCTGCGATCTTGGGTTTGATGGCCTTGACGGCTACCGCCGGCGGCTCGGTGCTGCGCTCGAGGCGCTGCCAGGTCACCAGCCGCAGCACGTCAGGGCGCCGCTCGTAGTACTCGGCGAGCCGGGCGGCGTAGCCGGGCAGATCGTGGACCTCCAGTGGGAGCTCGCGCACGACCTCGTCGACCACGGCTGCGAAGACCGCGTCGAACAGCTGTTCCTTACCGCCGAAGTAGTGATAGATCTGCGCTTTGTTGCTGGCAGCCTCGGCGGCGATCCGGTCGACCCGAGCGCCGGCGATGCCGAAGGCGGCGAACTCACGGCGCGCGGCCCCCAGCAGTCTCGCACGCGTGGCGTCTGCGTCTCTGACCACGGGCTTCACCTTATCAACTAACTGGTCAGTTGACATAGCCGGGATCATTGCTTAGGGTGTCAGTGTCAACCAACTAGTTAGGAAGTTACCGACGACACCGGGAGTGATCAGTCGTCATGACCCGACACACCGACGCCGCGCTGCTCAGGGGGCACGTGGCGGGTAATCCCGACGCATTCGGCGAACTGTTCGGGCGGCATCGGGACCGGCTATGGGCCGTTGCCGTCCGGACTCTGAGGGATCCGGAGGAGGCAAGCGATGCCCTTCAGGATGCGATGGTTGCCGCGTTCCAGCGAGCCGACAGCTTCCGCGGCGATTCAGCCGTCACGACCTGGTTGCACAGGATTGTGGTTAATGCCGCGCTCGATCAAATTCGCCGCCGGGCGGCGCGCCCGGCCGCGGCCGGCCAAGACGAGGAAGCACGAGACATGCTGGCCACTAGTGGCCAGCCACTCGCGGACCCGTCTGCGAGCAGCGACACCGCTATCGACGTGCGGACCGCGCTGCAGCAGCTGGTCCCCGAGCAGCAGGCTGCGGTTGTCCTGGTCGACATGCTCGGCTACCCAGTCGCCGACGCCGCCAAAGTGCTCGGGGTCCCGGAGGGAACGCTGAAGAGCCGCGCAGCCAGGGGACGGGCACGGCTGCTGCCGCGGGTCGCGCACCTGCGGCCCAGAGCGCTGCCGCAGCAGGACCGTCGGAACCAATCTGCCGCGGTCCCTCGGCATGCCCATCCGGCTGGACGCGATCGCTGCGCGCCTGCGAGATCGGTGAGCGGAGTGCCGCCGGCACACAGCGGGCATTCTTCGGCTGCCCATGCCCGGCTCGATATCGAGTCGGCGGCGTGAAAGGGCACGGACATCGTGGTTGTACGACGGCGGCCGCATCGCCCAGCACAAGCAGGGCCGCGACGGCGACAGGGCAGGCTCCGGCGTCGCGCAGCTGGCCGAAGCACGACAGGATGGCTGTGCCGGAGTAGGCGGCTAAAGGCGCTGAGGACTCCTGGCGAAGTCGCGGAGCTAGCTATTAAGCCTTTAGGAATAGTCGATATAGTTGTCCTCTGGACTACGAGACGAATGTGGGTACTCACTCTGTAGCCGGGATGTGCCCGCGACCGCCTGCCGAGAAGGGACCTGCCCTCATGTCCAAGGCTGACGAGTACCTGGAGAACAACCGGCGTTACGCCGAGACTTTCGGCGGTCTGTTGCCGCTGCCGCCGTCGGCTGGCGTGGCGGTGGTCGCGTGCATGGACGCCCGGCTCAACGTGTACGGCATTCTCGGCCTCGCCGAAGGCGAGGCACACGTGATCCGCAACGCCGGGGGTGCCATTACCGATGACGAGATCCGGTCCCTGGCGATTAGCCAGCGGCTGCTTGGCACGACAGAGATCATCCTGATCCACCACACTGAGTGCGGAATGCTCACGTTCACCGACGATGCGTTCAAGGCGTCGATCGAGAAGGAGACCGGCATCAGGCCGCCGTGGGCTGCCGAGGCCTTCGCCGATCTGGATGATGATGTCCGGCAGTCGATTGCCCGCATCAAGGCGAGCCCGTTCATTCCGCACACCGACTCGGTCCGCGGCTTCGTGTTCGATGTAGCGACCGGAAGGCTCCGCGAGGTCAGCTAGCCGCTGGTGTCAGGCTGCCGAGGCCGGCCGGCCATGTCGTGGAGCCGAGAGGGTCATGGCCGGTCTTCAGGCGGATCACCCGAGATGTCGCCTCGCGGGTGATTATCGCGACCCTGCTGCTCAGCGAGGAATCGCTCGAACTGCGCGCCTAGCTCCTCGGCAGTCGGCACTTGCTCGCCGCTGGCCAGCAAGCTCTCACGGTCGGCTTCGAACGCGTCGTACTGCTGCTCCAGGGCGTGCACCACTTCAGCCACCTCGGCCGATCCCTCGACCTGGCGGGCAATCTCCAGGTCGGTGCGCCGCGCGGCCTCCCGCAACGCGTCGGCGGGCAGCACCAGCCCGGTAGCACGCTGCACAGACTCCAGTAGCGTCACTGCCGCAGCCGGATAGGCCGCCTGGGCCAGGTAGTGCGGCACGTGGACCGCGAAGCCGATCGCCCCGCGGCCTGCGGCGCCGAGCCGGTACTCGAGGAGTGCCGCCGCACTGCCGGGCACCTGAAGGTTGTCGACCATCGGCCGGTAGCCCTCGATCAGTTCGGGCTGCGTGGCGTGCGCGGTAACGCCGAGCTGCCTGGTGTGCGGCACTCCCATCGGAATCCCGTGGTAACCCACCGCGAGCCGGGCCCGCAGGTCGGCCGAGAGTTGCATGACGGCTGCGGTGAACGCCTCCCACTCCCGGTCGGGCTCGAGCCCCGCCAGGAGCAAGAATGGCGTGCCCTCAGCGTCGCGTAGCAGTGATACCGCGAGCTCTGGCGCGTCGTAGTCGTCCCAGTGATCCTTGGAAAACGTCATGACAGGACGCCTGGACCGGTAATCGAGCAGCGAATCGATGTCGAAGCTGGCCACCTGCTCGTGCTCAAGAGTCGTCATCAGGTGCGTGGTAAGCAGCCGTCCCGCGGCGCCGGCGTCGATGAAGCCGTCCAGGTAGTACAGCATCACCAGATTGCCGTCAGCGTCCGGCGTAGCAGGGCCTACCTCATACAGGTCGGCCGGGTTACGCGCCACGGGTAGCAGCCCTCCAAGTTTTCACTGTTGGTTACCAGTCTTACCAACGCGATAGCGCAGCTGGTAATCCCGGCAACGTAAACCTACTGGCTGTGCCGGATTCAGCTGGAATCGGCAGCCTCGTTGCGCTCGTCCCAGCGGGCAAGCAGTCCTGCCATCTCGGCGCTGATGAACTCGAAATAGCTGACCGTCTCGGCCATCCGTAGGCCGGCCGGCGAGTCAGCGCCGAGGATGCGTACCCCCTCCTGCAGTTCGGCTGCCCAGCGGGTGAACTGGCGGTCACGCAGCCGGACGATGTCCTGCCAAACGCGCTCCGACATCCAGTAATGCTGGCGGCGCGAGCCTGGCTCGCCCTCTGCGGCGACCAGCCCTACCTGGATCAAGTAGCGCACTCCACCAGAGATCGATGCCGGGCTGGCTTGCAGCAATTCACCCAGCTCCGCGGCGGTTAGTCTGCTGGAGTCCGAGGTCAGCAGCGCAACGAAAATGCGTGCCGGGGTACGCGGGAAGCCGGCTTGGGTGAGCTGTGCGGTGAAGCGCTCGATAAAGCTGCGGACCGCAACTGGGTCCCGGCTGGTGCCGGACGGTGCAGGCTCCCGGTCGTGGTGTGGCGGAGCTGTGTGCTCGCCGCTCGCGGGCGGGATGCCGTTATCGCCGGTTGGCGCAGTCTCGGGCACGCGAGCCTGACCGCTGGTTGCCGCAATCCCTGGCGAACTGGCCTGGCTTGAGGCTGCCGTGCCATGGGCTGACGTCTTCGATTGCCGATCGGACACGAGTAAGCCGGAACCTCCTCGTTAGCAGAGCTTAGTTTCAGAATTTTATGAATTTGCTGTATGGTGACCCTTCGTGAACGTTATCGAAGTTCGCGGGCTGCGTAAAACCTTCGGCAAGACCGCGGCGCTGGACGGGCTCGACCTGGCGGTAGCGGCTGGGGAGGTGCACGGCTTCCTGGGTCCGAACGGGGCCGGTAAAACTACGACGATCCGGATCTTGCTCGGCCTCCTGCGCGCCGACGGGGGCACGGCACGGCTGCTCGGCGGTGACCCGTGGCGCGAGGCCGTCAACCTGCACCGGCGGCTCGCCTACGTCCCCGGCGACGTCACGCTGTGGCCGACGCTGACCGGCGGCGAGGTCATCGACCTGCTTGGCCGTCTGCGCGGCGGCCTGGACGCCGGCCGCCGGGCGGACCTGCTTGAGCGGTTCGACCTGGATCCGAGCAAGAAGGCGCGAGCATATTCGAAAGGAAACCGGCAGAAGGTGGCCCTTATCGCGGCGCTGGCCTCCGATGCCGAACTGCTGATCCTCGATGAGCCGACATCCGGGCTCGACCCGCTGATGGAGGCGGCGTTCCGCGAGTGCGCTGAGCAGGAGCGGTCGCGCGGCCGCACGGTACTGCTATCCAGCCACATCCTGTCCGAGGTCGAGGCGCTGTGTGACCGGGTGACCATCATCCGGGCCGGGCACGCCGTGGAGACCGGCACGCTGGCCGAGATGAGGCACCTGACCAGGACCTCGATCGCCGCGGAGCTAGCCGGCCCGGTCCCCGGCCTGGCGGGTCTGGCGGGCGTGCACGACCTTGTCGTCGACACCACCCAGGGCGGCGGCAGCCGGCTTCGCTGCGAAGTCGATTCGGACCTGCTGGGCGACCTGCTCAAGCTGCTTGTCGCTGCCGGGGTCCGCACCCTGACGAGCCAGCCGCCGACGCTGGAAGAGTTGTTCTTGAGGCACTACACCGACCCGGCTAACGTCAGCCAGCCCGGGGTCGGGCAGTCCCCTGCTGGAGCGCAGCCGTGAGCACGTCGGCTCCCGCGGCGCTCGCCGCGACCGTGCCGGGCCGCCAGCGGCCGGGAACTGGCCGGAGTGCCGCGCTCACCGGGACCGGGCAGCTAGCCAGGCTCGCTCTGCGGCGCGACCGCTTCATGCTGCCGGCCTGGGTCTATGCGCTCACCATCATCGCGGCCTCTGGCGGCTACGGGCTGAAGGCTGTCTACAAGACGGCGGCCAGCAGGGCCACGCTTGCTACCAGCGTCTACCACAACGAGGCCCTGTCTTTTCTGTACGGGCAGTTGCACGGAAGCTCGCTCGGCGCCATTACGGCATGGCGCTACCTCGCCTACGCCGCGCTCGGCGCCGGGTTGATGAGCCTGTTCCTGGTGGTCAGGCATACCCGCGCCGATGAGGAGACCGGGAGGCTGGAGCTAGTTGGCTCGGCGGCAGTTGGCCGGCACGCCCCGCTGGCTGCCGCGCTTCTGGTGGCTTCGGCGGCCAATCTGGCCCTGTTCGTGCTCAGTTCCGTGGTCCTGGCCGCAGGTGGCCTGCCGATCACCGGGGCGATCGCCTTCGCGCTGGCAGAGATCAGCGGCGGCCTGGTATTTGCAGCGCTCAGCGCGCTCGCAGCCCAGATCAGCGGCACCGCAAGGGGTGCGCGGGGCCTGGTCATCGCGGCACTGGCGGTCTTCTTCCTGTTCCGGGCAGTTGGCGACTCGGGCGGTAGCCACGGACTTGGCTGGCTGACCTGGCTGTCACCGATGGGCTGGGCCGAGCAAGTCCAGCCTTTTACGGCTGACCGCTGGTGGGTGCTGGCTTTGCCAGCGGCAGCGGCGGTGCTTGGCGTGGCGCTCGCGGTCGCGCTTGCCGCTCACCGAGATCAGGGCGCTGCGCTACTGCAGTCCAGCGCCGGACCGGCGGCAGCCGGCCGGTGGCTGGCGG
>DASXIA010000355.1:0-9128 GCA_036488155.1 Streptosporangiaceae bacterium | reverse complement strand
AGACCACCGGCACGGTCCACTACCTGGATGTCCTTAAGTGGCTGCACCGCCACGGCATGCTCAAGTCTTCCGACACGGTCTCGCAGTTGAACTTCGGCTGGGAGATCTGCAACACCGCCGGCAAGTCGCGGACCTTCACCGTGCACAGGCTCACCCTGAAGCAGACGCTGTGAGCTGAGCCCAGCTGGGCTGTTCCGGCCGGAGCGCGTGGGCCCCGGCATCTGCCTGATTAGGCGACCGGGGCCTACGACTCTGCCCCCTCTTTGTCCGATTAGGCGGTCAACTGCTCGTCGGCGCGTGTTCGGTAGGGGCAGCCAGCTGACGATACTTCGTCCTGCTGGAAGCGATGCCGGTCGCCGGCGTTGACGTTCCGGCGGATGCGTCGCACTGCGTCCAGGATGTCGGCGAGGCGTTCGGAGTCCGTTCTCATAGCGCCACGGCCTCGGCCAGCACCCGGTCCCTGATCCGGGCCTTCAAGCCGCGCGGGGTGGCCACGTCGACGTGTCGGCCGACGATCTCCTCGACGTCCAGAGCGAAGCCGCTCAAGTCAAGGAGCGTGGTCCGCGGCCCTGGCGCGACCAGCAAATCAACATCGCTTGTCTCGCCGGCTTCGTCGCGCGCCACCGAGCCGAAGACCCGGACTTCGTCCAGGCCGCGCCGGGATGCGGCATCCAGTATCTTCCCGCGCATGGCTCGCAGCGCCGCCAGCGTGGGCCGCCCGGCTGGCTCGCCTTGGACCGGCACTGACATGTCTCTCCTCTCCCAGGTCATGGTAGCTAAATACAACCCCTCCATACCGAATCGGAACTGGGGCATCGGGCCGCCGGCTGCCAATTGAGCCAGCAGGTATTGCTGCCATTCGCAGCGGCGCGGGCAACCTGAGAGTAATGTCCTAATTACAGATGAAAGGAGATAGCCGAATCATGCGGTATCGCCCGCCTCGGGACACCGGCCAACTGACCGACTTGGAACAGAAGAGACGCCTGCTGGAAGACCTGTCCGTCCTCTGCGCGCAGGATGGCGTCAGCGTCGAGTCGGCCGCCCCCGATGCGATCGACGGCGTGTCACCCCGCCTGCTCGCCGCGACCCGGACTGGCAGCCCAGCCGGCGAGCCTATTCTCCTGCGGGGCCGCAGCGGACGCCAGGTGATAGCCGTCGTCGACGGTCAGGGCCATCCCCGCGACATCTGGGAAACAATCCGGATCCGGACAGGACTCGCATGATCCGCCGCCGCGTCAAACCTGCCAACCTGACGCCAGGCCTCACCGCGATAGCGGTCAAGAACGACGACAGGATCACCGTCGTCGTCTCCGATGCCATCCCCGTCCGGTTGCAACGCGCCGGCGGCCGGGGTGCGCTGCGGGCTGCCAGGCGCGCCGGGTGGACCCGCAACCCGATTCCTGCCGCCTTGCTGCTGTTTACCAGTGCCTCGCTGTGGCGCGCAGCCATCGCTTCCGGAGCTCGCCGCTTCGCGGTGGCCGGATCGGCTGCACTCGTCCTCGCGGTCGCCGTCGGCACGGTCCTTGTCGACGAGGCACACTCACCGCCCGGCCCGACCGTCATCACGCCAGTCTCGTCGAGCAGGACCCCGGGCGCTCGCGGCGCAACCAAGCAGGCATCCCATCCGCCACGCCACTCCCAAACCTCCAAGCGCAGCCGGGCCCGCGTCGTAGCTCACCGGCAGCAGAGAGCGCCGGCCCGCACTGCTAAACCGGCCCCGACCGGGTCTACCCCGACCGCCGTGACCAGCACGCCAACCGGGTCGTCTCCGAGCCCGAGCCCGCACCCGTCCTCGTCGTCTCCGGACCCGAGTCCGTCACCGAGCCCTACCAGAACCAGGCATTGCATCCTGCTGTTCTGCTGAGCGATGGGCGAGCCGCTCCATACCTGGCCTGGCGGCGCTAGGCGTTACCCCCGCCTTGCGTGCCCTGGCTGTTACCGGTGGTGGCGAAGGGGTAACCGTTGCTGGCGGCCCGCTGGTCGGCCGTGGAGTTCCGGTGCCGTATGCCGTGGATGCGATCGGCAACCGTGTGTGCTGCGCTGTGGGCAAGGGGCGGAACCTTGTCATGCAACTGGCTGCCGACCTTCTGGGCCGTCGTGCTCGCGAGCGAACTTGCCTGAGCTTGGATCGTGCCCGCGGCCTGCTGCACGGTAGGGTTTTCGGCGGCCGCCTTGGCCATCTTCACCATCTGGTCGTACGTCTCGCGCCCGGCCCGCGTCCCGGCGACAAACCCGGCGGCGAACCCCGCGACAAAGCTAATTTGATACAGGCGCATCTGGACCTCTCCCCTGAAGAATGCAGGCGATGTCACGCTGCCTTCCCCGGTTAACCCGCATCATGCGCGCAACCGGCCCTCGGGCGCGCACCGCTGGTATGCAGGTCATGCCCAGCGGAGCGCCGGATATGCCCAGCTGACAGGCAACTTACGCATTGCGCTGTCCGCGCTGCTCCGCCTGCCGCGCCGGTACGCTACCCTTATGTCCGCGGCGTTGATCAACCGGCTGTACTGGCCGGGAGCAACGCCAGGCGGTCCCGCGTAGCTCAATTGGCAGAGCATTCGGCTGTTAACCGAAGGGTTATAGGTTCAAGTCCTATCGCGGGAGCTCATGCCCGTCTGGGCGGTTGGCGAAGTTTGGCCTTCTTGGCCCAATGGCCTGACCAGACGAGGGTTCCTCATCCGGCCAGGCCACTGCGCTGGGGGAGCGTGACTAGCCGGAGCCGGCCACGTTCCCGGTTATGTTGGTTATCCCATCATCGGCGGCTGAATGCCCTGCAGGTCCTCTTTCGTCACCCGGATCATGATCAAGGTGATGATGAGAGCGAGGGCCATAACGCCAGCTGAGACCTCGAAGCCGCGGGAGAAGCCGACGGCAAGCGAGTGGTCGGTGATGGCCTTCTGGAACGCGGCTGTCTGACTCGCGGTGGCGTGGATCGCGTGGCCTGCTGCTGCGGCTTGGGCCGCTGCTGCCTTAGCCACGGCGACGGAGTGCCGTGCGGTGCTGGCGACTACCGTCCAGGCGACGGTGCCGAGGATGGCCAGGCCGATCGAGCCGCCGACCTGCTGGCCGGTGTTGACCAGGCTGGACGCCACGCCCGCGTCACGCTCGCTGACCCTGGACAGAGCGACCAGGGTGAGCGGCATGAACAGCATGCCCATGCCAGCCGCGGTGACCAGCATCGGGCCGAGGAGGCCGTCGGCGTAGGAGCTGTGCTCGGTGATCCGGGACAGCCAGAACATGCCGCCGGCCGCGATCACCGTGCCGGCGATCAGGATTGGCCTTGCTCCGATCCGGCCGACGAGCTGGGCGCTGACCCCGGCCATCGCCATGATCGCGGCGACCATGGGCAGATACGCGAGGCCGGTCTTGACCGCGCTGTAGCCCCAGACGGTCTGCACGAAGATGGTGAGGAAGAAGAACATGCCGAACATCGCGGTGCCGACGCAGAGCAAGAGCAGGTTCGCGCCGGTTCGGTCACGGTTACTGAAGATCCGCAGCGGGAGCAGTGCGTGCTCGCTGCGCGACTCGATGATCACGAACGAGACGAGCAGGACGACTGCTGCCGCCAGGGAGACCAGCACCTTGGTGTCGCCCCAGTGCGAGACTCCGTTCGAGGAGGAGGCGGCGCTGGACAGGCCGTAGACAAGCGCGGCCAGCCCGCCCGTGCCGGTGATCGCGCCGGGCAGGTCGAAGCGGCCGGTTTGGCGCTCGGACTCGGCGAGCACGCGCGGCGCCAGCAGGGCCGCCACAACGGCGATCGGCACGTTCACGAAGAAGACCCAGCGCCAGGACGCGTAGCTGGTGAGGATGCCGCCGGCCAGCAGTCCGATGGCAGCCCCGCCGATGCTCATGGCGGCATAGACACCCATCGCCCTGTTCCGGCGCGGGCCCTCCGGGAAGGTCGTCGTGACCAGGGAGAGCGCGGTTGGCGCCACGACCGCGGCACCGATGCCCTGGACGGCACGGGCGGTCAGCAGCCAGACCTGGCTGGTTGCGAGGCCGCCGAGCAGGGAGGCGAGCGCGAACAGGAGTATGCCGCCGATGAAGACACGGCGGCGGCCGAGAAGGTCGCCAGCCCGGCCGCCCAGCAGCAGGAAGCCGCCGAAGGTCAGGGCGTAGGCGTTGACCACCCACTCCAGGCCGTTGTCAGAGAAGCCAAGGGCAGTCCGGATGGTCGGCAGGGCGACGTTCACGATGGTGGCATCCAGCACGACCATCAGCTGGGCGGCGGCGATGACGACGAGTGCCAGGCCGAGGTGCCGGTGGGCCGGAGCACCGGCCGCTTGGGCGGGCGTTCCGCCGGGGACGGCGGTACTGTCCCGTTGCTTGGCGAGGCCCGGTGATTTGGCAGGCATGGTTGATGTGACTCCTTGGTTACTGTCCGTGTTTAATACGGGCGCTGCTGGTCAGTCCGGCGGTGCTGGTCGGCACCGCGGCGGAAGTTCGTGCGATGCTGCGGACTTGCCGGCTTCAGGGACGAGCGGGGTCGGTCAGTCGGTCTGAGGCCGCATGAAACTGAGGTCAGGTGCCTGTGGATGCCGTCGGGATCCGCTCTGCTTGCCGTGAATGGCGGATCGCGGCGTGAGGTGCCGCGTGGCGAGGACCCGGTCTCAGCTGGCCGAGGTCTGGCTCACGAAATCTGTCACCTCCCCGTGGCAGCCGGGGAGGTAGTCCGCTTGGCGTCCTGAGCGCTGCTCTGCGTGATGCTCTCCTGAAGTGCGTTGGTGAAGAGCCCCCGCAGGGTTTCTTTCGCGGACGCCCCGGCGTCCGCGCCGCTCTCATCGGCGCTCAGCATCTTGCGGATCAGGGCAAGCAGTTGCGCGCGCTCGGACTCGTTCAGTGCCCGGTTCCACGGCATCCGGGCGGTCATCTCGGCCTCTACCTGTCGCTTCAGCGCCTCGCCCTCGCTGGTCAGGACAATGTTCTTGACTCGCCTGTCGGCTGGGTGCGGTTCCCGCCGAGCGAGTCCGCGCTTCTCCAGCATGTCCGCCACGAGGGTGACGAAGGACGGATCGCAGTGCATGCGCTTGCCGAGTTCCTTCATGGCCATCGGGCAGTCGAGGGTGTGCAGCGCCTTCATGAACGGCGCCGGGATGCTTAGCCGGTGAGCAAGCTGCTCAGCCTGCGCCACGATGTTCCCGATCAACTCGAAGAAGCAGTCAGCGACCTCTGTGGTCTGCTGGTCTGCGCTGTGGTCGGGCGCGGATCTCGCTGGCACGGGCGGCACTCCACATCAAAGATGAGTAGCTGAATAGTTGAGCAGTTCAAACGTTACTCAGCTCAGTTGAGGCTGTCAATCTTTGTGGAACTCAAGTATCTGTCGGCTGCCCGGCGGCCGTCGTTGCGACAGCCACCGCTGAACGGAAAGACTTTTGTCATGCCCTCGATGCTGCCGGATCGGCGGGGCGCCGTCGTCGCGCCGCGGATGTGTCTTGCGGCTGATCCCCTGGGACCTTCCGGGCTGTCGCGCTACTGCCGGGGAAGTAGCCGGCGATAGGTCCGGCGGGAGGATGCAATCTGGTGCTGGCCTCATAGGCTCAGAGGATGCGCACCGATCGGGCCTGGAGCAGGTTCTACGCGTCCGGCTGGCTCATCTCCGCTGGCATCGGGCTCGTTGCCGCCCGCATGTGGCGGCTTCACCTCCGCGAGGTTGAGCAGCGGGCCGAGGAGGCCGAGCGCACCAGGGACGAAGCCGCCCGGCAGAAGGCCATGCAGGAACGGCTGCGGATCGCCCGCGAGTTGCATGATTCGCTGACCCACAGCATCTCGGTCATCCAGGTACAGGCTGGCGTCGCGGTGCACCTGGCACGCAAGCGGGGCGAGGAGGTGCCGCCCGCGCTTGCCGCGATTCAGGAGGCTAGCGCGGACGCATCCAGGGAGCTGCGTGCAACTCTCAGCGTGCTCCGCCGCGAGGAGGACCAGGACGGCAGCGGCTTGGGCCAGCTCCCCAGCCTGGTAGCGCGTGCGCGCGCAGCCGGGCTGCCCGTCACCGTAACCGTGAACGGTACCGAGTGCCGGCTGCCCTCCGGTGTCGACCGGGCCGCCTACCGCATCGTTCAGGAGGCGCTGACCAACGTCGCCCGTCACGCCGGCCAGGCCCGTGCCTTCGTGCTGATCCGGTACGAGCCATGTGCGCTGACGGTGCAGGTCGACGACGATGGCAACGGAACCAGCGCCGAGCCGTCACCGCCAGGGCTGGGCCTGATCGGGATGCGCGAACGCGTCGCCGCGCTCGGCGGTCAGCTCCACGCCGGGCCTCAGGGCGGCGGCGGCTTCCGGGTGCGGGCCGAGTTGCCGTTCCCTGAGCCCGCATGATCAGGGTCCTGCTGGTCGATGACCAGGCGCTGATCCGCAGCGGCATTCGCTCACTGCTCGAAGCCGAAGATGACATCGAGGTGGTGGCCGAAGCCGCCGACGGGGAGCAGGGAGTCGCACTGGCCCGACAGCACCGGCCCGACATCGCCCTCGTCGATGTGCAGATGCCGGTTCTCGACGGCATCGGGGCAACCCGGCAAATCGTGGCAGACGAGCGGCTGGCCGGCGTTCACGTCGTCATCCTCACCAACTACGGCTTGGACGAGTACATCTTCCGCGCACTGCGGGCCGGCGCCAGCGGCTTCCTGCTCAAAGACACCGAGCCAGCCGAGCTGCTGCAGGCGCTGCGAGTGGTGATGCGCGGCGACGCGCTGTTGTCTCCGGCGGTCACCAGGCGCCTCGTCAGCGAATTCATCGCGCGCCCGCCAGATGACCTTGGCACCGCCGGGATGGAAGCACTCACCAACCGGGAACGCGAAGTCGTGGCTCTCGTCGCCCGCGGGATGAGCAACGACGACATCGCCGCCACGATGGTGCTCAGTCCTACCACTGTCAAAACCCACGTCAGCCGGGCCATGACCAAACTCGGCGCCCGGGACCGCGCCCAGCTCGTCGTCTTCGCCTACCAGACCGGGCTCGTCAGCCCCCGCGACCCGACCCTGGCCGGCCCGCCTTCGTCCCCGGGACTTGGTGCGGGCTGAGAAACTCCGTCAATAACGGGGCAGGCCCTTGACGTAGGCAGCTTGCCCGGCGTGCTCCAGATCATCGGCCAGCACGCTGACCAGCCGGACGCCCATGGTCACCGGCGGGTCCCAGCGGCGGTCCACGATCGTGCTCATGTCGGCATCGGTCAGGCCGCTGACGAACGAGATGGTCTGCTCACAGGTGGCGTCGTGATAGCCGGCGAGCAGGTCGCGGCTCAGCCTTACGGCCGCGACCTGGTCCGAGCTGTGGCCGTATCCGGTGTCGGCCGGATCCAGCCGCAGCCTGCAGCGCTCCGCCCAGCCTTGGGTAAGCCACACTTGCTCGAGTTCGCCGGCCCCGGCAATGTGGTCGTCCTGGATCCTGGTCAGGTGCCAGATCAGCCAGCCGATTGAGTTGCCCGACCCGCCGACGCGGAAGTCGATGTCATCCTGAGTCAGGCCGTGAAGCACGTCGTGGACGATCTCGCGGATCCGGCCGAAGCCGTCGATCAGTAGCTCGTTACCAGGCACGCGAACCCCTCCGAAGCGGTGGATGGCACGAACACTGACGCTAGTACACGATGCCCTTACCGCACCGGGCCGGCCGCCACGCCCTGCAAGCGACTTGTAGCCTCGCGGTGCCTCGCCCGGATGCGCCTTCGAATCAGTGCGAGTGCATCAGCGCGTCCCAGGCCGCGAGCAGAATGACGAGAGCGAGGGCGAATACCCACACTCCGCTGCGCCACCTGGTTTTCCGGCCGCCGCGCAGCCTGGTCTTCGCCACCTTAATGTCGCCGTGCGCCGCGTACGTGGTGTGGCCATGCCACCCGAGCACCGACCCGATGACGAGGAAGATGATTATTACGCCGATCACTACCGCGGTCATTGCCAGGTCTTTCTGCCTGCGGCTCCCCCTGCCTGCATCGATGATTCCTCATTACCGATGGCGACTCCAGCGGAAACGCCGTGCGGCGACGCTGGCAGGATGTAGTAGCCGGAACAGAACGATTGCAAAGGAGCAAACATCCGGATGACCGAGGAACTAACCGCCCAGACCATCCGCATCACGGGGTTCGATGGTGACGAGATCGAGGCCTACCTGGGCGTTCCCGACGATGGTGCGGCGTCGCGAGGCAGTGTGGTTGTCATCCACCACATGCCCGGGTACGACACCTCCTCCAAGGAGATCGTCAGGAAGTTCGCAGCGAACGGCTACGCGGCCCTGATGCCGAACCTCTACTTCCGGGAGGCGCCTGGCGCCAGCCCGGACGATGCGGCGGCGACTGCGCGCGCCAATGGCGGCGTGCCCGACGGACGACTGGTCGGCGACGTTTCGGGAGCGGCAGATTACCTGCGCGCGATGCAGGCTTCGAACGGCAAGGTCGGAGTCATCGGCTACTGCTCTGGTGGCCGCCAGTCGTTCCTGGCCGCGTGCAGCCTGCAACTCGACGCGGCCGTCGACTGCTACGGCGCGTGCATCGTGAACCCGCCGCCGGAGGGCATGCCGCTCAAGGTCAATCCCATCGTGAACCTCGCGCCGGACCTGTCGTGCCCGTTGCTGGGTCTGTTCGGTGCCGATGACAAGTACCCGGCGCCGGAAGAGACCGCGAAGCTGGCCGAGGCGCTGGACGAATACGGGAAGGCGCACGAGTTCCACACCTACGAAGGCGCGGGGCACGCCTTCTTTGCCGTGGACCGGCCCGCGTACCGGCCGGAAGCAGCGAACGACGGCTGGCAGAAGATCTGGGATTTCTACGGCCGCTACCTGGCAGGCTAAGGAGCTCGCATGTGCACTTACAACACCGAGAACATCGCGATCACGGGCAGTGGCAAGGGAGCGAGCGGCTGGTTCTCGCTGAGCGACGCGACGGTGTACTTCGACCATCCGGTGCACGCGATGGCCGAGCACACGCTCAACATTGACTTCCGCAACCCGGCGGGAGGGCCGTCGGCGCGCGTGGCAGTTGAGCTGACGGCTGAGTCGGCGCGCTCGCTCGCTACCGCGATCGAGGCGGCGCTCGCGTCCGTGCCGGCCGCGCTGATCTCCTAACCGCGTCAGCGTCTTCATGCGCGCCGGTTGAGCCTCCGCTAGCCCGCCGGGGATCCGGCCCGCCCCGCTTCCTGGGCCTG
>DASXIA010000333.1:0-2731 GCA_036488155.1 Streptosporangiaceae bacterium | reverse complement strand
TAGGAGTGCGTTGCGGCCGGGCCGCCGCACAACAGGGCGACGTGGTCGCCGCGGACCGTCATGCCGGTCGCAAGCTGGTCCACGAGCACCTCAGACCCGCCTGCCCTCGGGTTGGCAACATCGCGCCAGGCCACGAACAGCAACCGGCGGCCGGTGCCCGGGTCCTGCGGCGCAACCGGGCGCAGCGCAGGTCTGGCGCTCCTGGTCGAACCGACACTGAGCGGCGGCTCTGCCTCGCGCGCGGGGAAGGCTGCCGAGTCGTGCGCCACGCCACCACGCTCCAATTTGGCCGGGAACTCACCGATGCACGGTGTTGTCGGGTACTGACGAGTAATGTGTACCGGACATTGACCTATGATTCTGGTAATTTCGGCGAAGTCTCTAGTTCGGATATGGACGAACCGGATGCGGCTCGGCCGGCGGCCGGATACTTACGAAGGACGCGATCCCTGGGACGTCATGAGCTCGCGACCACTCAAGCAGCGCACAGCCGGCCCAGCGCTGCCGCCGGTGCCTCCCCCTGGCACGCTGGCTCGCTCCGTCCGGCTGCTCAGACTATTCCGGCTTGAGCAGACACATCCGGACGTCTTCTACTCGAGCCTCGCCGAGGACGCAGTCAACCAGGTCGCTGCATACGCCGACATCGCTGGCCAGACGGTCCTCGATATCGGCGGCGGCGCCGGTCATTTCACAGCGGCTTTCCGCGCTCGCGGAGCAAATTGCTACCTGTTCGAACCCGACCGCGCAGAGCTACTCAGCCGGGGCGAGGCACCGGCCGGGGCAATCCTGGCCAACGGCTACTGGCTGCCGGCGGCCGACGGAACCGCGGATATCTGCTTCTCCTCTAACGTGCTCGAGCATGTGCCCGACCCAGTCGGCCTCCTAGAGGAAATGATCCGTGTGACCCGCCCTGGCGGGCTGATCTACCTCTCATTCACAAATTGGTATTCGCCGTGGGGCGGCCACGAGATGTCACCCTGGCACCTGCTGGGAGCGCGCTTCGCCGAACGGCAGTACCGCCGGCGCTACGCCCGGCCGCCCAAGCACACCGTCGGCGAGAACCTGTTCCGCCAGCATGTCGGCCCGACCCTGCGCCTGCTGCGATCGCGACGCGACGTCACGCTGGTCGAGGCCTTGCCGCGGTACTACCCCTGGTGGTGCAAGGCGGTCGTCCGGGTTCCGCTAGTGCGCGAGTTCGCGACCTGGAACCTGCTGCTGATCATGCGGCGGACAACGTGACGGATACCAGGCCGGATCGCGTTCGTGCTCAGTCGCAAGCATTCGGGCTGAGCGGATCGGGGCCGACCGGATCCATCGACCTGGTGCCGGCGATGCCACTGCTGCGGGTAGCCAGGCCGGACACTGGGACGGCGGGCGGAAGTCGGGCTTTCCTGCGCGACCGCTGGTGGTTCCTGATCGTCTTCGTAGTCGCGCTCGCCATCTTCGGAGCCACCGACGTCGGCCGGATTATCTTCGACACCAAGCTCGGGGTCGATATCAACGCCGGGCAGTTTCTCGCCCGGCTGTGGTCGCTGTGGGATCCCCTGGAGTGGTTCGGCAGCCTGCAGGACCAGTACATCGGCTACGCGATCCCGATGGCACCGTTCTTTGCGATCGGGCAACTGGTGCACATACCCGTCTGGCTTGTCGAGCGACTCTGGCTGTCGACCCTGATGGCCGTCGGGTTCACCGGCTTCGTCAAGCTGGCGCGCGCACTCCGGATTGGCAGCGAGCCGTCCAGGCTCCTGGCCGGAACAATCTTCGTCCTGTGGCCGACCTTCACGATCGTGATCGGATCGACCTCGGCGGCTGCGCTGCCCGGCCTCGTCGTGCCGTGGGCTGTATTGCCGCTCATCCCGGCAGCGCAGGGGCGGGCCAGCATAAGTCGGGCTGTTGCCCGCTCTGGCCTGGCTGTCGCGGCGATGGCGGGCGTTAACGCCGTGTCGACGCTGGCGGTCCTCGTGCTCCCGGCCTTGTACATCCTCACCCATGCCCGCGGCCGCCAGCGCATCCGGCTCAGCTGTGCGTGGTGCGCCGCAGTCATCGCGGCAACCGCTTGGTGGGCGATCCCGCTGCTGCTGCAGGGGAGGTACTCGTTCAATTTCCTGCCGTACATCGAGCAAGCCACGACGACGACCAGAACCATGTCCGCTGCAGCGTCGCTGCGCGGCGCCGGCACCTGGACAGCGTATCTCGACCTGGCCGGCGTTCCCTGGCTGCCCGCCGGCTGGACCATTGTCACCTCGTCGGCCGCCATCCTGGCATCCGCGCTGGCAGCCGGAGCTGGACTTGCAGGCCTGGCCCGCCGGGATATGCCTGAGCGGCGCTGGCTCTGCATTTGCACGGGACTCGTGGTTGCGGTGGAGCTGGCCGGTTACTACGGTCCACTCGGCGGCCCGTTCCACTCGACGATCGACAACCTGCTCGATGGGGCCCTGGCGCCGTTCCGCAGCACGTACAAGCTCGAGCCGGTGGTAGCGGTCGCCCTTGCGCTCAGCTGCGCCCATGTGATCGAGCGCTGCTGGCGAGGGCGGCTGCAGATCAACCGGACCGCGCACATTACCGGCGCGACAATCACCGCTCCCCTCGTTGCCCTCACCCTGGCAGGCCTGGCCCTGCCGCAGCTAACTGGCCAGATTCTGCAGCCGGGCTCGTTCACAGCCCTGCCCAGCTACTGGCGTCAGGCCGCTGGTTTCCTGGCGGCACACTCGCCTGCAGGCACCGCGCTCAT
>DASXIA010000285.1:0-6346 GCA_036488155.1 Streptosporangiaceae bacterium | reverse complement strand
CGCGGCCGCGGTGCCAGTGGTGGCCATCGAGCACGTGGGCAGCACATCGGTGCCCGGCCTTGCCGCCAAGCCGGTGATCGACTGCGACATCGTGGTCGCCGAGCAGGACGTACCCGCGGCGTCGGCCGTCCTGACCGGACTTGGGTTCACGCCGGAAGGCGACCTCGGCATACCGCTGCGGTGGGCATTCACGGAGCCAGCGCGACTGGCCAGGACAAACACGTATGTCGTCGTGCAGGGTTCGCTGTCGCTACGGAACCACCTGGCGGTGCGAGACATCCTGCGCACGGACCCGGACCTGCGCGAGCAGTACGCCGCCGTGAAGAGGCAGGCCGGGGCTACCGCCGCGACCATCGATGAGTACGGCCGTGCGAAAAACGCGATTGTCCAGCGCATCCTCGCGGCCGCGGGCCTGACCGAGACGGAGCGGGCCGCAATCGACGCTAACCAGGTGCCCTCACACGCTGAGTTCCCCCGATAACAAGCCCGAGAGACTGCGTCAGCGACCTGCCGCGTCATGACGGCCCTGGCAGCGATGTCAGCCGCAGACAGGCTCGGCGCTGCTCGCCCTGATCAGTTGCTGACCCAGAGCCTCGGCTGTCAAAGCTGTTTGTGCGGCGGGATGGTGCCTCACAGAGTTGCCGGTCTGTCTACAATCGTCTGCTACTGACGGGATCCTGCCCGCCCGATTCACGATTGTGGAGGTGCCGCATGCCCGAGGCTGCCGGCGACGCACGGCTCTATATCAACGGTGACTACCGCGAAGGGTCGGCCGGGCGTCAGGACGTGACGTCTCCGGTGACCGGCCAGCTGATCGGCTCGGTCCCAGTCGCTGGCCAGGATGACATCGATGCCGCCGTCGGCGCGGCGAGGGCGGCAGGCCAGAGCTGGGCTCGTGTCAACGTCTGGGAGCGCGCGGCGATCTGCCATGCGATCGGCGACGGGATCAGCGCGCGTCGCGAGGAGCTAGCCCGCCTCCAGACGCTCGAGCAGGGCAAGCCACTCCTGGAGTCGCTCGCCGACATCGACGAGGCAGCCACGCTGTTTCACCTGCACGCCGAGGACGCGGTACGGCTGACCGGCGAGACGATCTCATCCACCAGCTCGAGCAAACGGATGTGGACGTTCTACCGGCCGGTCGGCACGTGGGCGATCATCACGCCGTGGAACTTCCCGCTGCTGATGTTCGCCGAGTTCGTCGCTCCCGGCCTGGCGACGGGGAACTCGCACGTCGTCAAGCCTCCGGCGCACACGGCGTTCACCGTGCTCCGGGCCATGGAGATCCTGCGGGAAGCGGGGCTGCCTGACGGCCTAGTCAACGTGCTGCCGGGCGAGGGACCGACCGGCCAGGCCCTGGTACAGCATCCCGGGATCGACGCGATCGGATTCATCGGCTCGTCCGCCACCGGTGCGAAGATCCAGTCCACCGCGGGCCTGAAGCGCTCAATCATGGAATGCTCTGGCAACGGGCCGCTGGTAGTCCTCAGCGACGCCGACGTCGAGGCAGCCGCCAAAGCGGCGGTCTACGGCGCGTACCTGTGTTCGGGGCAGGTGTGCTGCGCGACCGAACGAGTGCTGGTGGATCGGGCAGTGCACGACACTTTCCTGGAGGCGGTCCTCGCCGAGGCTGACAAGGTCCGCCTGGGCGACCCGTTCGACGAGCAGACCACGCTCGGCCCGCTGAATAACGAGGCTGTCGCCGCCAAGATGGACCGGCATGTAGCCGACGGCGAGGCCCGTGGGGCCAAGGTGCTGCGCGGCGGGCGCCGGCAGCCCGGTCATCCAACCGATCTCTATTACGAGTTCACCGTCGCTGATAATGTCCCGGTCGACAGCCTGCTCGCGACTGACGAGTCTTTCGGTCCGGTCGTGCCGGTCATCACCGCTGGCGGCGACGACGACCTGCTGGAGATCGCCAATCGGGACCGGCTCGGCCTCCAGGCCGCAGTGTTCACCAGGGACATTGGCAGGGCGTACCGGTTCGTCGAGGAACTCGCCGTCGGGCAGGTAGTGGTGAACGACAGCACGTGCTGGTGGGACGTGAACATGCCCTTCGGCGGCGCCGGCGGACGCAGCACCGGGTGGGGGCGTATTGGCGGCAAGCACACCCTGCTCGGCATGACAGACCTGCGAACCGCCGCGATCAGCCTGTAACGGCGTCAGCCGGGCCGGCATCCCTGACCGCATCGAAATGCGGGTGCGGCTGACGGCTTCGCGCGGTACGGTCGCGCGGTGGGCGATCAGGCGGTGGACGATCAAGACGGCTACTTCGGCGAGCAGGTCGCGGCGGAATACGACGACGACGCATCGGCGATGTTCGATCCGGCCGTGATCGGCGCGACAGTCGAGGTGCTCGCGGGACTGGCCGGCACCGGCAGAGCGCTGGAGCTAGGCATCGGGACAGGGCGCATCGCGCTGCCGCTGTCTCACCGCGGCGTTCCGGTGCACGGCATCGACATGTCCCGGGCGATGGTTACCCGGCTGCGGGCCAAGCCGGGTGGTGACGCCATCGGCGTGACACTGGGCGATTTCGCGACGGCACGCGTGGGTGGCACGTTCTCGGTGGCGTACCTGGTCTTCAACACGATCATGAACCTGACGACGCAGGAAGCACAGGTAGCATGCTTCGCCAATGTCGCGGCGCACCTGTCGCCCGGCGGCTGTTTTGTCGTCGAGGTCATGGTCCCCGATCTGCGCAGGCTGCCGCCTGGCCAGACGGCGGTGCCGTTCGAGACCGGCCCGAAGCGGTGGGGGTTCGACCTCTACGAAGTCGCGACGCAGGCCATGAGCTCGAACCACGTGACGATCGACGGCGGCCGCGCCGAGTTCAGCTCGATCCCGTTCCGGTACGTGTGGCCGGCCGAGCTTGACCTGATGGCCCAGCTCGCGGGCATGCGGTTGCGCGAGCGCTGGGCGGGCTGGCGGCGAGAGCCGTTCACTAGCGAAAGCCGGCAGCACGTGTCTGTCTGGGAGAAGCCTGCTGGCTGACGGATCTGGGAAAGACCTGGCTGTCGGCGTCCCGGTGACGGCTCGGGTGACGCAAGCCCCTCATGGATGTGAATCCGCTGTTGCTATAGCCGCAACGGAGCCGCATTCACCGACAGCGAAACCCGGCAAATAGAACAAAACGGCTCCGGCGGAGCGTCGCTAGGCCACCGCGTTGGGGCTGGCGGCGACCGACGTCGCGCCGGCCGCCCACCGGGCTATCCGGTCCAGCATTGGCCCGCTAATTGAGGACTCGGCGTGCCCGAGGCCAGGCACGATCCACAGTTCCTTAGGCTGGCGAGCCGCTTCGAACAACTGCTCGGCGTGGTCGGACGGGAAGTACTCATCCTTGTCGCCATGCACGATCAGCACTGGCGTCGGCGAGATCAGGGCGGCAGCATCCGCCGGCGGCAGCGGAACCGGATCCCAGCGGCCGCGGCTGACACGCGTGTTCAGGATCCGTTTTGTTATGAATCGCCCGGTACGGTGCTCCACCGCCCAGTGCACCCGGCGCATCGACGGCGTGCCCCGGTAATACCAGCGGCCAGGGCCACTCACCGACACGACACCGTCGACGCCACCCAGGATCCCGGCGTGCCGCAGCACGGTCGAGGCGCCCATCGAGAAGCCCACCGTGACCACCCGCTCATAGCCGAGCTCCCGGGCGTGCCGCACGACAGTGTCGACGTCGTGGATCTCCTTGTCACCCAGCGTGGTCGCTCCGCCAGAGCGGCCGTGCCCGCGGAAGTCGAAGACCACTACCCCGGCGTGCTCGTTGAGGCGGCGAGCCACCCGCCACACGTGCGGCCACTGCCAGTGCAGCGTGAACCCGTGCGCGACCACGATTCCGAGCGCCCGGTCACCGTGCAGGTGCACCGCCTCGATGGGGACTCCGTCCGGGGTAACGAGCGTCTCGGCCTTCGTCACGGGCTTCGTCATGCCCCTATTCTGCGCGACCGATGCACCTGCCTGATCCGGAACTCTTCCCTGGCCGGTGGTGACTACGGCAGGCTTGATGACTGCTTGCTCCAGCACCTGCCCTGGAATGTCCACCGATCGCGCCGGAGATGATCATGTCCATGCTAGAACAACTCATTTCAGCCATTAAGTCGGAAGCAATTGAGGTCGTCGACCTGACAGCAAAGCTAGAGTCCAGCACCCCGCTCATCCAGCTGCCGGAGCCATTTGCGAACACCATCCCGTTCTCACTGCACGAGGTCAGCCGGTACGACGAGCGCGGGCCCGCGTGGTACTGGAACGACATCAGCACTGGTGAGCACACCGGCACGCACTTCGATGCGCCGGTGCACTGGGTCACGGGCAAAGACGGTCTCGACGTAGCGGGCGTTCCCGTCAAGAGCATGATCGCGCCGGCTGTGGTGCTTGACTTCAGCGCGCAGGCGGCCGCCGACCCGGACTTCCTGCTGGAGCCCGAGCACATCAAGAAGTGGGAAACCGAGCACGGCCCGCTGCCGGCCGGCGGCTGGCTGCTGTACCGGACCGGATGGGATGCCAGGTCCGGCAGCCAGCAGGAGTTCCTCAACGCCAACGAGACCGGGCCGCATACTCCGGGCGTCTCGGTCGCCTGTGCGCGGTGGCTCGCCGAGGAGGCACCGGTGATCGGCATCGGCGTCGAGACGGTGGGCACGGACGCTGGCGCCGCGCACTCGTTCGATCCGCCGTTCCCGTGTCATTCAGCGTTGCTCGGGGCGGGCAAGTTCGGCCTGACGCAGCTGCAGAACCTGGCCGCGCTGCCACCGACGGGGGCGGTGGTCATTGCCGGGCCGCTACCCATCGTCGGCGGGTCCGGGAGCCCCGCGCGCGTGCTCGCGCTGGTAGAACGTGCCTCATGAAGGTCACCGAAGCCATCGCCAAGGCGCTAGCTAACCTCGGCGCCGACACGATGTTCGGCGTGGTCGGCAGCGGAAACTTCCACGTCACCAACGCGCTTATGGCGCACGGCGTCCGGTACGTCGCTGCGCGGCACGAGTGCGGCGCCGCGAGCATGGCGGACGCGTGGGCGCGGCTGGCGGGACGCCCGGCCCTGCTGACCCTGCACCAGGGGCCCGGACTGACAAACGCGCTCACCGGCATCACTGAGGCGGCCAAGAGCCGGACGCCGTTGCTCGTACTGGCCGCGGACGTGAGCGCGCGTGCTGTCACGTCGAACTTCCGGATCGACGTGTCCGCGATCGCCCGCGCGACCGGCGCGACAGCGGCGCGGTTGCACTCCACCGGGTTCGCGGTCGACGACGCGGTGCGCGCCTACCGGACCGCGCGAGACGAGCGGCGGACCGTTGTGCTCGGGCTGCCTCTCGACGTGCAAGCGAGCGAGTGCACCTGGCCAGGAAGCCCTGAGGCGCGGATGGCCGACCCTGTGCCGCCATTGCAGCGGCAGGTCGCCGACCTTGCGGCAGTGCTGGCTGATGCCAGCAGGCCGGTGTTCGTGGCTGGCCGCGGGGCGCGGAGCACAGCTGCGCGGGCGGCGCTCGAGGAGCTCGCCGGCAGGTGCGGCGCGCTGCTGGCCACGTCGGCGGCGGCGAAGGGCCTGTTCCGGGGTAATCCGTGGGACCTGGATGTCAGCGGCGGGTTCGCGTCACCGCTGGCGGCCGAGCTGATCGCCAACGCTGACGTACTCGTCGGCTGGGGCTGCTCGCTGAACATGTGGACTACCCGGCACGGCACGCTGATTGGCCGGGGCACGACTGTCGTTCAGGTCGACAATGACTCCTCGGCCATTGGCAGGCACCGGCAGGTGCACCTCGGAGTCATGGGTGATGTCACGCTGACCGCGTCCGCCGTGGCGGGCCTCATCGAGCCCCAGCCCGGCGATGCGGGCGAGGCCGATAGCGCGGGCATGCGCAGCATCGGGTACCGGTCAGCGGAGCTGCGGAACGGACTGGCCGCCCGGGTCCGCTGGCGGGACACGCCCTACGACGACGAGAGCGACAGCAACCGGATCGATCCGCGGACGCTGACGATCGCGCTGGACGACCTGCTGCCGGCCGAGCGGATCGTCGCGATCGACTCCGGCAACTTCATGGGCTACCCGAGCATGTTCCTGTCGGTGCCCGATCAGGACGGGTTCTGCTTCACCCAGGCCTACCAGTCGATCGGTCTCGGGCTCGCGTCCGCGATCGGCTCTGCGATCGCCAGGCCGGACCGGCTGGTGGTCGCGGCGCTTGGCGACGGCGGCGCGCTGATGGGAATCAGCGAGCTGGAGACGGCGGTGCGGCTCGGGCTGTCAATGGTCATCGTCATCTACGACGACGAGGCTTACGGTGCCGAGGTCCACCACTTCGGACCCGACGGCTATCCGATGGAGACAGTCCGGTTCCCCCCGGCTGACCTGGCCGCGATC
>DASXIA010000278.1:0-6340 GCA_036488155.1 Streptosporangiaceae bacterium | reverse complement strand
GTTCACGCTGAACCGCGGGCAGATCGACGACGTGCTGCGCGGCTCGCAGGACTCCGACTGGCAGCCCGCCAGGGAAGCGGCGCGGCAGATCGCGTTCGCTGAGGACCGGGCCATCTTCGCGGGCTACCCGGCAGCGGCCATCGGCGGCATCGTGCCGGGCGCCAGCAACCCGCCGGTGATCCTGCCAGCCGACATTGCCGCGTACCCGATGGCATTCGCTCAGGCCGCGAACCAGCTGCGGTCAGCCGGCGTGGACGGCCCCTACACCGCAGTGCTATCGGCCGAGGCCTACACCGCGGTCAGCGAAGCCAGTGACCAGGGTTACCCGGTTATCCGGCACCTGCGCAACGTACTCGACGGCGAGCTGATCTGGGCTCCGGCCATCACCGGCGCGGTACTGGTGACAGCGCGCGGCGGCGATTTCAGCCTGCACCTTGGCCAGGACTTCTCGATTGGCTACCTGTCTCACAGCGACGCCGACGTCGTCCTCTACCTGCAGGAGACATTCACGTTCCAGCTGCTGACGACCGAAGCGGCGGTCGCGCTGACGGCCTGACCGGGGCCTGACCCTGGCCGCCAGCCCGGTTGTGCGCGTTCCCCCTTTTAGTTCTGGCTGTACGGCGCGTTCCTGAGATCGGGCGCCGGCGTGGCAGCGAGCGCGCGGAGCATCTGCATCTCCCTGCTCAGCAGCCTGCGCTCGGCGACCAGCCGGCGGAGCGCGTCGGGCTCCTCAAGCAGTCGCTGCTTCTCCGGCAGGTCCGCGACGACCGCGGCAGCCACTAGGTAGGACATCAGCACGGGCTCGTCGGGCAGCTCCGGGATGGTGATCTGGGCACCGCCGCGCTCGGCAAGCAAACCTAGATAAGACCGGAACGCCCGCTGCACAGCCGGCAGCACCACGGCGGCCTCGGCCTCATCGCCGACCTCATCGGCCAGCAGCTGGACATCTGCGCTGAGGTAATGTCCCTGCTTGCCGGTTTCGCTCCCGTTGCCCGGGTCGCTCGAGTCCGGGCCTGCCTCGTCATCAGCGTCGCGCAATCCGAGCAGCTTAAACCGCTCCGCGCCAACGGTGATGAGGTCGTACTGCCCGTCGTCATGACGCTCGACGCTCTGCAGCACTGCGGTGCACCCGGTCGCGTACAGTTCGGACACCCCGTTGATCCCGGTTTCCCGGCCGTGCCGGATCGCGATCACGCCGAACTGGCGGGGCTCAGGTCCGGCCAGCAGGTCGGCGACTAGCTGCCGGTACCGCTCCTCGAAGATGTGCAGCGGGAGCACCAGCCCCGGGTACAGCACGCTCCCGAGCGGGAACAGCGGCAACGTCAGGCTCGCCGGAGCAGACTGGCTCATCTTTGCAGACTAGTGCGGGTTGCCGGCAACTGGACAACGGCGCGCATCCGTGGGGGCGTTCGGGCGCAGCCGCCATTGTCAGAGGCAGCTGGCAGGCTGGGCTCTGTGGTGACCATCGATGACGTCCGCGCCTTCGCGACCCGGCTGCCGCGCGCTTATGAGGCGCTCGTCCGGGATCGGGTTAAGTTCCGGGTTGGCCGGATCGTTTTCCTGGCCTTCTCCAGCGACGAACAGGTCATGGGCTTTGGTTTTCCCAAGGACGAGCGGGTTGCACTTGTCGCGGCCGAGCCAGACAAATTCCTGATGCCGTTCCAGTCCGACATGCGTTACAACTGGCTGCGCGTGCGGCTGGCCTTCATTGACCAGGCTGAGATGGAAGAACTCGTCCTCGATGCGTGGCGCATGTGCGTGCCCAAGAGCGTGGCAGCCGCCTTCCAACGGTCATGAAGAATCCCCGTGATGAGCGTCCGGGGGTTCAGCTGCCTCGCGCCGCCGCCAGTCCGATGGCAGCGTCGCCTCGAGCACGTCGTCCACCGTGATGATGCCGATCATCGTCCGCCGCTCGTCCACGACCGGGATCGTGGTCAGGTTGTAGTCGCTCATCAGTACGGCAACGTCCACGATGTCGGTGCTCGCTCCGACCCGGACCGGATCGGCGTCATAGATATCGGTGAGCTTCGCCGAGGCAGCGGCCTGTACCAGCGAGACGAGTCGCACGACGCCGCAGAGCCGCCCGAGCTCGTCCAGCACGTGCACGCTCGTCAGCGCTTCCGGCTGCAGGCCGGGGGAGCCGGCCACCGCCGCCACCGCGTCCTGCACGCTGGCCCGCTCGGGCACTGCCAGGAAGTCGACACCCATCAGGCCGCCAGCGCTTGCCGGGTTGAAGCCCATCAGCGTTAGCACCTTAGTGCGCTGGCCAGGCGGAAGCAGGTCAAGTACGCGCTGACGACGAGCCTGCGGCAGCTCTGCGACGGCATCGGCCGCGTCGTCCGCGCGCATCCGGCCGAGGACCTCCGCGATCTCGGCGTCAGTCCTGGCGCCGAGCAGGCGGATCGCCAGGTCCTCGTTGAGCTCCTCGAAGACATCGGCTTCCAGCTCCGGATCGGCGTGCACCTGCCCGAGAATTTCCGACTCCTCTGCCCGAGACGCCGCCTCCAGCAGATCGGCGATCTGGGCAGGCTTCAGCCGGCGGATCCGCGCGAACGTGCCGCGCAGCAACTGGCTACCCGAGTGCCCGATGAGGGGCTCGAAGGCGGTCCACTCCCGGTACCAGCGCTCGTCGTGGTCGCCAGCGCCGACTCGCGAACCGAACAGCCTCCGTGGCCGGCGGCGCGTATCGACGCCAGTCACCAGCCAGTCGCCCTCCCGCTGCTCAAGCTTGAGATCGGCAGCCCTGATCAGGCGCGCGCTCTCCACGTCGATGAGCCGGTGTCCGAGCACGTCGGACCGCAGCAGCACCTCTCCGTCCCGGCGTTCGAATCTGCGCAGGTCAAGCGTCGCGCTAGTGAGCCTCAGTACATCGTCGGCAAGCGAGGTGAGCTGCTCCACCGGGACAAATACCTGCCGGCCGCCGACCGTGGCGACCAGCCCGGTTACCAGCGGAAGGTCAGTTCCCTGCAGCCGCACAATGACATCGGCAAGCTTCCCGACCGCCTCGCCGCGCATGTCCGTGAGCGGGCGTCTGAGCAGCTCTGACAAGTGAATCGTCCGGCCGGCTCCCGCCCGGTGAGCCGACCCTGCCGGTGTCGTCATCGGTTAGCCTCTTAGCCTCTCCGGCCGGACCGGCCCGCGGAAGCCATCCTCATCGCCCGCATCTCCGGCGGGTCTGACTCAGCCATCGTCGCACTTCCGGTTAACGGCTTATGACGCATCCTGTCGGTAGCCCTCGACGATGAGGCGCTGCGCGCCTGCGGCGTACGCAGCGGGATCCTCGGGAGCAACCGTTGCCAGCCCGTCGACGTACCGGTTGAACATGCAGAACAGCGCCGCGATCAGCACGGTGTCGTGGATCTCCAGATCCGTCGCACCTGCCGTCCGGGCGTCTGCTACCAGTTCGGCCGTGACGTCGCGGCCGCTTTGCCGCACTGCTGACGCGATCGCGAGGAGCGCTTTGAGCTTGGCGCTGACCGGCGCGGTGGCGGCCTCGGCCCGCACCTGCTCCACTACCGTCATCCCGTCCGGCAGCAGGGCTGCGGCGCAGGCACCGTGCGAGCCTGAGCAGTACTCGCAGTCGTTCAGCTCAGACACATAGGCACCGATGAGCTCACGCTCACCGGTGGTTAGCGTGCTCGGCCCGCGCAGCAGCGTCTCGGCCAGATCACTCAGCGGTCCGGCTGTATCGGGCCGGTAGCGCAGCAGGCCGCGGATTCCCGGCTCACTGGAGTTCAGGGTGATGTGCGGCATGAGGTTGCCTCTCTCTAGCGCGGGGCAAATCTGTTGCTATCGCAAATATCGCCACGACGGGGAACACCAGGGCGCAGCCGTGCCGGTCAGGCATCCCCGCGCCCAGGGCCGCGAGCTAGCAGGACCGCCAAGAGCAGCGGGACCACGATCCAGAACTGCATAACGCTGTAACGCCGCAGGTCGCGGGCCAGATCCACGCCCGCCAGTTCGGCTTCGAGTGCTCCGGGCCGCGACAGCAGCGCCGCCTGCCAGGCGAGTGCAGCGTAGTTGACGCCCATCCCGACGACCCAGGCGCCAAACAACTGCCAGCCGACGCTCGTAGCCCCGATTGCAACCCAGATGCCCAGGCCCGCGCCGGCCACAGCGCCGAGGACGAATTCAGCGCGGATGATTCTCCTGCGAAGCCGGGATCCGGCGACGCCGTGCATGTCGAGTGCCGCCAGCCGCCGCACGTCCAGCACTTCGCCCTCCCCTCAGGCCCGCGAAGCGAATTAACGTCGCAAACTACGCGACTGTTGCTCCGGCTACCACCGGTTCCCGGTTAAAACCGGCCCGGTCGCCCCGGCCGCGATACTCAAGAGCGTGAGTTGCCGCCACCGGCTAGACTTGCTGGCACAAGGCGATGATCCGGCTATCACCGGGGAGCTTCCGGAAGAAAGGGCCTGCTCAGCGCCGCTACGGCGGCTGCGGGGCGGGCCTGATTAGAACCGGGCGGGTCCGGCCCGTCACAGCCGGCCAGACGAGCGGTCGCGGGTACGGTCGGCGGACATGCAGTCAGCGGACCGGGCACGCGGCAAGCGAGGTGGTACCGCGGTGCGCCCGCGCGGGAGCGGGCGCGTCGTCCTCGCGCTGCCAGTGCGAACCAGCGCCGCGAGGACGTACCACCAGATGAGCATTGATCCCAGTGCGGTTTACCCCAGGGCCGAGACCGCCCGGGCGGCGGGCCAGACCGCGAGCGGAGTGCCTGCCCAGCCGAACTTCCCCGACCTCGAGGAAGGCGTACTGGCGTACTGGGCTGCCGATGACACCTTCCGCACGTCGGTACAGCAGCGGCCGGCCGATAGCGAGTTCGTGTTCTATGACGGCCCGCCGTTCGCTAACGGCCTGCCGCATTACGGGCACCTGATCACCGGCTACGTCAAGGACGTCGTGCCGCGGTTCCGCACCATGCAGGGCCGCCGAGTCGAGCGCCGGTTCGGGTGGGATTGCCACGGTCTGCCCGCCGAGGTCGAGGCCGAGCGCATCCTTGGCATCTCTGGCAAGGCCGACATCGTCGCTATGGGCCTCGACAAGTTCAATGACGCTTGCCGCGAGTCCGTGCTGCGCTACACCCGGGAGTGGCGCGACTACGTCACCCGCCAGGCGCGCTGGGTGGACTTCGACCACGACTACAAGACGCTCGACGTGACCTACATGGAAAGCGTCATGTGGGCGTTCAAGCAACTGTGGGACAAGGGCCTGGTCTACCAGGGCTTCAAGGTGCTGCCGTACTGCTGGCGGTGTGAAACCCCGCTGTCCAATCACGAGTTGCGGATGGACGATGACGTCTACAAGGAGCGCCAGGACCCGTCGGTCACCGTCCGGTTCAAGCTAGAGACCGGGGAATACCTGCTGGCCTGGACGACCACGCCGTGGACGCTGCCGTCCAATGAGGCCGTCGCGGTTGGCGCGGACATCAGCTACACCGTGCTGGAGAAGGACGGCGAGCGGTACATCCTGGCCCGCGACCGGCAGGCTGCCTACGAGCGCGAACTCGAGGGCGCGGCCGTCGTCGGCAGCCTCACTGGCAGCGACCTGGCCGGTCGCCGGTACGAGCCGCTGTTCAGCTACATCACTGACGCGGAGAAGTACGGCACGCAGAACGCCTTCAGGGTGATCCTCTCCGACGACGTCACCACCGACGACGGCACCGGGGCCGTGCACATGGCGCCTGCCTATGGCGAGGCCGACGCCCTTGCCTGCGACGCGGCCGGTATCCCGACCGTGCTGACTGTGGACGAGCATGCCCGCTTCACCAGCGTGGTGCCCGACTTTGAGGGCCAGCACGTCTTCGACGCCAACCCCGGCATCACCGCCAAGCTGCGCGAGCAGGGCAGCCTGGTGCGGCGCGAGATGTACGCGCACTCCTATCCGCACTGCTGGCGGTGCCGTAACCCGCTGATCTACAAGGCAGTGTCGAGCTGGTTCGTCGAGGTGACCAAGTTCAAGGGCCGGATGGTCGAACTCAACGAGCAGATCACCTGGGTGCCGGGGCATGTGAAGGACGGCCAGTTCGGCAAATGGCTGGAGAACGCGCGTGACTGGTCCATCAGCCGGAATAGGTTCTGGGGCTCGCCGATCCCGGTCTGGCAGAGCGACGACCCGAACTATCCGCGCACTGACGTATACGGATCGCTGGACGAGCTGGAGCGCGACTTCGGCGTCCGGCCGGAAGATCTGCACCGGCCCGGCATCGACAACCTGACCAGGCCGAACCCGGACGATCCGACGGGCAAGTCCACCATGCGCCGGGTGCCCGAAGTGCTGGACTGCTGGTTTGAGTCCGGCTCGATGCCGTTCGCCCAGGTGCACTACCCGTTCGAGAACC
>DASXIA010000258.1:0-1787 GCA_036488155.1 Streptosporangiaceae bacterium | reverse complement strand
ACCCGCCGTCGGATCGGCCAGACCCGCTTGGCTTGCTCGAAGGGCAGGCCGAGGCGCGGGTGCCTGAGCTTGTCCCGATCCGGTGGGGCCGGATGATGGCGTCACCGTTCACTTACTACCGCGGCGCGGCGCTACCCATGGCCAGCGACCTGGCCGGCACCCCGGTGTCCGGGCTGGCGGTGCAGGCCTGCGGCGACGCGCACCTGTCGAACTTCGGCCTGTTCGGCTCGGCCGAGCGCCGACTTGTCTTCGACGTCAACGACTTCGACGAGACCCTGCCTGGCCCGTGGGAATGGGACGTCAAGCGGCTGGCCGCCAGCATGGAGGTCGCGGCACGAGACAACGGCTTCGGCGGCAAGGAGCGCCGTGAGATCGTCGCTGCCACTGTCGCCAGCTACCGGCGGGCGATGCGTCACTTCGCGACCATGACCAATCTGGACATCTGGTACGCCCGCGCAGACGCGGACCTGGTGCGGTCGGATCTTGCGTCGGAGATGAAGGCGCAGCAGCGCAAGATGACCCTCAAGGCGACTGCCAAGGCGCGGACCAGGGACAGCATGCAGGAAGTGGCCAAGCTGACCCGTGTCGTGGACGGCCGGCCACGCATCATCGCCGACCCGCCGCTGCTGGTCCCGGTCAATGACCTGCTGCCAGCGAAGACGGATCAGGAGACCTACTACGCGCAGATCAATGACCTGCTCGCCACGTACCGGCGGACACTGGAAACTGACCGCCGCTACCTGCTCGAGGAGTTCCAGTTCGCCGACATGGCCCGCAAGGTCGTTGGCGTCGGCAGCGTCGGCACCCGCTGCTGGATCGTCCTGCTATTCGGCCGGGACAACAACGATCCGCTGTTCCTGCAGGTCAAAGAGGCTGAGGAGTCAGTGCTCAGCCGGTTCGTCGGCGCCAGTAAGTACGCTAACCAGGGTATGCGGGTAGTCGCGGGACAACGGCTGATGCAGGCGAGCAGCGACATCTTCCTCGGATGGCAGCGCACCGCGGTCGGCCTCGACGGCAAGCAGCGCGACTTTTACGTCCGCCAGCTGCGGGACTGGAAATTCTCGTTGCCCATCGAGAGCATGGTGCCACGGGGCATGCGGATATACGGTGAGCTGTGCGGCTGGACGCTGGCCCGGGCGCACGCCCGCTCCGGCGACCGGATCGCCATCGCTGCCTACCTCGGCCGCTCCGACGTCTTCGACAAGGCCATCACCCGGTTCGCCGCCGCCTACGCCGACCAGAACGAACGCGACCACAAAGCACTCGTCGACGCCGTCGCCTCAGGACGCATCGCCGCCGAACCGGACCTTTAAGTCCCGGACCCCGCCGCCTTGATCAGTGACTGCCCGGGCGCCCGCGTTCTCAGCTGAACCCGATGGGAGTCAGCAATGACCCCGGCACACTCAGAACCAACGCCGAACCCCCTCAGTCCGCTGGCCCGCTACGAGAAGGACGTCCTCGACCGCATCACCAACTTCAACGACCCCCACCAGGAGTGGCGGCGCCTGTTCTCCGAACTGCTCGGCACCTTCTTCCTGGTCCTCGCGGCAGCGGGCGCTGGCATGATGAGCCACGCCTTTCCCGGCGTGATCAGCCATAGCGCCGCCGTGGTGGCACCCGCGCTGACTGTCATGGCCGTCATCTTGTTCATGGGCAAGATCTCCGGAGCGCACTTGAACCCGGCCGTCAGCATCGCCTTCGCCCTCCGCCGTGACTTCCCGTGGACCCGGGTACCTGGCTACGTCGTGGTGCAGCTCGCCGGGGCGACCATGGCCGCCCTGGTCCTG
>DASXIA010000232.1:0-6564 GCA_036488155.1 Streptosporangiaceae bacterium | reverse complement strand
CTGAGCGGCTGGTACGCGTCGGAACTCGACGAAGCTGTCCGGCCGTAGCGGTCGGCGGGACCATTCGGTCAATCCGGACCCGGCGCTTGTAGCCACCGCAGGGCGTGCGTCCTGCGGTGGCTGCGGGACGCCGAGTATGATCATGTGTTCCGTCAACTCGGCCGTCCCAGGCGCCGTGATGCCAGCTGGCGCGGGGATCGGACTCAGCGCAGCTGACGGTACCGGTTCAGCTGACAAGAGCCAGAAAATCCCAACCAGATGAGCAAGGTGCTGATCGTCAGCAACGACTTCCCGCCGCGCCGCGGCGGGATTCAGTCGTTCGTGCACGCGCTGGCGCTCCGGCTGCCCGCCGACGGGGTCGTGGTCTACGCCCCGGCCTGGGCAGGCGCGGCTGAGTTCGACGCCGAGCAGCCGTTCCCGGTGATCAGGCACCCGCGGTCGCTGATGCTTCCGCTGCCAGCGGTGGGCGCGCGCGCCTGCGCGCTGCTCGCCGGGCACGGCTGTGACACCGTTTTGTTCGGGGCGGCTGCGCCGCTCGGACTGCTAGCGCCGCAGCTGCGGCGGGCAGGCGCGCAGCGCGTCATCGGGATCACCCACGGGCACGAGGCCGGCTGGGCAGCGCTCCCAGCGGCCAGGTCACTACTGCGCCGGATCGGCGATGAGGTGGACGTTCTCACCTACCTGGCTGAGTATTTCAGGATCCGGCTCGCCAGGGCCCTGTCCGCTGATGCGGCTGGCCGGATGGTCAAGCTCGCGCCCGGCGTGGATCCGGACCGCTTCTCACCGGGCGCAGGCGGCGCACGGATCCGCCGCGAGCTGGGCATAGCTCCGGAGCGCCCGGTGGTGGTCTGCGTGTCCAGGATGGTGCCGCGCAAGGGCCAGGACACTCTCATCAGGGCGTGGCCGGCGGTCCGCGCGGCGGCCGGAGACCCTCTGCTGCTGCTGGTCGGAGACGGGCCGTACCGGTCCCGCCTGGAGCAGCTGGCCAGCGAGGCCGGGGTCGCAGGCTCTGTCATTTTCACCGGCCCGGTGAGCTGGGATGACCTGCCGGCGTATTACGACGCAGGCACCATCTTCGCTATGCCGTGCCGGACCCGGCGGGCGGGTCTGGATGTCGAGGGCCTTGGCATCGTCTACCTGGAAGCCTCCGCGACTGGGCTGCCGGTCATCGGGGGTGACTCCGGTGGCGCTCCCGAGGCGATCCTGGATGGTGAGACGGGTTACGTGGTCCCTGGCCGAAGCGAGGACGCGCTGGCCCAGCGGCTGATCGAGTTGCTGGCCGATCCGGCCCGCGCCGCGGCGATGGGCGACAAGGGCCAGGCCTGGATTGACCGCGAGTGGACCTGGGACCTGGTGGCGCAGCGCCTGCAACACATCATCTCCGGCACGGCCTGAACACTGGCCCAAATTCGCGGCCCGATTTACGTCATTTGCCCCCAACGCCGTCAACTTTTCACCCGAGAGCTGAGGTAGGAATCGGCTATAACGGCATATAAGGTCGCGCTGGAGCGCTGGCTTGGGTGAAAAGTCAGTAGTGGCGGGCATTCTGGAACTCATGAAGCGCGATCATTTGCCGGAAACAGGCCGGTTAGCGAATATTGCGACGACCACTGAACTGCAGCGCGCGGGATTCTCTACTGCTCAGATCAGAACCAAGGTCAGCCGGGGCGAGCTGGTTCGCCTCCATTACGGCATTTATGGACCCGCCGAGCTCGTCCAGTCGGTCACAGTGACCCGCAGGGGAGCCCTAGCGTTACGCGCTGCGGCCACGCTGGCCCCGCTCGGGCCGCGGGCCGTGGCTAGCCATCACACTGCCGCGCAGCTTTTTGGCCTGGACCTACTGGGCCGGGTTCCGGCGAGTGTCGCGATCACCCTGGTTCCGGGTGGCGGGAGCCGGAAAAGCTGGCCCGACGTCCGCGTGCACCATGCGGCGCTACCGGAAGGCCACGTCGGCCTCTGGGACAGCGTGCCGGTGACCTCAGCGGCGAGAACAGTGCTGGACCTGGCTCGCATCTCACCGTTCAGGGCGGGCATTGTCGTGGCGGACTCTGCGCTGTACAACAACCGCACGAGCAAGCAAGAGCTGCTGGCAGTGCTCGACAGCTGTCGTCGCTGGCCTGGTGCGCAACGAGCTTCCGAGGTGGTGGCGTTCGCCGATGCACTCGCCGAATCGCCGCTGGAATCCATCGCCAGGGTCGCGTTCCGCGACTGCGGACTCCCGCCGCCGCAACTGCAGGCGCTGCTGGGGGCGGACGGCCGGGTCATCGCGCGGGTCGATTTCTACTGGGAGCGATTCCGCACGATCGCCGAGGCGGACGGCGAGATGAAGTACGACAACCGGTTCGCAGCGACCCATCAATTGCGAAGAGATGCAGACCTCCGGGATGCAGGCTTCGAGGTCGTGCACTTCGGCTGGCGCGACATCTTTGACACCCCGGCGCAGGTAGCCGCATCAATACGGGCAGCGTTCCGGCGCGGCAGCCGTGGCATGTAGGGGGTGACTGACGCAAGCTGACCGGGGCGCGTCGCGGTGGCGCCGGGGCGGGTCGCGGTGGCACTGGGTTGCAGCGGCTCGCCCGCACCTCCGCGCCGCTACCGCGCGTAAAGCGCTTCGATGTCGGCGGCGAAGTCCCTGGCCACGAGGGCCCGCTTCACCTTGAGTGACGGCGTGATGTAGTCGTTGTCGGTCGTGAAGTCCACCGGCAGGATCGTGAACTTGCGGATGGACTCGGCCCTGGATACGGCTTTGTTCGCGTCGTCCACGGCGGCCTGGATCTCGGCCAGCAGCTCCGGATCGTTAGCGAGATCTGCCGCCGTCGCGTCGGCCGGCTTGCCGTGCTGCTGCTTCCAGTGGTCGAGCGCCTCCGGGTCGAGCGTGATCAGGCACGCTATGAACGGCCTGTTGTCGCCGACCACCATGCACTGGCTGATCAACGCGTGTGCCCGCAGCCGGTCCTCGAGCACGGCCGGCGCCACGTTCTTGCCGCCCGCTGTGACGATCAGCTCCTTCTTGCGGCCGGTCACGCGAAGGAAGCCCTCGTCGTCGAGCGAGCCGAGGTCGCCGGTGTGCAGCCAGCCCTCGGAGTCCAGCGTCTCCGCGGTGGCCGCCTCGTTGTGCCAGTACCTGGCGAAGATGATCCCGCCGCGCAGCAGGATCTCGCCGTCATCGGCAATCCTGGCGCTGACGCCAGGTAGCGGCTGGCCGACGGTGCCGACCTTGTTCCTGCGCGGCTTGTTGACGGTCGCTGCGGCCGAGGTCTCGGTCATGCCGTATCCCTCAAGCACGGTGATCCCGACGCCGCGGAAGAAGTGCCCGAGCCGGTCGCCCAGCGGCGCGCCGCCTGATACCGCGTACCTGACGCGGCCGCCTACCGCGGCTCGAAGCTTGCCGTAGACGAGGTGATCGAACAGCGCATGCCGCAGCCGCAGCGCCAGGCCCGGACCGCCCGCGTCCAGCGCCTTGCTGTATTCGACAGCTGCTCGGGATGCGGCGGCAAAGATCTTGCTCTTGGCCGAGCTCGCCGAGGCCTGCTGCTGGGCGGTGTTGTAGACCTTCTCGAACACCCGTGGTACCGCGAGCAGGAACGTGGGATGGAACTCGCGCAGCCCGTCGGCGACACTCGCCGTCTCCTCCCAGTGCCCCAGGATGGCGCCAGACTCCACGCAGCCGATCTCGATGATCCGGGCGAAGACGTGCGCAAGCGGCATGAAGAGCAGCGTCCCGTCGCCCGCCGTCTCGAACAGCTCCGGCAGCGCGCCGTGGACTGCGTTACGAACCGCGGACAGCAGGTTCCGGTGGCTGAGCTCGCAGCCCTTGGGCCGTCCGGTTGTGCCCGACGTGTAGATGATCGTGGCCAGGTCGCTCGCCTGCCGGAGAGCGCGGTGCTCGTGAAGCTGCTGATCGGTGACACTGGCACCGGTGGCGGCGACCTCCTCCAGGATGGTGATCCGCCAGAGCTGCCCCAGGTCAGGCAAGCGGTCCTTAAGACCGGAAATGATCTCGGCGTGCTTGTCTGTCTCCGCGATGGCCGCTCTGGCGCCCGAGTCGCTGAGGATCCACTCGACCTGCTCGGCCGAGGATGTCTCGTAGACCGGAACGGTCACCGCCCCGGCAGCCCAGATCGCATAGTCCGCAAGGGTCCACTCGTACCGCGTCCCGGACATCAGCGCCACCCGGTCGCCCGGCTCGATGCCCGCTGCGATCAGGCCCTTGGCCAGTGCGGACACCTGGGTACTGAACTGTCCTGCGGTGACGTCTTCCCATTGACCAGCGGCCGAGCGCCTGCGCAGCATGACGTCGTCGGGATTTGCGGCAGCGCGGCTGAAGACCGCATCGGCCAGTCGGGTGTCCTCTGGAATCTCGATGAGGGCAGGGATGCCATATTCGAGCACGGACCCTCCACCTACCTCGTTCCCGTCCTGATCTTTCTGGACGTTATCGCGTCGGCCGGCGTGACTGTCCAGCGCGGGCCGGCTAGGCCTGGCTGCCGGACTTGCCTACTGTAGGTGGATGCGGGTGCACGTGGTAAGCGATGTACATGGCCGGGCCGACGCGCTCCGCGTAGCCGGCCAGGGTGCTGATGCACTGATCTGCCTCGGTGACTTGCTGTTGTTCATTGACTACGCCGACCATAGCCAGGGCATATTTCCGGACCTGTTCGGCGCCGAGCAAGCGCGGCGGCTGGTCGAGCTGCGCGGGGCGGGCCGGTTCGATGAGGCGCGAGAGATGTCGAGCGCGTTGTGGGCGCGACTCGGCGGCGACCCGCGGCAGCACATCGAGGCGGCGGTCTCCCGGCAGTACGCGGAGCTGTTCTCGGCCATGCCGGCGCCGTCCTACCTGACCTACGGCAACGTGGACCTGCCCAAGTTCTGGCCTGAGCACGTCCGGCCGGGCCAGCACATCCTGGATGGCGAGCGGGTCGAGCTGGACGGCTGGACGTTCGGTTTCGTCGGTGGCGGGCTGCGGACCAGCTACCGGACGCCTAACGAGCTCGACGACGAAGTGTTCGCGGCCAAGGTTGAAGCGCTCGGTCAGGTGGATGTGCTGTGCTCGCACATCCCGCCAGCAGTGCCGGAGCTGCTCTATGACACCGTGGCCCGCCGGATGGAGCGGGGGAGCGAGGCACTGCTGACGGCGATCGAGCAGACCAGCCCGCGCTACCTGCTGTTCGGCCACGTGCATCAGCCGCTGCAAAGTCGCGTGCGCATCCGTGACACTGAGTGCATTAACGTCGGTCATTTCCGGGCCAGGGGCATGCCGTACGTGCTGCAGTGGGGCTAGCTGCACAGGGGCTGCCCGGTCGGGTGCGAGCCGGGTCTGGAGGTACGCTCCGAGTCATGGCAGACAGGACTTCGTCGACCATCACCGTGTCGGCGGCCCGACCAACGATCATGGGTGTGATCGCAGACTTCGGCGCCTATCCGGAGTGGGCTAGCGGTATCCGCTCAGCCGAGGTGCTGGCGACCGGGCCGGACGGCCGCCCGGAGCGTGTCCGGTTCGGCCTGGACGCGGGCGTGATCAAGGACAGCTACGTTCTGTCCTATGACTGGGACGGCGAGGCGGCGGTCCGGTGGCAGCTAGCCGAGGCTGGCTCGGTGGTGACCGAGATGTCGGGGCAATACCACCTGGCCGAGGACGGGCAGGGCACTCAGGTCAGATACGAGCTGGCCGTCGGGACCAGAGTGCCGCTCGGGCTGCTCAAGCGCCGCGCCGAGCGGACGATCATCGACACCGCGCTGAAGGGCCTGAAGTCCCGGGCGGAGTCGGCGCAGGCCGGTGGCCGCAGCTGAACAGCTGGTCGCGGCCAAGGCAACGCCGCGGGCAGCTTATGGTAAACGGCTCGCGCTGGCGGGGATCATACGGGGGACACTATCAGGAAATGGTGACATCGATGACTGAGCAACCCGGGCCGCGAGACCCAGCAGAGCGGCGGACCACGGACCGGTCAGCTAAGGGCGTCGACGTGTTCGGCGACCTGCAGCGCTGGTTCATCCGCCAGAGCGCCAAGAACATGCGCAGGGAGATCAGCGGACAAGTGCGCCGGACGCTCGGCGGCAGCCGACCCACGTCTGACGTCTGGGACACCGCCACGAACGAGATACCGCCGGAGGTCGGCGAGTCGCCAGAGTGCCAGTGGTGTCCGATCTGCCGGGCGGCCCGCCGGATGCGCGACTCCGGTCCGGGCATCGGCGGTCAGATTTCCGGCGCAGGTGACGTCGTCGCCTCGGCAGTGCAAGACGCCATCAGCGCACTGGACTCCCTGCTGACCAAGGCCAGCGGTGGCCAAACTAGGGACAGCACAGCCAGGGACAGCACAGCCAGGGACAGCACAGACAGAGGTAGCACTGCGAACGGCCCAGCGGGAGACAGCTCGCCCCAGGACAACGCGCCACGGGAGAGCGCGCCGTCCGCCACGGACGCCACTTCCGCCGCCGACTCGGCGCCTGCTTCCTGGCCTGGGAGTGACTCGACGCACAGCGCTACCGCGTCGGACCATCAGCACGTGGCTTCGAGCCAGCCAGGGCGTGACAGCGCAGCGCAAGATCCGCGCCGGGACCGGCATG
>DASXIA010000206.1:0-22159 GCA_036488155.1 Streptosporangiaceae bacterium | reverse complement strand
GAGGCGGCGGCGGGCTGGCTGTTCACCACCCCTGCGATTGCGGCGCTGATCGTGTTCCTGGTCGTGCCGATCGTGATGGCCGCCTGGGTCAGCATCAGCGACTGGAGCGGTATCGGCAGCCCGTTCTCCGCAGGGGTGAAGACCGTCGGAATGGCGAACTACGAGGCACTGCTGACCCAGCCGGGGCTTGCGCAGCAAGATCTCGGTCTCAGCATCCGCGACAACCTCTACTACGTCCTGCTCGTGGTGCCGTTGCAGACTGCGCTTGCCCTGTTGCTAGCCATCGTGGTCAGCCGCAAAGCGTTGCGCGGCCGCGGCTTCTTCCGCACCGCGTTCTACTTCCCGTCGGTGACCAGCTCCGTCGCGGTATCGATGATCTTCCTGTTTCTGTTCGCCGATACCGGAGTCGTCAACGGCGCCCTGGGCTATCTGGGCGTGCACGGCCCGAACTGGTTCAGCGACCCTAACGGCCTGCTGCACATGATCGCCCGGGGCGTTGGCATCACCCCGCCGGCCGCGCTCGCCAGGCACGGGCTGCTAGGGCTGTCCTGGTGGGACTGGCTAGCAGGCCCCAGCGTGGCCATGGTGACGCTGATCATCCTCGCCATCTGGACCACGTCGGGAACCTTCATGCTGCTGTTCCTGCCCGCCCTGTACAACATCTCCGAAGAGGTGGAGGAGGCGGCGATCGTCGACGGCGCGAACGCCTGGACCCGGTTCCGGCGAATCACGCTGCCGCTGATCCGGCCGGCACTCTTCCTGGTGCTGACTCTCGGCCTTATCGGCACCTGGCAAGTCTTCGACCAGGTGTTCCTGATCACCCAGGGCAACCCGGCCGGGACCACCCTCACCCCGGCTTACCTCGCCTACCAGGTGTCGTTCGGCGACCAGCAATGGGGTCAGGGAGCAGCTATCGCGTTCATCCTCTTCGGCATCATCGTGATCTTCACCGTGCTGCAGCGGCTGTTGTTGCGCGAGCGCCGCTCGGTCACCCAGGCTCGCGGGCGGCAGCTGTGATGCCGGGACGGCGGATGGCCGGTCGGCGCGCTCTGCTGCCGCGAGCCGCGCTGTACCTCACCCTCGCCGTCTTCGCGTTCCTTTATATCTATCCGTTCCTCCTCGAGCTCGGCACGGCCTTCAAAACCGAGACCGACGCCGTCAGCCACCCGGTCAACCCGATTCCGCATAACTGGGTCGTCACCGCGTTCAGCGACCTCGGCCAGCAGGACTTCCCCCGATGGTTCATGAACTCGGTGGTCGTCGCTGTGCTCGTCACAGCTGGCCGGATCCTTTTCGACTCAATGGCCGGCTACGCGCTCGCCCGGCTCAGGTTCCGCGGCCGGGGGGCGGTGTTCGCGGCCATCATCGCCGTTATGGCAGTTCCCGGCGTGGTCCTGCTTATCCCGAAATTCCTGGTCATCCGGACCGTGGGGATATACGACAGTTATCCAGGCCTGATAATCCCGCTGCTGGCGGACGCCACCGGCGTCTTCATCATGAAGCAGTTCTTCGAGTCGGTACCGGCGAGCATCGAGGAAGCGGCGCGGATCGACGGCGCGGGAACGTTCCGCATCTTCTGGTCAGTGGCGCTGCCGATGGCCCGCCCGGCCCTGATCGCGCTGACGATCCTGTCGTTCCAGGGTTCCTGGAACGACTTCTCCGACATCCTCATCGCGCACGAGAGCCCGTCTCTGGACACCCTCACGACGGGGGTCGGGCGGCTGGTCAGCGGCGAGCTAGGCACTGCCACCCAGTACCCGCTCAAGCTCGCAGCGGCCATGGCGATGACGGTGCCGGTAGCGGTCGTGTTCCTCGTTTTCCAGAAGTACATCCTGCGCACAAACCAGGGCGCGGTGAAGGAGTAGCCCGGCTGGCATTGATCACCGTCTTAGCCGGGGGCCGGAACTAGCGCAGGGATGTCGCATCCGCTACCGTCAAGTTGGCCGTTTGAACTGCAAATTCGGTTATCAGCCGGGCAGGCGCGGGCGCTGGAGGGGGTGCGGTGACGAGCCAGGCCGAACGCACGGCGCGACCAGGCCCGGCGCAGTCATCGCGGGTAGCTGACGATCGCGACGCGTTCGCCGAGATGTTCGACGCGCACGCGCAGCATCTCTTCGATTACTGCTGCTCCCTCCTGAGCGACCGGGCGCGGGCCGCGAGCGCCACCCAGGTCACCCTCATCGCGGCACACTCGCTTTCGGGCCGCCTGAAGGACAGCGGCCGGATGCGGGCCTTCGTGCTTGCGCTCGGCCGCTCCGAATGCCTGAGCGGAGAGCAGAGCCCGGCCGGAGCCGCCGAACCGGCCGCGATCGGACAGCCCGGAACTGAGGACCTGGCTGCCGCACTCGCGTTTGTTGACCAGGCCGGCGACGACGTGGGCGACGCCGATCCCGGCGAGCTCACGCTCTCGGACTTCGAGACTTCCAACGGGCTGTCGCTTCGCGCGATCCTCGACGCGCTTCCGCGCGAGGACCGGGAGATCCTCGACTTGCTCTACCGGCACGAAGTCGGCATGCCTGAGCTGGCTCCGCTGCTCGGCGTTCCGGCTGCAAACGTGCCGCGCAAGCTCGCGGCAGCAAAGGCGAAGTTCACCGCCCGAGCCAGCGAGACGCCCGGTCCGGACGAGGCCGTGCCGGCGAGCCCGGATGTACGGGCGGAACAGCTATCAGCCGTCCGGCTGCTTAGCCTGCCCGCTTCGGTCTGGCGGCGCACAGCCCGGGTGGTCATGGATCCCCGCTTCAGTTCCTACCGCGAGGCAGTCAGCACGCACGCTGAGCACCTCGGTCCGGATGGTTTCCCGGTCCAGCCTACGGCCACCCCATCCGGCCGGAAGCTGGTGCTGGCGTCCGCCCTGATGGCCGGCCTCCTGCTGGCACCAGCCGCCGCGGGCGGTGTGGGGTACGCGGCTTTCACCGCTGTATCGCACGTTGTCGACCACCAGCACAGCACCGCCGTGACGCCCGGCGGACTGACGCCGGGCGGCTCGGCAACGGCCGGTACATCAGGCCACGGCCACTCGCACTCCGCCGCAGGAGCCAAGCGAAGCGGCTCGAAGACGAGAAGCAACCCAGCCGCAGTGGCCCCGCAGCCACAGGGGTCGACGTCGCGGCCGCCTCATCACAAGCCGTCCCCGTCGCCGACGCCGAGGTACACCTCGTCTTCGACGCCCACGTCCTCGTCACCGCCGGCGTCTTCCACGCCGCCCACGTCGTCGTCACCGCCGTCGTCGTCATCGCCGCCGACGTCGTCGTCACCCTCGCCAACCACGGCAGCCACCACCGGCAGCGCCTGACAACACTGCCTCCCGCACCTGGCGGCACTGCGCCGCGAGCGGCGTCAGCGCGCGTTTTCGAAGATGGCGGCAACGCCCTGCCCGCCGCCGACGCACATGGTCTCCAGCAGGTAACGGCCGTCGCGCCTGCGCAACTCGCGCAGTCCGGTGGCAAGGATGCGCGCACCGGTCGCGCCGATCGGGTGGCCTAGTGAGATGCCCGAGCCGTTGACGTTGAGCTTGTCGGGGTCGTCCCAGCCCCAGCCTGCCAGCACGCCCAGCACCTGGGCGGCGAATGCCTCGTTCAGCTCGACCAAGTCCATCGAGCCGAAGTCCAGTCCGGTCCTGGCGAACAGCCGGGCCACGGCCGGCACTGGTCCGATGCCCATGGTGGCCGGCTCGCAGCCAGCCGCGGCCCAGCCGACCAGGTAACCGAGCGGCTCGAGCCCGAGTTCTGCCAGTCTCTCCTCGGCGACGACGAGGCACGCCGCTGCCGCGTCGTTCTGCTGGCTGGCGTTCCCGGCTGTCACGGTGCCGCCGGGCATGATGGTGCGGAGCTTGCTAAGCGACTCCGGCGTGGCGTCAGGCCGCACGCCCTCATCCTTGCTGACTGTCACCGGGTCGCCCCGGCGCTGCGGTACCTGGACGGGCACTACCTCGTCGTCGAACAGGCCGTCCGTCCACGCGGCAGCGGCTCGCTGGTGACTGCGGGCGGCATAGGCGTCCGCCTCGTCCCTCGTGATGCCGAACTGCTCGGCCACATTCTCGGCGGTCTCGATCATCCCGGAGATCTTGCCGAACCGCCACTCCGGCTGCGATCGCTCGCGGCCGCGGTCCAGCCGGTCATACAGGAACTGGTTGCCGGACCTGGCGCCCCAGCGCATCGACGTCGTGTAGTGCTCGACGTTGCTCATGCTCTCCACGCCGCCAGCCAGCACAACGTCCGCCGCCCCGGTCTGCACCATCATCGCCGCGGTGATGATCGCCTGCAGCCCGCCGCCGCAGCGCCGGTCGAGCTGAAAGCCCGGCACGCTGACCGGAAGCCCTGCCTGCAGCGCTGCCCACCGGCCGATGCACGGCGCCTCGCCGCTGGCGTACGACTGGGCGAACGAAACGTCCTCGATCAGCTCCGGGTCGATGGCGGTCCGGGCCAGCACCGCCTTGATGACCGTGGCGGCAAGCTCCTCGACGGGCACGTCGCGGAGGCTTCCGCCGAACGTGCCTACCGGCGTGCGCATCGGCGCGACTATCGCGGCTCGGCGGGTGGTCATGGCGTTCTCCCTCTCTCCAGTGCTTCGGCGTGGTCGGGATGCGCGATGGCGAGCATCCGGTCGCGCCGCTGCGGAAGCGTCAGGCCGCGCAGGTCGGCTACTCCATACTCGGTCACGACCACGCCGGCGTCAGCACGGGCCTGGCTGGCCGGTCCGCCGAGCGCGGCGACGATCCGGCTGGCCGCGCCCGCCGTTGATGGAAGGGCGATAACCGGAACGCCCCCTTTCGACCTGGCGGCGCCGCGCAGGAAGTCGGTGGCACCACCCACCGCGCCCACATAACGGCCCGCAGCCGTCTCGCAATTCACGGCTCCGGACAGGTCGACCTCGATGGCGGAGTTGATGGCGACGAACCGGTGCTGGGCGGCCAGCACTGCCGGGTCGTGGGTGTAGCGGGTGTCGCGGAGCTGGATCGAGGCGTCGGCGGCAGCGCGCCCGATCAGCCGCCGGGTGCCCATCAGGAAGCCAGTCACCACAAGCCCCGCGTCGAGACTCTTGCGGGCGCCGGTCACGACGCCAGCTTCGATCAGCTCGGCGACCGCGTCGGTGCTGACGCCGGTGTGGACGCCCAGGTCGCGATGGCCGCGCAAGCGGCTGGCGATCGCAGACGGGATGGCGCCGATGCCGAGCTGGATGGTGGCGCCGTCGGGGATCAGCTCCGCGACGTGCGCGGCGATCGCGTCTTCTACGCCGCGGGCCGCGGCGGGCGGGTATTCGGCCGGCGGGCGCGAGACGTGCACGAGCACGTCGATCTCGTCTCGGGTCAGCCTGCGGTCGCAGCCGACGTCCGGCACCTGATCGTTGATCTCGGCGATGACGGTCCGTGCGCGCCCGATCAAGCTGGCGACATAATCCGCGCCGAGGCCAAGCCCGTAGCTGCCGTCCGGGCCAGCCGGCGGCAGCGACAAGAACAGCACGTCGGCCCTGAGCGGCCCCTCGCCCAGGATCCGTGGTAGCTCTGAGTAATGCGCGGGCAGGATGTCGAGTGCACCTGCCGCCGCCAGCGCGCGGTTGGCGCCGGCTCCGGTATAAGAGGCGAACGACAGGTAGTCGCAATTGTCCGGCCGGACTGCTGCCGAACGGGAGACGCCGGTGAAGCAGCGCACACTGCCGATGTGCTTGCGCTGCTCGGCGAGCGCCTCGGTGAGGCTGAGCGGCTCGGCACTCCCCTGCCCCCAGACCACCAGGTCGCCGGGCCGGATGTAGCGGGCCAGCTCAACCGAGCCGAGCTCGTCAATCTCGGTCGTCACGGCGTGCCTTTGCGCGCCGCTATCCGCGCTCTCGCGATCTGACCGCGATTCCGTTCCGCTTTCCCCATGACCGACCGGGGCTGGGCCTTTCGTGAGTTGGTCCCCGGCTGCAGCCTAGTGGTTTATATCGCCATATGCTGAGCGACGGCAGCCGGTGGAGGCAGCAGGGCGTCCAGCGACGCAATCCCCCCGAGGCCGAGCAGATAGCCAATCGGGTCCTGATAGATCACGCACGCCTGGCATGCCGCCCAGGCACTCGGGCGTTGCCGGGCTCAACAGCCTCCGCGATCTCGAAGATGATGCCGTCCCACTCGGCGGTGTCCCCGGCGATAGCGCCGTCCGGGATAGGCCGGGTGAGGCGCTCCCACACGCGGTCCACGTCGCCTATGTGACTATGCGCTATCCAATCAGTACGTACCGTCATGTGTCAGATTCTTATTCCTTCAGCGGCACTTCGCAAGCCGATGTTGACTAACGTCCCGGTTGTGATGCTGATAGCACACACTGCACCAGACTGATCGCGAGGCGGGTCAGCGTCCGTTTCCGTTCTGGCCCAGGCCGTTTGCCGCGTCGTTCAGAGCGGCGGCCGTTGCGAGGACGAAGGCGGCCGCGTCCGTTCCCGGTTGCTGCTCGGGGGCCCGGCCTAGCTGCTGTGCAAGGGCGCGCTGGATCAGCCCGGCCGGGGCGAGGCCGCCGCGCAGCGCGGCTTCGCCGCCGGCGACCTTGGACACGAGTTGGCCGGCGGATAGAAAGACCAGGGCGCGGCAGCCGTTCAGCACTGCATAGGCTTCCGGTGCGTGCTCCAGCCCCCAGGCAAGCTCGCCGGCCAGGTAGGCGAGGATCTGCTGTCTGGTTACCGGGCCGATGAGCTGTTCCGGCGGCGGACCGGATACTGGCCAGCCGGCCGCGCGGCAGACGGCATAGTGCATCAGCAGGTCGGTGTCTCCGGGCGAGTCCGCGCCGAAGATAATCCGGCTGCCGCCGGGTTCTGCCGGGCCGGTGACGACATGCAGCAGGTACGGCCACGGTGACCGGGGAGCGGCAGCGGCGGAGCGACTCACGACGCTGCACTCCAGGCCCCGGCCCGGGCAGGCGCGGCGGCTATCCGCGAGTGACCTGGCGACGAGGTCGAGCTTCACGGCGGGGATCTCGTCTGCGGCAATGAACAGGATGTCGACGTCACTGCTCGGCAGCCAGCCGCCGAGCGCCGCCGACCCGTGCAGGTACGCGGCCCGAACCAGACCGCCCGAAGCCCGCTTCAGCTCCTCGGAGAGCACGGCTGCGTAAGCCAGCACGCTGTCCGGCGGCATTCAGGCCAGCAGCGCGACGTAGCGCCAGTCCAGGACGTCGCGTTCGGGCGGGCCGTCGGCACGCACGACCGAGCGCAGGTCCGCCAGTCCCCCGCCGTCTGGCAGGAGCCTGATCTGCTCGACGGTGATCATGCTGCGCAAGGTGTCACCTTCACGCACCGGCGCAAGGTGGTCACAGCCGTGCCAGCCGACAACGGTCGCCACCGATGGCAGCGCCCTGGCTGCCTGTGAAAGCGCGAGCCCGATGGCGTGCCCGCCGTAGACCAAGCGCTCGTTCCCGGTCGCTTGACGGTCGTGGTGCACGGCAGCGATGTTCAGGGTGAGGCGGGCCAGTTCCGGAGCAGCCGACACGACATCGCCGCCGGCTACCTCGAAGCTCTGCCCGGCGCGCAGCTGAGCAGGACGCGGGCCGCCGGTGCGAGCGGCGAGCGGGGCCAGCTGCCAGCCCTGGGCCAGCTTTCCGAGGTCATCCGCGTTGATGTCGTGCCCGACCCGGTCGAGGTCGTCGGCGTGGCCGGTCTGCCGGGCCTCATCGAGCAACGGCAGCATGGCACAGCGCCAGAAGTCCAGTACCGGGCGATCCTGCTGATCGGTCGTGGTGATCCGCAACGCGGCCAGGCCGGTCGGCGCGCGGCCTTCGCGCGGGCGGTTCTGTCTCAGTGCGACCACCTGGGTCGAGGTCTGCAGCGTGTCGCCGAGGCGCGGCGCGCGGCTGAAGGCCAGGCCGCGGTAGTACAGGTTGGCCTTGACGTGCTGCGTCACGACGGTGGACTGCCCGATCGCAATGTCCCAGACCAGGCTGGGCGGGGCGAGCGGGTCACCCCCGGTGACCGTCCGGCACAGTTCGTGGTCGAGGGTAAGCGCGAGCCGGTCTCCCGTGATTGCCTGATGCGCGGCAGCCAGGCCGGCGGTCAGCGTGATGCCGGGCGCGCTGAACTGCTGGCCGACTGTCAGTTCGTCAAAGTAGGGACCCCGCCCAATGGTCTCGGACCGCATGGGGCTCCCTTCCGGCCCCGGTGCCGTCGCGGGGCTCCTCACTACTATGTGAACCGAACGTAGTGGTCGGGCCCTTGGCAAGGGAGCGCGGGTGAGCGGTCTGTCGGCGGAAGAGCGGGCGGTCGTCGAGACGGTGGCGGAGTTCGTCGATCGCGAGGTCCGGCCGGTGGCCCGCGACATGGAGCACGCCAACGAGTACCCCGAGAAGCTGATCGGCCAGATGAAGGCCCTCGGCATCTACGGACTGGTGATTCCGGAGCCATACGGCGACGCTCCGGTCTCGACGCCGTGCTACGCGGAGGTCACCGCCGAGCTGGCCCGCGGCTGGATGAGCCTGGCTGGCGCGATGGGCGGCCACACCGTTGTCGCCAAGCTGCTGCTCGCCTTCGGCACCAAGGAGCAAAAGGAGCGGTACCTGCCGCGGATGGCCACCGGCGAGGTGCGCGCGACGATGGCACTGACCGAGCCCGGAGGCGGCTCGGACCTGCAGGCTATTACGACGGTCGCGTGCGAGGACGGCGACGGCTACCGGATCAACGGCGCGAAGACCTGGATCACGAACGCGCGCCGGTCCCAGCTGATCGCGCTGCTGTGCAAGACCGACCCCGGCGCGCGGCCACCGCACACCGGGATCAGCGTCCTGCTCGTCGAGCACGGCCCCGGCCTTGTTGTCTCCCGTGACCTGCCGAAGCTCGGGTACAAGGGAGTAGAGAGCTGCGAGCTGTCGTTCATCGACTACCTGGCGCCCGCAGGCGCGCTGCTCGGCGGAACTCCCGGGCGCGGGTTCGCGCAGATGATGAAAGGCCTGGAGATCGGCCGCATCCAGGTCGCGTCTCGGGCGGTAGGCGTGGGCCAGGCGGCGTTCGACGATGCCTTGCGATATGCCAGGGAACGGGAGAGTTTCGGCCAGCCGATCTGGAAGCACCAGCAGATCGGGGCGTACCTGGCGGACATGGCAACGAAGCTGACGGCCGCGAGGCAGCTGGTGCGGTTCGCGGCAGAGCGATACGACGCCGGCGAGCGGTGTGACATGGAGGCCGGGATGGCCAAGTTGTTCGCGTCCGAGGCCGCGATGGAGATCGCGCTGAATGCGGTGCGAATCCATGGCGGTTACGGTTACTCGACCGAGTTCGACGTGGAGCGGTACTTCCGGGATGCGCCGCTGATGATTGTCGGCGAGGGCACCAACGAGATCCAGCGCAACGTCATCGCGCGACAGCTAGTGTCCCGCGGCGGGCTTGACCGCTAGCCGGTTATCCGGGCAGGCCTGCTGGCACTCTGTCCGGGCCTGAGAAACCTAGCTCAGGGAACTCCTCAAGCTCGTCCCAATCGGGGAAAGCCAGGTCGAATGCCGGGTCCCGGCCCGGCAGCAGGCTCCGCCCGCCGCCGGGCGGACCCGGCTCTGGATCGGGGTCCTGCGGTCCGCGCCCTCCGCCCCCGCCGCCACCAGGCAGCTGCCCGGAGTCGCCGGCCGCGAAGAGGCCCCCCCAGGCACCAAGTCCGGCACCAAGAACCGGGAAGAGGATCAGGACGAGCAGGTAACCAGCAGCGGCCTGGCTGAAGCTCACCTCGAAGTCAGTGACATAGTCGGGCGTATGCGGACGGCCGCGACCGGGATCGAAGACATGGTTAGGCAACGTCCACTGGATACTGCCGGCCGCTCGCGGTACGAGCGCGATCGTGGTAATCCCGAGGACCGAGACGAGCAATGCTGCGGCGATTCCGATGCACAGCCCGGCCGCGAAACCCTGGCGGGCGCGCGCATCTGAGATCGGCATCTTGCTGTCCCGGCGCGAGGTGCGCCGTGCCGCCGCGATCGCCGCCCTGATCGCGGCGTAGAGGACCAGCAGGACAGCGGCCGCTATGCCCAGATCGTACAAGTCCGCCAGCCACCGGTTCGCGATGTGAACGTGGTTGGCTAGCGGCCGGAGCACGAAAATTGCCAGCCCGAGGAGGAGCCCGACACCAGTGCCGATAGCGAGCGTGGCCGGACCGGCAGGCGGGCGCTGGGCGGTGACCGCCAGAAGGGCGGCAACGTACGCCGCGATCACGAGCAGGAACACCACCTCGCCGGCCCATAGGCCGGCCAGCGAGATGCCCGAGAAGCGGGCCATTTCCAGCCGCTCGACATCGGCTTTGACGAGGATGAGCGCGAACACCGCTGCATACCCGGCTGTGCGCAGCAGCCGGGGCAGGCGCTCGCTGCCCCCCGGCCCGAACTTGCGGCGGACAATAAGCGGGATCCCGGCCAGGATGAGCACAGTCGCGATTACGTCGACACGGCTGATCAAGGTGGCGGGATTGTCCGGAGTGCCCGGCCAGGCAGCCCAGCCCAGCGCGGCGGCCGCAGCCGCCAGCCCCGCCCAGTACCTCATAGTGCGTGGCATCCGGGCCTCCCTACCATCAGCCACACGCTCGCAGGTTCCAGGCTAAAGCAAGCTGTCTACCTCGTGAACCTCGCCACATGGAACATTGAGCGCCGCGTGGTGCTTGCGGATTGCTTCCTCGTCCGGTCCCTCCAGCAAGCAGTACACCTTACCGTCCGGGTTGTGGTAAAGCTCCAGCTGGCGTACGCCGAACTCGTCGGTTGCGCCGTCACGCGCTCCCTGCGCGATCTGGTCGATGGCGTTGGCCGGGAGCTTAAGGTCGTCGTGGTAGTCCATGAACCTGGGCATGCTGGTCCCTCCCCTGAATTAGCAATGCTCCGCAGCCACTCTCTAACGGCATGCGGGCAGGCGTCTACTAATCGCCGGCTTTACCGCCGTGAGTTTCGGAAAGGTGCTTAGCGGGTATCGAATTAACGTTCGATTGGCAGGTGAGCGCCGTGAAGGGTGACCGCATCGAGATCGTGGTCGACGTAGGTGAGGGAACGCGCTCGTACGAGGTAACCGCGACCAGGGCCGGGCGCCGTGTCGAAGTCGCGAATCGCCGCGGGCTGGTGGAGGTCAGCGAGGTGACCCGCACCGGCACGCCTGTGCGGACTGCGCGGTTCATGGCCAGCCGCATCGTTTCGCTGGTGGAATACCCGGCAAGCGACGCAGGTGCCGGGCCCTAGCGGTGAGATGCGGTGAGGGCGGGCCAGGTTCTGGTGTTGATGACTCGGTCCGCGCCGATGCCGAACTTCTCCGCGCGCTCACAGCCGCTGCCGATCCAGTCGAGCTGGCCCGGTGCGTGCGCGTCAGTGTCGATGGCGAACAGGCACCCTAGTTGCGCTGCTAGTTGCAACAGCCTGTCCGGCGGGTCCTGCCGGTCCGGACGGCAGTTGATCTCGACCGCGACGTTGAAGTCCCGGCACGCCGCGAAGACGGTCGCCGCGTCGAACTCCGACTCTGGCCTGCTCCGGCCGAGCACCCTCCGGCCAGTGCAGTGGCCGAGAACGTCGACGTGCGGGTTGGCGATCGCGGTGACCATGCGGCTGGTCATTTCCGGTGCGGGCATCCGTAGCTCGGAGTGGACGCTGGCGACGACCATGTCGAGCTCGCCGAGCAGGTCATCGCGCTGATCGAGGCCCCCGTCGGCAAGGATGTCCACTTCGATGCCGGTCAGGATGCGGACCGGGGCACTCTCGGTGTTGAGCCGTCTGATGAGGTCAAGCTGCTGCTCGAGGCGCTCGGCCGACAGCCCGTTAGCTACGGTGAGGCGCGGCGAATGGTCGGTCAGCGCGAGCCATTCGTAGCCGAGGTCGCCCGCAGCCTCGGCCATCTCTAGTGGCGGGCTGCCGCCATCGGACCAGTCCGAATGCGAATGACAGTCGCCTCGCAGTTCCGCCCGAAGTCCGGTCCGCTCGGAGAGTGGCGCCTCCTGCAGCAATCCGGTCAGGTAGGTCGGCTCCTCGCCCGCCGCGGCCTCGCGGATGGCCTGCGCGGTGGCCGGCCCGATTCCTTCGAGCTTCGTCAGCGTCCCTGCGCTGATTCGCCGACCCAGTTCATCGGCGGGCAATTCAGACACGACTTGCGCGGCGCGGCGGAACGCGCGCACCCGGTATGTCGGCGCACCCGCACGCTCGAGCTGGAAGGCAATCTGCCGTAGTGCCCGCGCCGGATCCATGCCGTTCAGGCTCTCAGAAGCAGGTGCCGTGATAGGGCCCGGGCCCGTTGTAGACGCCGTGACTGGGGCCGGCGATGGCCACGGCCTCGTCGAGGGGGATGACGTCGGTCCGGGTGAACCAGCCGACGCGCACCTCCAGGTAAATCGTGTCGATGGCTGAGTACCCGTCGTTCAGCATGTTGCTCGTCTTCGTGCCGCCCAGCATGCAAATGGCGCTGATCCAGGTGATGCGCAGCAGCCGGTACTGGTGCGGCGGGATCGAGACGGGCAAGGACTCGAAGGCCACGTTCCGGATAAGCCCGCCATGCTCAAGCGCTCGGTCCGGAGCCGAGACCTCGATCCGAGGCAGCCCAAAACCGCCGTTCGGGCTATCCCATGGCGCGTTTTCCCCGGTCGGCCGCCCGATGATGGTCTCGGTGAAGTTGCTGGTGTTGAAGATGCCGATCGCGAATCCCTGCCGCTGGCCCGAGCGGATCCGCACAGTCGTCTGCTGCGCGCCGTCGGCAGTGCTCTCAACCGAGTGATCCTGCGGATACCACCACGCGAAATAACCCGCATATTCCGGCAGCGGCGCGGACAGGAAGGTACTCAGGTACGTGGCCCCGGTCGCAAGCAAAAGCGCGAGCAGGACCACTATCAGCTTGGTCCGCAGGCGAGACCTGAAGATTCGGACCCAGCGGCGGCGCGCGGCCGCAGCCACCGCCGCGCCTACCCCAGAGGCAGCGCCTGCCTCAGCCTCCCTGGCCAGGTCGGCCGGGCGGCCGAGCTGATGCAGAACCGCCGCAACGTCCTCGTCGCTCGCATCCGGCGGCAATGCCTCCTCAAGGTGCCCGGCAATCTGGCTTCTCAGTTCTCGCGCCTTCGCTGACGGCAGACCGCCCAGCGCGACGTCGAGCTGAGCCAGGTAGTCCCGGACGAGCCGGTGTTCGAGCGCGGTGCCGCTCATTTCTTTCCCCTGTCACACGGGTTGAGGACGCCTCCGACCGTCGCCGCGAACTGAGCCCAGTCGGCCCGGAACGCCTTGAGGCTTTGCTGGCCCGCCGGCGTAATCGAGTAGTAGCGGCGGGCGCGCACGCCCTCGTTGTCGCGCCACTCGCTGGTGACCAGGCCCGCGTCGCGCAGCCGGTTCAGCAGCGGGTACACCGTGCCGTCACTGGTCAGGAGGCCGTCGGCGGCCGACAGATCGCGGACAAGCTCAAGGCCGAACCGCGGTCTGAGCTCCAGCAAAGCCAGCACGCACGGGCCCAGCACGCCCCGGCGCAGCTCGGTCAGCCCGCTGCTGTCTCCCGCCATGCCTCACATGGTGTCTTGCGACGCAAGATCTGTAAATACCTGCACGGCGGTCAGGCCGCAGTGTGCAGGATGCGGCCATGATGACCGCGACACCCTGGCTGAGTTGACGGTGTGACGAGCGTCATCGGTACTGATTTTTACAATTTATTTATATTAAATAGATCTTGTCACATTTAGGTAACTCGCCTGGACTATTACGGTCGGCCAGTGTTAGGTACTGAAAACAAACTTTTTAATAGTTACCAGTTAGCTCGCACACAGGCGTTGGCGGCCAGCGGCTATGTGCAGCCCAAACAACAGATGGGGGCCTCACTTGATGAAGCGACGCCTGGTTGGGAGCGTGGCTCTTGGTGCGAGCGCGCTGCTCGCCCTCGCGGCATGCGGCTCTTCCTCCGGCTCCGGCTCGGGAAGCAGCGGGCAGACCACTCTCACCATGGTGGTGCCTGACTACGGCACCGGGCCGGCGAACACCACGGGCAAGTACTGGACCGCGATTATCTCCGCGTTCGAGAAGCAGTACCCGAAGATCAAGGTGAACTTCCAGCTCTACAACTGGAACATCATCGACAGCAAGGTCCAGACGATGCTGCAGAACAAGCAGTATCCGGACCTGATCGAGGGTGAGTCGCCACTGCAGTTCGCGCAGGACGGAATCGCCTACCCGGCCAGCCAGGTGCTCTCGCCGAGCATGTACAGCGACATGCTGAAGCCGTTCATGACGGCGGACTCCTACAAGGGCACTGCCTACGGCATGCCGTTCACCACCAGCTCACGTGCGTTCTTCTACAACAAGAAGCTGTTCTCGCAGGCCGGTATCTCCGCGCCGCCCACCACCTGGGCGCAACTGCAAACTGACGCCGCGAAGATCAAGCAGAAGACTGGCAAGATCGGGTTCGGCCTGCCGCTTGGCTCGGAAGAGGCTCAGGCTGAGTCGCTGCTGTGGTTCCTCGGTAACGGCGGGGGTTTCCAGAACAGCAGTGGTCAGTACGCCATCAACAGCCCGCAGAACATCCAGACGTTCCAGTTCCTCAACGGGCTGGTGAAGGCAGGCGACACTGAGCCAGGGCCGGGAAGCAAGGACCGCACGCCGCTGTGGGAGCAGTTCGCGCAGGGCCAGATCGGCATGATCAACGGATCGCCCGCGCTCATCCCGATCATCCAGGCAGGCGGGAAGCTGACTTCCGCGGACTACGCCGCGACCGCGATTCCGGGCAAGAACGCGCCGCTGACCAGCACACTTGCTGTTGGTGACTCGTTCGTGGCGCTGAACACGCAGGGACACGCGAGCCAGATCAAGCAGTTCCTGGACTTCGCCTACCAGGACAAGTACCAGCTGCAGTTCGACAAGGAGTACGACCTGCTGCCGGCCACGACATCCGCTATCAGCGCGCTGTCGTCAGACACGACGTTCGGCCCGTTCCTGCAGCGGCTGCCGACCGGCACGCTGTACCCGGCGACCGCGAACTGGCAGCAAGTTGACGACAACATCAAGACCACGATCGGCACCGCCATCGGCGGCAACCCGAGCTCGGTCCTTGGTGCGATCCAGCAGAAGGCAACGTCGGGCAGCTGAGCCAGCCGAAGCGCTGAGTCAGCCTGCAAGTACCGACCGTCTTGGGGGTCGCGGACACCGCGACCCCCAAGACGCGTCATTGCAGCGACACCTTTGTAGCTGTTAGCCCAGCCGTCAAACGAGCACGATCCCGGAGATCAGCATGCAAGAGACCACGGCCGAAGTGGCCGGGGCCGGTGAACTGGCGCGGAAGCGACCGCCGGACGGACGCACATCGGGTGCTGGGCGCCGGCTCGGCCGCCGCTTGCTGCCCCTGGCCTGGGTAGGACCGGCCGCCGGCCTCATCGTCTTCGCGGTGATCTGGCCTGTGTACGAGATGTTCCATACCTCGTTTCAGAACATCTCTCCCATCGGCATCGTGCTCGGCTCCAATGGCACAAAGAACTACTCGACCCTGTTCCACGAGCCGGCGTTCGGCTCGGTGGTGGTTAGAACCATCATCTGGACGGCGGTGGTGGTGACGGTCACCATGGCGATCGCCCTGCCCCTTGCGCAGCTGTTCAACCAGCGGTTCCCCGGCAGGCGCGTGGCCCGGTGGGCGCTCATCGCGCCATGGGCCGCGTCGGTGATGATGACCTCGATCGTCTTCCGCTGGATGCTCGACCCGAATAACGGCGCCATCAACGTGCTGCTTCACCAGGTCGGCATCCTCAAGAACTTCAATTCCACCACCGCCGACTGGCTCGGCAGACCCGACGCCGCCATGGTGTGGATGATGGGCGTCGCCATCTTCGTTTCCCTGCCGTTTTCGACATACACGCTGCTGGCAGGGCTGCAGGCTATTCCGCAGGACGTATACGAGGCTGCCCGGGTTGACGGAGCTTCGCGGCTGGGCACGTACCGCTCGATTACCCTGCCGCTGCTTCGCCGTGCCGCGCTGATCGCGGCATTGATCAACCTGATGAACGTGTTCAACTCGTTCCCGATCATCTGGGAGATGACCGGCGGCGGTCCTGGCTATGAGACCTCCACCACCACGGTATTCATGTACATCCTCAAGCAGAGCAACATCGGCGAGGCGGGCGCGATGTCCGTTGTGAACTTCGGGATCGTGATCGTGATCGTGCTGGCGTTCCTCAGGGCGAGCCGCTGGAATTCGGAGGTCAACTGACATGGCCGCTGTCACGATCAGCACCCGGGCGCCAGCCGCCACGCGGGCCTCGCGGCGGATGCCGCGACTCGGCACCGCAGTCGTCGCGGTAGCCGCCTATGTCATCGCTGTGATCTTCTTGCTGCCGTACCTCGAAATGGTGATCACCGCGCTCCGCCCGCAGAGTCAACTGCTCGATCGCGACTACCTGCCGAGCCACTTTGCCTGGTCGAACTTCGCGACGCTGTGGAGCACCGGTCTCGGACGCAACATCGAGAGCAGCCTGGAGATCGCGGGCGGCGCGACAGTTCTGGTGCTGCTGGTGGCAATCCCGGCCGCCTATTACTCGGCCAGGCGCAAGTTTCGCGGTCGCGCGCTCTTCCTAGTCCTGGTGCTGGTCACCCAGATGTTCCAGCCGACTGCGCTGGTGGTGGGCATCTACCGGCAGTTCAACGACCTCAACATGATCAACTCGATCTGGTCGCTCATCCTCGTGAACGCAGGCTTCAACCTGGCTTTCGCTATCTGGATCCTGAATGCCTACTTCACCGCGATCCCGAAAGATCTGGAGGAGGCGGCACTGGTCGACGGCACTACCCGGTTTGGCGCGATGCTCAGGGTTGTCGTGCCGGTTGCCTGGCCAGGAATAGTCACCGCGCTCATCTTCACCTTCATCGCCGCCTGGAACGAGTTCATCGTTGCGCTGACGCTCACCACGAACAACACCACGGCGCCGCTGACAGTTGCCCTGAACGGGTACATCGGCCAGTACCAGGTCGACTGGCAGCACCTGCTCGGCGGCTCGGTGGTCGCGACCATCCCGGTGATCATCTTGTTCGCATTCATCGAGGGCAAGGTGGTCGGCGGCCTCACTGCGGGCTCGGTCAAGTGACGCGCAACGACAGGTCCGGGCTCAGGCGAGGAAAGACGAGCTGGCCGGCCTGTTGGTGCGGCGACCTGAAGGGTGTCAGCCTGTGACCGACTGGCAGGAGATCGCTGACGCCGGGTTCGAGCTGCCGCCCGGCGCAGACGTCCAAGATCTGGCGGCGGAGCTGTCCGAAGCGCTCGCCGACCCGGATCCGGGGCTTCGGGACGGCACGGCCTATGCCGTCATGAGGACCTGGATCGAGCGCGGCGTCCTCGACGATCAGCTTGCCAGCCTCGGTGACCAGATGGCCGCGCGCTTCGGCGACCCGCGCGTCCAGGCCCGCACGTTCGCGGCGCTGGTGCTGTGCTGGATCATCGAGCGCGGCGGGTTCGACCCTGCATGGGTGTCGGCGTTCGCGGACTGGTACCCGGTGGAGCACGATCTGCGCGGCTTCGATCCGGAACTCGGCTGGCTGCACGCCGTCGCACATGGTGCCGACCTGCTCGGCCTGCTCGGCCGGGATCAGCGCATCAAGGCCGAGCAGATGCTCGAACTGGCGGCGCGCAGGATGATGGCCGACACCGACTATGTCTGGCGCGACGCCGAGGATGACCGGCTGGGCTGTGCGATCGCGCTGACCCTGAGCCGCCCCGACCTGACGGCGGAGGATTCGACAGCATGGCTCGGCCCGATCGATGAGAGGTTCAGCCAAGGCGAGCCGGGCCCGGTGCCGGCCTACGCCAGCAACTCGATCAGGACCTTGCGATTGCTGTACGTGCTCGCTGACCGCGGAGTTCGCGCCGCGCCGTCGGCGCAGCCGGCACCACTGACCCACGCAGCCTCCGTCAAGCAGCGCCTGGCGAGTTCCCTGGCGACCGTGACCTGGTTCTCGGGCTGACGGCGTAGCCGCCGCGCGGCCTGCGGGCTACTTCGCCTGTCTGTTTCTGCCGCTGTGTTGCGATGGTCGGCGAATGTAATGTGAGAGCGTGTCGAGCCAGGGCGAGGCGAGCGCGGCCCACGTTGCGGGTGCGGCGGAGCGGACAGTTGCCGCCCAAACCGCGCGATTGTTCGCCGCCTGGTCGCAGGACCCGGTGCCGGATCCAGCGGACCGTCGCTGCGAGGGTACAGCTGATTTTGCAGGACGCCGGGCCTGGGTGCGGCAGGTGCCGCTGTTCACTGCCGGTCTTGCGGCTGAGTTGATCGAGCGGCATCATGGCGCGGACGGCGATGATCTGGCGCAGCTGGGTGAGCCGCAGGAGATGGTCTACGACGGTGCCAATGCTTACTGGCATGTCGGTGACAGGTGGACCGGGTTCTTCCTGGGCGATCGTGACGGGCCGCGCACAGTAAACGATCCTTTGTGGCCGCTGGACGCGATGTTTGGTGCCCAGAATGCAGTCGAGGTCGGCGCCGAGGAAGTCCGAGGCGTGCCGGTGACCCGGTACCGCGTGCGGATCGACCTTGCTCGCGCGGATGCGGCGTTGCCCGCCGGGGTCACGGTGCCAACTGGCCCGTATCGCGAACTCAGCCAGGTGCCTGCCGAGGTGTGGCTGGATTCGGCTGGCCAGTGTCGGCGGATCGCGGTTGCGACCGAGCGGACGGCCGGAGATGACCAGGTGCCGATCTGGTCGATCGTTGAGCTGTGGGATTTCGGAGTGCACGCCGACATAGTGCCGCCCAGCCCGGCCGAGGTCGTGCCACCGCGTGAGGCGTACCGTGAGACTCCCTCTCCTCCTTGACCGTGACAGGCATCAGCATGCGCATTCTTGTCACCGGCCAGCGGGGTAAAGTTGGCGCGGTCGTGGCCGCGCACCTAGCCGACCAGGGTCACGAGATCACGGGCTTCGACTTTGCCGACGGCCAGGACGTGCTCGACGCCGCCGCGGTTCGGCGGGCGGCGGCGGGCTGCACCGCGATCGTCCACCTCGCCGCCCTCGCCCATGACTCGGCCGGAACGCCCGAGCAGATCATGGCCGTCAACGTGCTGGGCACCTGGCATGTCCTGCTGGCGGCGCAAGCAGCGGGCGTGACCCGCGTGGTGCACTTCTCCAGCGCTCAGGTCTTCGGAACGGCAGAAGGCGAGCGTCTTCCTGACTACCTTCCGCTGGATGACGCGCACCCGCGCCGGGCGGGCCGGCCGTATGGCATGTCGAAGCTCCTGAGCGAGGATCTGTGCGCCGGCTTCAGCGGTCGGAGCGGCATTGCCACGATCTGCTTGCGGCCGGTGGCCGTATGGCTGCATGAGACCTATCAACGGGCCGAAATGCGCTGGCAGGCTCAGCCTGCCTCAGAATGGACGCCGTATTGGGAGTTCGGTGCATTCGTCGACGCTCGCGACGTGGCATCCGCGGTGGACTGCGCGCTCGCGGCACCGATCGATGGCCATGTCCGTGCGGTGCTCTGCGCCGACGATAGCGCCGCATCGGCGCCCAGCCTGGAAATGGCCGGCCGGCTGACTCCGGACGTACCGGTACGCGGGCCCGACCGCTACCGAGCTGACCCGCACCGCGCGCTGGTGGACTGCTCGACGGCGAAGACGCTGCTGGGCTGGCAGCCCCGTTACCGCTGGTCGGCGCGCGGGGCGCTACGGGTTCCCCGCTGAGGTAGCCCGTCGCTGTTCGATGGCCTTGTGATGGTCGTACAGTTCGGTCGGCGGTGTCTCGTGACGTAGCTCGCCTACCAGTCCGGCGATCGCCGCCATGATGTCCGCGGTCGCGGCGTGCAGTGTCGAAGCGTTCAGCGGCTGTCCCTGGTAACGGCTCAGATCTACTAGCGGCCCCGCAATGACCTGGGCGGTCTTGCGCGGGAACGGGTGAAATCCGGGCTTGAGCGTCGCTGCTAGCCCGCCCTTCTCCCCTTTGGGATACGGCAGCAGTTCATGAGCTCCCCACGAGGCCAGCGGGAGCACCGGAGTCCCGGTAGCAAGTGCCAGTCGTGCCGCTCCCGTCTGCCCGGTCATCGGCCAGAGGTCCGGATCGCGAGTGCAGGTGCCCTCGGGGTAGACGATCAAGCATTGCCCGGCCGCGAGCGCCTCCTCGGCAGGCTTCAGGGCTGCGGCGGCGCTCGCCGCGTCGCGGTAGACCGGTATCTGCCCGGTGCCGCGCACTGGCGGACCCACGAGCTTGCTGTCAAATAGCGACGACTTAGCAAGGAATACCGGGTAGCGGCCGCTGGCATGCAGGTAGTGACAAAGCACCAGCGGGTCTGACTCCGATATGTGATTCGCGGCGACTATCAACCCGCCTTGCCGTGGCACGTGTTCCATCCCTTGCCACTGCCGCCGGAAGAGCGAGCGCATGATCGGCGGCACTACCACGATGGTGAAAGCGCGCCAGCCGCGAGAATATTCATAACCCATGGTCGGCATCATCCACCAGAATGTCCCCGCGAGGAACCGTGCGGCTCGCGGCACTCATACGCGGAACCTGTAATCAGGCGTCCCGAAGGCGCAGGAGGATGCCCGCGGCCAGGAGCGCAGCCGCGGCCCACGCGGCCAGCACGCCCAGGCCGGCCCACGGGCTGATGACCAGGTTGTGCACCCCGGTTGTGTTCACGATGGCCAGACCCGCGTTCGTTGGCGTGTACCGCTCGACCCAGCGCTGCCAGGTCGGCTCGCCGCCGAGGAACAGGGCGACGACTGGCGGGACGTACAGCGTCCCCAAGACCGCGCCGGTAGCAGCAGCTGAGTCGCGGACGATCGTGGCAATGCCGAGGCTGAGCAGTCCGATGAGCGCCAGGTAGAGCACTGAGCCCCCGGCCGCGCGGACCGTCGGTCCGTGGGCCGGCGACACGACGGCGAAGCCGTGCGCGGCAGTGAGGCCGTGGCCGGTTAGGATCAGCCGCCCGGCTGCGAGGCTCCCGGCTACAGCGACCACTGCGGCCGGGAGGACCAGGCCGGTCAGCACCGCGGCCTTGGCGGCAAGCACCATCGAGCGCCGCGGCATCGCAGTGAAGGTCGTGTGGATCATGCCCGTGCTGTACTCGCCGGTGATCACCAGCACGGCCAGGACCGCGACCACGACCTGGCCGACCTGGATCCCGGTCAGGCTGACCTCGGTGGGGTCGATCGAGCATCCGGAGCCGGCGCCGCACCTGGTGGCCGCCGCGGTCGCGGCCCCGACCGCGACTGTCAGCACGCAGATCGCGGCCAGAATCCACCCGGTGCCAGGCACCGTCCGCAGTTTGGTCCACTCGGCCCGCACCGCGTCTGACAGTCCGGCCCAGGCGCGGTCGGCCCCGGCCCCGGCGGGCCTGTCGGGCCCTGGCAGCCCATGCCGCGCGATGGTCATAGCCTCGTTCCTGCCGTTAGCGATCGCGTGGTTCATGCCGGTCATCCCGCATCCCGGCGGCGCAGCAGGTAGGCCGCCAGGCCGAGGGCGGCCGCGGCGTAGACACACAGCACGGCGAAGCCCGACCACGGCGCCAGCGGGAAGTAGTCGGGCGGCCCGTAGTGGCCGACGACCTGCTGGTATTGCGGCACGCTCTGCTCGATGGCGAAGCCGGCGGCCGGGGTTACCCGCAGGATCCACTCGGAAGTGCTGGCCGGCAGCACGCCGCTCACGCCGAGCATGTACGGAAGCACGATCGTCACGATGACCGCAGCGACGGCGGGGACACTGCGGCGCAGTACCGTGCCGATGGACAGCGCCAGGACCGACGCCACCGCGAGCATCGCACCGGTCCCCAGGATGACCCGGGCCTCGGTCAGCCTGCCGACCGGCAGCACGTAGACCCCGCTGCCATGCGCGATCCGGCTGCCGACGATGACGTTCACTGCCACGGCAGCCGACCCGAGCAGGAACGTCAGCAGGCCGATCACCACCGCCTTGGCTGCCAGCAGCCAGCCGCGCCGCGGGCTGGCGGCCAGACTGATCCGGATGAGGCCGCGCCGGTACTCCACGGTGATGAACATTGCCGCGATGACGACCATGACGAGCAGTGCGAAGAACAAACCCACAAGATGGTCGGCGAGCGTGCCGGTGACGTATTCGCTGTTTACTCCGGCGGCGACAACTGGTCCGATGTCACCCGAGCCGGTCACCGTGAACCGGCCGCCGGCCTGGTGATACCGCCCGATCGGGTGATACGGCCCGATCCCCGACGCGCTGGCGGCCCCGAAGGACGTGCCCGTCCACCGGCCGCGGAAGCCGCTGACGTGATCGATCACGGCGGTGGCCTGGGTGAGATCGG
>DASXIA010000195.1:0-3622 GCA_036488155.1 Streptosporangiaceae bacterium | reverse complement strand
GCCAGGGTTGCCACCGCGAGCCGTCGATCCCGTGCACCGGTTCGACCATCCCGGAGTCGCACAGCGAGCCGAGCCCTACCCATCCGCTCCAGATCGCGACGCCCGCCAGCAAGGCGACCAGCAGCACCGTGCCGGCCACCGTAACCCCTGATGTTAGCAGGGGACGTCCCAGCGGACCCGAAATCGTGTTCGAGTAGCTGGGTGGATCGGCCGGGCTGGTGGATACCCGGAGCAGTGCAACCGCGGGCACGAGTGGTGTCCGGGCAGGGTCATCATGAGTTAGTCGCCGTGCGACTGCCGACCGGCTCGGGAGGGTGGCCAGCTCCGCCACCTGACGGTCTCGTGTCAGACGCCGGGCTGCAGCTCTCGGTGGTACCGGCCTCGCCATGATCCCCCGTCGGCTACCCCGCATCAGCACACGCGACGGGACTAGCGCGCGAGCTTACGGCCTGATGCCCGTCCGGTTGCGCAGTTCGTGGGCGATGCTGTCGCCCTTGTGCCTGGCCGCCTGCCGGACCAGCAGCTTGCCGGTAGGCCACACCACAAGGTCGAACGCTGTGACCGGGCCGGTCGTGGGGTGACCTGCAGAACCGTCTCGCGTCGCCGCCACGGTTGAGCTGCCGGGAGAAAGTCGCGATAGAACAAGGCCCGTTGTCCCGCGGAACTCACTGTTTGCGCAGGTCAGACCAGGTGACGAAGCTGGTCGGCAGACGGTCTCCGCGGCCGTGTGCCGTTGTGGGGATACTGCCATGACCAGGTCGGGACGGCGAGTTGCCGACGGCAGGTGCAACGGCTGTTCAGACCCGTCCCGGCCAGGGAGGCGGAACAATCGAACCGCCGTTCACCGTGGATCTTGAGCTGTCAGTTCTGCGACCTGCGCACGGCGTTTCAAGAGCCAAATCCAGAGCCAATGCAGTCAGGCGTTGGGCGATATACAGCAACGTCAGGCCGCGAACGTCCCAGGTCAGAGCCATATATGGCGTTCTCAGGCGACAACGAGCTTCCGGCCGGGCTTCGCTGACACAGAGCGGGTCTGAGCGACACTCAGCGACGCACAGCCACGTCCGGCGACGAAACGCCGCAGCTCGATGCCACGCCCAGCGCTTTCAGGCGACAATCCGGCCGCAGGCCAGTGACACTTCCCCGGAACGGAAGAGGTCACTGTTTCCGTCCAGTATCGCTTCGCTTTTCAAAGCACTGTTTTCGCTAACATGCTCGTTAGCGTAGGCAACGATGAAAGCCAAACTATCAGCCAACGCAGAATGGCGCTGCGCGACGAACAGCCACGTCCAGCGACGAGACGCCGCAGCTAGACACCACGCCCGGCGCTCTCAGGCCACATGCAGCTACCGGCAGAGCTTCCTGCAGACGGAAGAAGTCACCAGTCCAATCGCGGGACTGTCACCGCAAACCCCAGGCAGCGTCGGAGCGCAAGGACCGTAGCCGTAACTATGACGATGTCCGCGTCCTGGTCACCGAGAAAGTCCGTGTGTCGCAGGGCCGGAATTTCGGCTACCAGCGGCGCGGGCGGCCGGATATGCGAGCCGACGCGAAACTTACGCCGCGTGGTCACGGAGGTGAAGACGGCGTGGCGGGCCGGTCATCACCGCTGCCGCCCCTCGGCGGTGCATGTCGAGTGCGTGGTCAACCCGGCCGCTGACCATGAGGTTGAGGTAGAGGTTGAGGAGTTCAAAAAGAGCCTGCCGAAGCTGAGCAGACAGCGACCAGCTGACCACCGCCGCAGGGTCCGCGGCGCGACCACCCCTGCGGACCTGATAGCGCAGCGTGTCCAGTGCGGGGCAGTCGAGGCCTTCCCCGGCGTACGGGCCTGTGGCGACGACCAGCAGGGCGGATAGCCAGGGCGCGGCTGCAACGGCGCGGCTCCTGGTGCCCATCCCGCCCCGCAACACGACCGGGTCGTGGCCTATTGCCCCGCAGCGCGTCGGCTGAAGGGCGCGCGCGGTTAACGGCCTGATGCGCCTGCTAGCCATTCCAGGCTTGCTGCCGCGTCTTGTCGTGCCTTGGCCTCGCGCCGGAACAACTCGTCTGTCTTGGTCAGCACCAGCGTGTGCGGGCTGCCGAATTTCCAGGTCTCGTGCTTGACTGGCAGCTCGGCGACGCTGATCTTTCCCTTGACGTGTTTGCGGCGGGCCTCGGCCAGCGGCCACTCCAGTGTGCGCTCGCCGCCGACGAGGAACTCGCCGAGTGTGCCGCACAGTTCGCAGCCGCAGCCGCCGGACCAGGGGACCGACCAGTCGTCGCCGGCCCTGGCCGGGCGTTCGGTGATCGCGGTGAGCCGCCGTTCGCAGTCCCGTGCCAGCTCCTCGAGGGGCGCGCTGGGTCCTGGCCCGGCCGCCCGCAGCATCGGCAGCAGGCAGGCGAGCACGTCGTCGCCGTGTCCGCGCAGGACCGTCACGATCTCGCTCGCCAGCGCTGTCCCGTCGGCGGCTGCCAGCAGCCCGGCGAGCGGCTTGCCCAGTTCCGCGAGCTGCTTGCGCCGCGTGGCCGGCGACGGATACCTGAGCCAGAGCCGGATGTCGTCGTCTAGCCAGGCCCACGACGCGGCGAGCAGCCACCCGGCGGTGGCCGCCGCGCCGGCGTCCCGCAGCGCCGCGCTGAGCTCGGGCAGCGCACCGGCCCAGGCCTCGCGGCCCACATCCCCGGTGTACTGCCACGTGCTGCGCGACCCGAACCAGGCGTCCAGGAGGTTCTGGTGCCAGGACTGGCCGTACCGCGCGGCGAGCGCCGCCAGCCCTGCCGCGTGCGCGGCCTTCACCCACTCCACCGCGAATGGCCGCAGCAGCATGAGCGCGATGCCAGGATCCTCCAGCCCCGCGGCCGTGTGCAGCGCCGGTTCCAGCAGTTCAGGGCCGGGTGCTTTCCAGAACGGCGCGACGGACTTCGCGGCAGCTCGCGCGTTTGCCAGGTCCCCGGCGTCCAGCCGTGCTTTCAGCTCGGTCAGCCCCCACGCGGGCGACGCCTCCGCCCGGGCCGCGAAGGCATGCTGCCGGGGCCAGACGACGACCGCGGCTCGCCGGTACCAGCGGTCCATCGTGTTGCCGTAGTTCCCCATGTACCCGGTGTACTCGGAATCGTACGGCTTCAGGTCTGCCGACGGGGTCGATGCACACACCTGCTCATCCGGTACGTACAGCGAGATGGGCTCCCCGCCAGGCACCCCGGTCCACCAGGTCAAGGTCAGCTCGGAGGTGATGATGTAGGTGAGATCGACGCCGCGGCCTTTCCACCGCGGCTCAGTGTCCCAGGTCTCCTTGATCTCGGTGAGCGCGAGTACGGCCTCGCACCCTGCATGGTCGGCGGCGGCCCGCAAGAGCGCGGCCCGTTCGGCGTCGGCGCCCTTGAGCCGGTCCCAGCTCAGCCCACGCTGGGTGTACTGGTGGTCCAGCAGGTAGACGAGCCGGTTCGGCGGCTCCTGGTCGTCGCGTTCCCACCGGGAGACCCTGGTGGTGAGGTGCTCGGTGAGGTACCGGGCGGCTTCGGCCGACGGCTCGACCGGAACTTCGCCGACCGGATCGCAGTCCAGCAGCAGGTTGCAGGTAAACGCGACCCGGTACCCGGTCCTGACCGGTTTGACCTCGTGGCGGCAGTCGCCGTAGAAGGC
>DASXIA010000155.1:0-2489 GCA_036488155.1 Streptosporangiaceae bacterium | reverse complement strand
CGCAGCCGGCCCTGCTGCCACCATTGCCGGCCGCCCTCACCACCGCCGCGGACGTGCGCGATCGCATAAACCATGCCCCGATCCAGCGCCGACACCAGGCTGGCGTCGAACTCGGGGTCCCAGCACGCCTCGTAGGCGCCGTACCCGTACAGGAGGCACGCGGCGGTCCCGTCCAGCGGAGTATCAAACCGGTAAGCCAGCGTAACGGGCACGTGCGTGCCATCGGCCGCCTGAGCGCTGACCCGCTCGGTGCGGTAACGCCCCGCGTCGTAGCCCGGCACCTCGGCCCGCTTCAGTTCTTTGCGCTCGCCCGTCGCCAGGTCAAGCGCCGACCAGCGCGGCGGCTCGATCAGTGACTGCTCGACGATTACTACCGAGCCAGCCTGGTAATCGGCAGCGTGCTGCACGGCAATCGTGCCCGCCGTCATGGCCGGGCGGATCTCGGTCACCTGGCGCCACTGGTGATCACTGCCGGGGCCGGTGATCGCCAGCAGCGGCGCGCCGTCGCGGCGCAGCGTCAGCAGCAGATGACCGGCCAGCGCGTCGCATCGCAGCAGCCGGGTGTCGGAGCGCGCGGGCGCCGTCGCCGGGCAGCCGGCCGGGGTCCAGTTGGCCTGACCCGGTGCCGCAACCGGCGCGCGCATCAGGGTGAACTCAGCCGCACTGCTGTTTGCGGCACTGCTGTTTGCGGCACTGCTGTTTGCCGCACCGCTGTTTGCCGCACCGCTGTTAGTGACGATCCACAGTTCGCCGTCGCCGCCGGCCGGATCGGCTGCGTGGTCGACCCGGTATTCGATACCTCGCTGGCGAGGCTCAACCACGACCGGCATGCTCAGCGGCCGGCTGGCAGGGATCAGCCAGACCTCCGTGGTGTCCCTGGATTCGGCCGTGATGATGATCAGCCCGCCGCTTCGCGAGGCCTCCAGGGTGAGCTCGAACCGCTGGTCGGTCTCTTCGTAGACCTTCACGTCGGTCTCGGCCGCAGTGCCGAGGGTGTGGCGCCAGACCTGATACGGCCGGTTGAGCTCATCGGGTACCAGATAGAAGAAGTGCGCCGAGTCGCCGGCCCAGGCGCCGCCAGGGTAGCTGCGCTCGATCAGGTCGGGCAGAACCCGCCCGGTGCCGATCTCGGTGAACCTGAGCTGGTAGATCTCACTGCCCGAGGTGTCGGCCGACCAGGCAAGAAGCCGGTCATCCGGGCTCGGCTCACTGGTGCCTACGTCCACGTAGCCGGAGTCGGCCGCGAGGACGTTCTCGTCGATGAGCAGTTGCTCAGCGGCCGGTCCTGCGAGCGGTGCGCGAAGTAGCTGGCGGTTCTCGGCGCCAGCGGGCGTCCGGTGCCAGTAGCGGTAGCCGCGAAGGGTCCAGCCCACCGAGTCGTCCGCCGCAGTCGGCGTCCGGCCAACTGCCTCGCCGTAAAGCTCGCTGGTCAGCGCCGCCAGAGTCTGCGTCTGTCCGTCGTAATACGCGCGTTCATCGGCCAGGTACTCCGCCAGCCCTGCCGGGTCATGGCGCATCCATGCGTACTCATCTACGTCCCGGTAGCCGTGCAACTCTCGGATTGAGGTAACTCGCGGCGCTCGGGGCGGTTCAGCCCGGTCCTTCAACTCAGCCTCACGCCTTTCATAGGTTTGGTGACCATTTAACAGACATAACGTACGGAGAAATGGCACAAACCCATGAAGCGTCGCGGCCCTCATGCGAAGACTGGCTTTGGGGAACCAACCCGCTATTTCACCACCGTCAGGGTTTTCTCGGGCGAGGTCGAGGTGGTGAAGTAGCGGAAGCCGCGGTAGACGGCGGCCAGGGTGTGGGTGCCGACGGGGAGCTTCCTGGCGGTCAGGGCGCAGCTGCCCTTGCCAGAGGCGAGGGTGATGGTGCAGACGGTGGTCTGGCCGGCTTTGATGGTGACTTTCCCGCCGGGCGTTTCGTTCCATGGGTACCGGGGCGTGACGGTGACTCTCAGGCGCTCAGCTCGCTGGTGTCCGTACACCACCCAGGCCGACGGCAGGGTCAGAGCGGTCGATGTTGGCTCCCGACTAGGCACGGGCGACAGGGACCGGGTCCCTAGCGTCAGCTTCGGCGTCGCGGCCGTCGAGTCGGTCACCTGCGCGTGAGTTCCGACAACTGGATGTGCAGCACACCCGGCCAGGAAGGCTACCGCTGCCGTAGCAGCCGCGCAGCGCGCGATTTGAGTCACGGGACCTTTCCTCTCGGGATGCTGACAGTCTGACCCGCCGGGCCGTGCAGCGGTAGAGTCCGGCCAAGGTCACAGGTCTGCGCGCACCTCACCCGCGCGCATCTTCCCGGATGCGGTGATCACCGGGAAGCTCACTAGGCGGAAATCCGGCCAGCCGCGACGAGCAGATCGCGCACCTGGCCGCCATCGAGGCCCGGCGAAGTGTTGCCGTCACGGCCGGTCACAGTCGGCGCGGTCAGCATGCTGTTCAGCACGGCCTCTTCGGTCGCTTCGACGACTGCGTCGAAGA
>DASXIA010000150.1:0-4759 GCA_036488155.1 Streptosporangiaceae bacterium | reverse complement strand
ACGCCGCACCCAATGGCCACGCCGCCGAGCAGCAGCGGCCTGGCTCCTCCCCTGCTGTACCCGACGATGAACAATCCGGCTCCCACCACCGCGATGGCGATCAGCATGGACAGGACCGTGACGGGCACGTTATAGCGGATTGACTGGCCAGGGATGGTGAATCCGAGCATGGCAATGAAGTGCATCACCCAGATCCCCATGACCCCGATCGCCAGAGCGGCGATGACAAGCCAGGACGCCCGGGCCCTGCCCTGGGACGCCCGGGCGCGCGTCGTGCACCGGAGGCCGAGGAAGCAGCCAATGCAAGACGCAACGTAGGCGAGCACGGGGTTCAGTGCGCCGTATGCGAAATTGTTGACGTGGACCATGACTGGGTCTCCGCTCGGGCTTTCCCCAATGCCGGCCAGGCATTGATAACGTTAGCGGCCAGTTTGGCCTCATAGCGCAGTTATCTCATACCACATATCGGATGCCACAATGGGCCACCGGTAAGGGCGACGAACCGGTGGTTCGGGAGCATCAGCTCGCGCAACCCGCCGTATCCTTCGGGCTCAGCAGCCCAGGCGGAAAGCAGGGGTGAATGTCATCGGCTGCAGTGACGGGCAAGACGTCAGCGGCGGAACTGAGAGACGTAGAGCTCTCGATCCGCGGCATGACGTGTGCGGCATGCGCCGCCCGCGTGGAGAAGAAACTCGGCGAGATTCCGGACGTTACCGCCTCCGTTAATGTGGCGACCGAGAGGGCCAAGGTGGCCGCGCCCCCGTCGGTGGATATTGAGCGGCTGATCCGGGCGGTCGAGCTGGCCGGCTATAGCGCCGAGCCAGCGCGGCCCGCTGAGGTCGCGGGCCCGGAGCCTGCAGACGGGGCCGGCGATGCGGTCAGGGTCGCGTATCTGCGGCGGCGTCTGATCGTGGCCCTGGTGTTCTTCGTCCCGCTGAGCGACCTGTCGGTGCAGTTGTCGCTGTTCCCCTCCTTCCGGTTCCCTGGCTGGCAGTGGGTCCTGGTGGCGCTGGCCGTGCCGGTGGCGGGGTGGGCAGCATGGCCCTTCCACGCTGCGGCGCTGAAGGCAGCCCGGCGCGGCTTCACCACGATGGACACCCTGGTGTCGCTCGGCATCGTCGCGGCCTGCGGCTGGTCGGCATACGCGATGTTCGTCCTGGACGCCGGTCAGGCGCGGGTGAGCCCGCAGCAGCTGCTCATTCACGCTTCTGGCGGCGGGATTTACCTGGAGGTCGCCGGGTCGGTGACGACATTTCTGCTGGCGGGCCGGTTGTATGAAGCGAGGGCCCGCCGCGACGCCGGCGATGCGATGCGGGCGCTGGCCGCGGCCGGGGCGAGGGACGCCCGGCTGCTGGACGCCGACGGTACCGAGCGCCAGGTCCCGGTCGGGCAGCTGCGCCCTGGTGACCGGTTCGTGGTCCGGCCGGGGGAGGTGGTCGCCGCCGACGGCGTCGTGGAGTTCGGTGAGTCGGCGGTCGATACCAGCATGATGACCGGAGAGTCGGTGCCCGCCGATGCCGCCGCGGGCGCGCGGGTGGCGGCCGGCACCGTGGTGGTGAGCGGCCGGCTGGTCATCGTCGCCAGCCGGACCGGCGGTGATACCCAGCTGGCGCACCTGATCGCGCTGGTGGAGCGTGCGCAGACGGACAAGTCAGCTGTGCAGCGGCTCGCCGACCGGATCTGCGGGGTCTTCGTTCCGGCGGTGCTCGTGGCCGCGATGCTGACACTGGCTGGCTGGCTGGCGGCGGGTGCGCCGACCGAACGGGCCCTGAGCGCGGGCCTGGCGGTGCTGATCATCGCGTGCCCGTGCGCGCTGGGGCTGGCGACACCGGCCGCGCTGGTCGTCGCGTGCGGCCGGGGCGCGCAGCTGGGCATCTTCATCAAGGGGTATCAGGCCCTGGAAGCTTCCCGCAGTGTGGACACCGTGCTCTTGGACAAGACCGGCACCATCACCTCAGGCGTCATGTCCGTGACTGGCATGGAGGCCGCGCCTGGAGTCAAGCGGGAGATTCTGCTGCGGAATCTTGGCGCGGTCGAGGACGCGTCCGGCCATCCGGTGGCCGCGGCCGTGAGCGCGTTCGCCCGCGCCGAGCTGGGCCGGCTTCCGCGCGCGGCTGACTTCGAGGCGCTGCCTGGTTTGGGGGTCCGCGGCGCGGTTGACGGTACCGAGGTGATCGCAGGGCGGCAGCAGCTGCTCCGCGACCGCGGCCTTACTATCCCGGCGGACCTGGCCAGCCGGTGCGCGGAGTGGGCCGCAGCAGGCCGCACGGTTGTGCTGGCCGGCTGGGACGGCCAAGTCCGCGGCGCCGTTGCGGTCGCCGACGCCCTCAAGCCGTCGGCGCCCGCGGCGGTCGAGCAGCTGCGACGGCTCGGCCTGCGCACCGTGCTGCTGACCGGCGACAATGAAGTCGTCGCGCGGGCGATCGCGGCCGAAGCCGGACTGGATGAGGTGATCGCCGGGGCGCTGCCCGCGGACAAGGCTCAAGTCGTCGCGGACCTGCGAGCGCAGGGCCGGCGGGTAGCGATGGCCGGCGACGGAATTAACGACGCGCCCGCGCTCGCCAGCGCGGACCTAGGCCTGGCGCTGAGCTCAGGCACCGACGTGGCCATTAGCGCCGCCGACCTGATCTTGCTGCGCGATGACCTGCGCGTCGTGCCGGAGGCTATCAGCCTGGCCAGGGCGACCCTGACAGCGATCCGCCGTAACCTGGCCTGGGCGTTCGGTTACAACGTCGCGGCGATTCCGCTGGCCGCCGCCGGGCTGCTGAACCCGCTCATCGCCGGGGCCGCGATGGCAGCGTCATCGGCTTTTGTGGTGGCCAGCAGCGTCCGGCTGCGCCGCTTCGGCAACGCCGCACGGACTGCAGGTGACCAGCGGCGGGTGGCTGCGAGCGGCAGCTGTACCACCGGCTGAGTTCCCTGTACTGAGTTGGCGGATCGACCGCCGGTCCCCGCGTATCGCCCATCTGGTCCGATACCCGGCCGGGCGCTAGCCTGGCCTGAGCTTATTCAGGCAGGGAGGCTGTCGATGACGGAGCTTCCGCTCGATGATGTTCGCGTTGTCGAGATGGGACAGCTGCTGGCAGGCCCCTTCTGCGGACAGCTGCTCGGCGACTTCGGTGCCGAGGTCATCAAGATCGAGCCACCGGGCACCGGAGACCCGATGCGGGAATGGGGCCGGGAGAAGCCACATGGCCAGTCCCTGTGGTGGCCAATCCTGGCCAGGAACAAGAAGTCCGTCACCATCGACCTGCGCCAGCAGGCCGGCCAGGCCCTTGCCCGTCAGCTGATCCGGCGTGCGGACGTGCTGCTCGAGAACTTCCGGCCGGGCACGCTCGAGCACTGGGGCCTGAGCCCGGCACAGCTGTGGGCCGACAACCCCGGACTCGTCATTACCAGGGTCACCGGCTACGGCCAGTCTGGCCCGTATGCCGGACGGGCCGGGTTCGGATCGATCGGCGAGGCGATGGGCGGCCTCCGGTACGTGACTGGCGATCCGGACGCACCGCCATCGCGCACCGGGATCTCCCTCGGGGATGAGCTGGCCGGCACGTTCGCCGCACTCGGAACGCTCACTGCCCTCCACGCTCGCCAGCGCACCGGCCGCGGCCAGGTGGTGGACGCCGCCCTGTACGAGGCAGTCTTCGCGCTGATGGAGTCCCTCATCCCCGACTGGGAGATCGCCGGGTACCAGCGCGAGCGAAGCGGCCCGACGCTCCTGAACGTGGCGCCGAGCAACGTGTACGAGACGCTGGACGGACCTATTCTCATCGCGGCGAACCAGGACTCAGTGTTTCGCCGGCTCGCAGCTGTCATGAAACAGCCCGAACTCGCCGACGACGACCGGTTCTGCAGCCATGGTGCGCGCGGCCAGCACGCGGCGGAGCTCGACGCGCTCATCACCGACTGGACTAGCGGCCTGGAGTCCGGTCCGCTGCTCGAACTGCTGCACGATAGCGGCATACCGGCCGGGCTGATCTACCGCGCCGACGACATGCTGGCCGACCCGCATTACCGCGCCAGGGAGGCCATCATTCGGCTGGCGCACCCGGAATACGGCGAGTTCCCGATGCAGAACGTGTTCCCTCGGCTGTCAGCAACGCCGGGCGCCGTCAGGTCAGCGGGGCCCAGCCTCGGTCAGCACAACCAGGAGGTCTTCGCCGGCCTGCTCGGCCTCGACAGCAACGAGATTGACGAGCTTGCCGCGGCCGGCATCATCTAGCGTGCGCTCCCGAAGGCTCAGCTACACCGGATAGGGCTCTGGTGTCGCTATATAGCTGCGGCCGCTGGGTGTTCGCCAGGTCATGACGTCGGGCTGGTCTTGGGTCAGGTGCCAGCCGTGAGCTTGTTTTGCCTGGTGATGCCGTCTGCACAGCGGCGCGAGGTTGCATTCGCACGTCATCCCGCCCTGGTCATAAGGCACGGTGTGATCCAGGTCCGCGCGCCGGGCCGGACGACGGCAACCGGGGAATGAGCAGGTCCGCTGCCGGACCCGGACCAAGTGCACCAGGTTGACCGGCGGCCGGTACCGGCTGGTGCGGCGCGCATGCCCGCACGTGCCCGATTCCAGGAACTGCAGCTTGTCACGGACACCGGCGGCCCAGACAATGGTCCCCGTCCCAGTCTGGGGCGGCGCGGACGCGCAGGCGTGCGCGACGGCCCGGCCGTCGCCGCCGGTCAGGGTCAGGCACCACCGGGCGGCCGCGCCGGTCCGGGCGGCCAGGTCCCGGCAGGTGCCGGCATCAACCGGGCCGTGACC
>DASXIA010000540.1:0-4545 GCA_036488155.1 Streptosporangiaceae bacterium | reverse complement strand
GGGCGGTCGGGTCACGGGCTGCCGACCTCATCCCGTACGCGAATCGACCGGACAGGGGCGCGGTCCGGCCCGGCGGCCGTTGACTGGCTGCCGGGCGATGATTTTCGCCCCGGCAACGCGGTCATAGGGGCATGCGGATTTCGCTGCTTCCCGAGCCGGGTGCCCAGAGAGTGTACGGGCTGATGACGCTGGTGGACACGCTGGGCTTCGGCCTGGTGATCACGTCGATGGCGCTGTATTTCACCCGCGTGGTGCACCTGGGCACCGTCCAGGTAGGACTTGGCCTCACGATATCGGGCCTGATCGGGCTCGTCTCCGGAGGTCCGGTTGGCGACCTCGCCGACCGGCACGGTCCGCGCACGATTGTCCGGCTGACCTTGTTTGTGCAGTTCCTCAGCACGCTCGGCTATCTGTTCATCCGCGACTTCGCCGCCTTCGTGGCCGTTTCCACGATCGACATGCTCGCCATGAACGCGAACCAGGCGGCTGACGGGGCGCTGTTGCGGCGCGTGGGCGGCGAGAATGCCACCGTCTTCCGCTCCGCGACCTATGCCATCTCGAACGTTGGAATCTCGCTCGGTGTGGTTGGCTGCGCGGTCGCGGTGCAGATCGGCACTCCGAACGCCTACCGCGCGCTGATCGCCGGGAACGCGCTGACCTTTTTCCTCGCCTGGCTGATCAGCGGCCGACTGCCGAAGTACGCGCCGCTGCGCGCCCCCCACGACAATCCACGCTGGGTTGCGCTGACCGACCGGGCGTTCGTCGCATACGCGGCGCACAACGCGCTGATGAGCATGCAGTACTTCGTCATGCTGCTTCCGCTGCCGCTGTGGATCGTCAGCCGCACCACCGCACCGAGGTGGAGTGTTGGCGCTCTCCTGCTGCTCAACACGCTCATCGTGACCACGTGCCAGATCCGGGTGGGACGGAACGTAACGACGATCCGCCAAGGCGGATCGGCGCTACGGCGCGCCGGGCTGATGTTCCTGGTCAGCTGCTGCGCGATCGGCTTCGCCGCAGGCCTGCCCGGCTGGGCGGCACTCCTGCTGATCGCCGGCGCGATCACCGTTCACACTGTCGGCGAACTGAACCACGCGTCGGCCACGTTCGCCCTGGACTTCGGCTTGGCGCCGGCGCACGCGCAGGGTCAGTACCAGGGCCTGGCGGGCTTGGGCATAGGCGCGGGCGCTGCAGCCGCCCCGGTATTCATGATCGGTCTGTGCCTGACATTCGGCACGGTCGGCTGGGCCGGGCTGGGCGCGTTCTTCGCCGGCCTCGGACTCACCGCTCCCGCTATCGCCCGGTGGGCCGAGCGCACAAGGCCGTCCACGACCAGCCAGACCAGCGGCAGCACCCATCCCGCCCCAGTCGGCGCGTGAGGTCGAAGACAGCTATGACCTAGCCGAGGAAGCCGCGCAGCAGGGCCGCCGTTCCGGCCAGGTGCTCGGCCACTGCGGTCCTGGCCCGTACCGGATCGCCATCAAGGATGGCCTGGACGATCGCCTCGTGCTGCCTCGCAGTGTGGTCGATGTTGCGCTGCAGCACCGGGATCGCGTTCAGCAGGTCGTTGAGCCGCATCCGCGCGTCGGCACAAGCGGCCGCGAGCAGGCTGGAGCCGGTCAGCTCTGCCACGCCCAGGTGGAACAGGGTGTCCAGCCGCCGGTAGTCCTGCGGGCCGGCCGCGTTCACGTCGGCGAGCCTGGCCAGCAGAGTCGCCCGGACCCGGGCGTCGGGTTCCGCAACGAACTGGGTAGCCAGGGCCTCAGCCGCACCGGATTCGACAGCCAGCCGGAACGTCAGCGCATCGGTGAGCTTGCCTGGGTCCTCGGTGGCGAGCCGGCGCAGTTCGGCGGAGTCCGGGTCTGGCCGCGTGTAGGTCACGAACGTGCCACCGCTACGACCGCGCCGGGAGCAGACATAGCCGGCGTCTTGCAGTTCGCGGATGGCCTCGCGCAGCGTCAGGCGGCTGATGCCCATCTGAGCCGCGAGCTCCCGCTCGGCCGGGAACCGCTCCCCCGGCCCCACCACGCCGAGCTTGATGATGCTTAGCAGCCGCTCGACCGTTTCCTCGAACGCGTTGCCTTGCCGCACCGGGCGCAGCAGCGCAGTCAGCTCGCCGCTCCCGGCTTCCCGCTGTCCGGGCGGCACCTCAGCCCCAACACTCACCGAACGCACCCTCCGCCCTCGCAGGGAACACCCACCCAGACTTTAGGCGCCCCACCGAGGCATCTGAACCGGCTGGCCGCAGTGATTCGAGAGGCGAATGTTCCCCAAGGTCTTGACAACGCCTCAGACCTTCCCATTATTGGTCTGATAACAGACCATTTAGGTCTGGCCCCCAACGGCCCCCTGAGCGCAGCCACCGACGGCGCGCCCCCAGCATCGCATCCCGCAGGTCACGTACCAAGGAGCATGGCGTGGCAGTCAACGAACAAGCGCTCACAAGCGACGAGGAGACCCTGCATCAACTGGGCTACGCGCAGGAGCTGCGCCGCCGGATGTCGGGGTTCTCCAACTTCGCAGTCTCGTTCACGATCATCTCGATCCTGTCCGGCTGCCTGACCCTGTACAGCTACGGAATGAACACCGGCGGCCCGTCGGAGATCGTCTGGGGCTGGCCCATCGTCGGCATCATGACGTTGTTCGTCGGCCTGTCCATGGCCGAGGTATGTTCCAGCTTCCCGACGGCAGGCGGCCTGTACTACTGGTCAGCCAAGCTCGCCAGGAAAAACGGCGCGGCCTGGTCCTGGTTCACCGGGTGGTTCAACTTCCTGGGCCAGGTCGCGGTGACCGCGGGCATCGACTTCGGCGCCGCCTTCTTCATCAACGCCTTCCTGAATATCCAGTTCGGCCTCGGCCTGGCGCACTGGGAGACCATCCTCATATTCGCGATCGTGCTGCTCGTGCACGGCCTGCTGAACCAGTTCGGCATCAAGCTCGTGTCGCTGCTCAACGACATCAGTGTCTGGTGGCACATCCTGGGTGTCCTGATCATCGTCGGCGCGCTGACGTTCGCGCCCTCGCACCACCAGACCGCCAGCTTCGTATTCACGCACTTCGTCAACAACACCGGCTGGCACAGCACGCTGTACGTCGCGCTGATCGGCCTGCTGCTGGCTCAGTACACCTTCACCGGCTACGACGCCTCTGCGCACATGACCGAGGAGACGCACAACGCAGCTCGCAGCGGCCCGCGTGGCATCGTCATGTCGATCATCGTCTCGCTGTTCGCCGGCTGGATCCTGCTGATCGGCGTCACGTTCGCGATCCAGAACTACACCGGCGAAGTGGGCGCGACCGTAGCCCCGGCGCAGATCTTCGTCGACGCGCTCGGCGGGACGGGCGGCAAGCTGCTGCTGCTCATCGTCATCTTTGCCCAGCTGTTCTGCGGCATGTCATCGGTCACCGCGAACTCACGGATGATCTACGCATTCTCCCGTGACGGCGCCGTGCCAGGATCAAACCTCTGGCACCGGGTCAACAAGCGGACCAGGACGCCTACCAACGCCATCTGGCTGGCGGCCGGCTTCGCATTGGTCCTCGGCCTGCCCTACCTGTGGAACCCGACGGCGTACGCCGCCGTGACCTCCATCGCGGTCATCGGCCTCTACATCGCCTACGTGCTGCCGACCTTCCTGCGGCTCCGCCAGGGCGAAAGCTTCCAGCGCGGTCCCTGGCACCTCGGCAGGTGGAGTTATGTGGTCGGCATCATCGCGGTCACCTGGGTGGTAATCATCACGGTCCTGTTCATGCTGCCGACGGTCAGCCCGATCACGGTGGGGAACTTCAACTACACCGTCGTGGCGGTCGCGGTCGTGCTGGGCTTAGCCGGAATCTACTGGCTGGTTTCGGCACGGAATTGGTTCACCGGGCCGAAGGTCCAGGGCTCGGCCGAGGAACTCGCGGCCATCGAGCAAGAGCTGTCGGCCTGACCATGACTGACCAGCTTCCGCGCGCGGCTCGTCCGGGGATGCTCTCCCTGGACGAGCTACGCGGGCTCGTCGCATCCGGCGAGATCGACACCGTGATACTCGCGCTGACCGACATGCAGGGCCGACTACAAGGCAAACGGCTATCCGCCGAGTTCTTCCTGGCCGAGGTCGCGCACGAGTTCTCCGAGGGCTGCAACTACCTGCTTGCCGTCGATGTCGACATGAACACTGTCGACGGCTACCAGATCTCCTCCTGGGAGCGCGGTTACGGCGACTTCGTCATGCGACCGGACATGGACACGCTGCGCCGGATTCCCTGGCATCCCGCGACCGCTCTCGTGCTCGCCGACCTTGCCTGGCTCGACGGCACACCGGTGCTCGAGTCGCCGAGGCAGATTCTGCGCCGCCAGGTATCCAGACTGGCTGAGCGTGACATGGTCGCGCTGGCCGGGACCGAGCTCGAGTTCATCGTCTTCAGCGACAGCTACGAGCAGGCGGCTACCAAGAACTACCAGGATTTGACCCCGGCCAACGGCTACAACGTGGACTACTCGATCCTCGGCACCTCAAGGATCGAACCGCTGCTGCGCCGCATCCGCAACGGCATGGCCGG
>DASXIA010000538.1:0-19218 GCA_036488155.1 Streptosporangiaceae bacterium | reverse complement strand
ATCGACGGGCCCGGCGCTTCGCAACTGCGGAGCGAGGGCACTGCCGAGATGCTCGATGGCCTTGCAAAGTACCTGGCTTCGCAGCCAGTGAGATGACGGAGGCGTCCCGTTCTGCCACGCAGCGCCAGCTTGAGCTAGTGTCCAGCACCGCCTTCGGCAACGGCATCCTCGAGCTGGCGTACCGTCCCCACCGCTGACGACGCGTTTGCCCTGTCTGACTGAACTGGGGTCAGCCAGACAGGGCCTCCGTCACCAGCGCTTGCCACGTCTGCTTCCCGGCAATGCCGTCCACCACGAACCCGGGAACCTGTGCTGACATCGCCCGCTGGAACGCACGGACTGCGGCCTCGGTCTTCCGGCCGAACACGCCATCAACGGTCAGCGTGTGCCCGTTCTTGTTGTTCCGGAAATTGATCTGGTCCTGCACCGCACGCACAGCCGGCCCAGTGCTGCCTCGCTTCACCGTAACGACCAACGCCCTCCACGTTTGGGCCCTGACGACGCCGCTGGTCGGGAGCTTGTGTGCGCGCTGGAAGGCAATTACTGCTGCCTTGGTCTTGGACCCGAAACGGCCATCGACTGCCAGCGTGGCGCCATGCGCCTTCAGCAGGTACTGCAGCGACCGGATCGTGACGGGCGGCCACAGGCTGTTGCGGCCCTCCTTGAGGATTGGCCACGGCTGCAGCTTCGCGGCAGCAGTCGATGCTTCGGTAACGGCGGACGCGGCGGCGCTGGCGGCGGACGCCGGCGATACGAAGGCAGGCGCTGCAGCGGCAATTGTCGCGGCGGTCATTAAGGCCGCCGCGGCCGCGGCAAGCCGGCGGCGAGATCGCACCGGCGGGCCGTCAGACGGCAGATTGTGCTGGCGCGGGCGCTGACCATAAAACATCGCGATCACCTCGGGGAACGTCGCGGCCTGCTAGTAAGGCCCTGCCGTACTCGTAGTCAGACGTCGTGAAAGCGCAGTGCGCGAGCCATGGAGATGCGATGAAGATCGCAGCTCCGTGCGTGCTGCCTGGCCAACCAGTCCGCGTAGTTTGAGTGCACCTGACGTGCAGTATCGTGCACTCATGGATGCGGGCACGCTGGCCCTGGCCGAGGCGATCGGCCACCGGGTCCGGCGGGAGCGGCAGTCGCGACGCTGGACGCTCGACCGTCTGGCAGAGTCTGCCGGCGTCAGCCGGCGCATGGTAGTCAGCGTCGAGCAAGGCGCTGTGAACCCGAGTGTGGGGACATTGCTCAGGATCAGCGACGCGCTCGGGATCGGGCTGCCAGCGCTGGTCGAGCCACCACAACTCAAACCGGTCAAGGTAATCCGCAATGGTGATGGCGCGACCTTGTGGAGTAGCCAGGCCGGCGGACGCGGGGTGCTGGTGGCCGGCACGGAACCACCGGATGTTGTTGAGCTGTGGGACTGGACTCTGGCCGCTGGCGACCACTATGTGAGCGGGGCGCACGCTCCGGGCACGAAGGAGCTGGTGCAGGTCCAGCAGGGCACGATCACGATCGAGGTTGCAGACCAGTCGATCACACTTGACGCCGGGGACGCGGTCACGTTCCCCGGCGACGTCGCGCATTCGTATGCCAGCGCGGGGATGCAGCCAGCGAGGTTCTGCCTGGCCGTGTTCGAGCCGGGAGTCGGGTCGGGATCCCGGTCGGAAGTGGCCGATGCCTGAGCGCGATCTGCTCCAGAAGTTCCTGGCCGGCAGCCACGTCGAGGCAGCGGTGTTTGCGCTGCGTCCCGACTACCGAGTCGTGCTGATGGCCGTCGACGGGATAGTCCCCGGCCCGAGTGACCAGTCAAGCGAGGCCCTGCTCGTGGAGGCCGAGACGAAGGCCCGCGGGATGCTGCGTGACGGGCCCGCGGAGGGATTCCCGCACGTGGCCGCGTGGCGGGAGGCCTACCGGGCGTTCGGAGCCAAGCCGCAGCGGACCCGCAACAGCCTGGAGGCGCTGCTGCGACGTGCGGCGTCCGGGCTGCCCCGAGTCAACCGTCTCACCGACATCTATAACGCGGTCTCGGTGCTGCACCAGATCCCGCTGGGCGGAGAAGATCTGACCCGCTATATAGGTGCGCCGCGGCTGGTCCGCGCGACCGGCGAGGAGACTTTCGACACCGTGGCCGACGGCATCCCAGTGATTGAGCGTCCCGACCCTGGCGAGGTGGTCTGGTGCGACGACGCCGACGTGACCTGCCGGCGCTGGAACTGGCGGCAGGGACGCCGCACGCGGCTCAGCGAGGACAGCACCACGGCGCTGTTCATTTTCGACGCCCTCGGCCCGATGACCGACAAGGCACTTCACGCCGCGGCTGACGACCTGGCCGGCCACCTTGCTCGGCTCGGCCCGGACGTCGGAGTCGGCCGCCGCTTGATTGGTGCAGGTGCGACCGCTGATCAGGAAGGGGAGGTATCGCGTGAGTGATAGCGCCTCTTCCCGTGCTGCAGGATCCGACGGCTCGCTTGTCGGTCGTGACATCGAGGCGGAGTTCATCGCCGCGTTCGTAGACCAGGCCGCTGCCAAAGGCGGCACCCTGCTGATCGAGGGGGAAGCGGGGGTAGGCAAGACAGCGCTGTTGGGAGTTGCGGCCGGTCGTGCGCGGGCTGCGGGTATAAGAGTGCTGCCAGCGGTCGGGGCGCAGTTCGAGGCGGATGTCAGTTTTGCCGGGCTGAATCAGCTCCTGCAGCCGCTTCTTGGCTCGCTTTCTGAACTTGACGCTGCCCACTCGATGGCGCTGACCGTGGCCCTGGGCCTCGGCGAGGGCTCGCTGCCCAGCCAGCTCCTGATAGCGAACGCGGCACTGGCACTGATTCGCCACGCGGCCGCCGCGACCCCTGTGCTCGTGATTGTTGATGACGTGCCCTGGCTGGACCGGGCAAGCGCCGTGGTCCTCGGATTCGTGGCCCGCCGGGTGGCTGGCAGCCGTATCGGGTTGCTTGCCGCGTCGAGGCCGGAGGAAGGGAGCTTCTTCGAGGGAGGCGGCCTTCTGCGGTACGAACTCGGGCCGCTGGACCGCTCAGCGTCCGCGGCCCTGCTTCAGGCGCGGTTCCCTGCGATGGCTCCGCGAGTTCGCCAACGTCTGCTAGACGATGCGCAGGGGAATCCGCTGGCACTCCTCGAGCTGCCGGTGGCTCTGGGTGACATCAGCCAGACTGCTGCAGGCGTGATGCCGCAGGTACTCCCGCTGAGTCGGCGCCTCGAGACCGTATTTGCCGCACGAATCAGGCACCTGCCTGCAGCGACATTCGATCTTCTGCTTCTTGCAGCTCTGAGCGGAACTGCGGACCTGCGCCTGCTGCGCGATCCGCGGTCGGCGGCACAGGACATCGCGGACCTGTCGCCGGCGGAGAGAGCGGGCCTGGTACGCGTTGCCTCATCGGCTGGCAGGGTCGTATTCCGCCATCCGCTCATCCGGTCCGCTGTGGTCGAAATGGCGACTGCCGAGCAACGTCGGCAGGCCCACCGGGTCCTGGCCGACCGGCTTGCCGCGCAGCCGGAACGTCGTACCTGGCATCTGGCCGAGGCAGCCGTCGAGCCCGATGAGCAGCTTGCCGCTTTGTTGCAGGGGATGGCCCATGCAAACCTGCGCCGCGGCCGCGGAGTGGGTGCAGTCAGCGAGCTGTTGCGCGCCGCCGAACTGAGCCCGGGCGGCATTGACCGGGCAAGCCGCCTCGCTGAGGCTGCCTATCTCGGCTCCATCGTCACCGGCGATCTCCGTGATGCCCCCCGCCTGCTCAGGTCCGCGAAACAGGCGGACCCGAGGGAAGGCGGAACGCTCGCCGCCGCCGTGGCTGGCTCCTACCACGTGCTGAACGCCGACGGCGACGTCGACACCGCGCACCGCCTTATGGTCCATGCGATCGAGAATTTGGCCGACAACCGGAATGCGCACATCAAGCCACTGATCGAGGGCCTGTACACGCTGCTCCTTGTGTGCTTCTTCAGCGGCCGCGCGGACATGTGGGAACCATTCGACGCAGCGGTGAGCAGGCTAGAGCCTCAGGCGCCGGAGCTGCTGGCCATCCTCAGTCAGACATTCTCGGACCCGGCTCGCCGCGCGGCGACAGTACTGGACCGGCTCGATGCGGCCGTTGCGGCGCTGAGCGAGGAGACGATACCGGCCCGCATCGTCCGGACCGGCATTGCCGGCTCCTATCTCGACAGGCTGGCGGCGTGCCGGGCCGCATTGTGGCGAGTCGTGGCAGACGGGCGAGAGGGAGGCGCGATCACCTCGGCAATCGACGCCTTGTTCCTGGTGGCCAACGACGCGTACTTCACCGGTCAGTGGGAGCAGGCCGACGACGTGATCGAAGAAGGGCTGATGCTGTGCGAGACGCACGGCTACCCGCTGCTCGCCTGGCCCGGGATCTTCCTCCGGGCGCTGCTGGCCGCCGCCCGCGGCGATGACGACACCGTCTCCTCGCTAGCCGACCAGATGATCGCCTGGTCAGCACCGCGCGGAGTCCGGGTAGTGCACTTGTATGCCTCGCACGCTCTCACGCTTGCCGCGCTTGGCCGCGCCGACTTCGAGGCTGCGTTTAAGCACGCCTCTGCGGTCAGCCCCGCGGGCACCCTGGCACCTTTTGTACCGCACGCGCTGTGGCTCATCATGGACCTCGTCGAAGCTGCTTCCCGGACTGGACGCACGGCCGAGGCGCAAGCGCATGTCACCGCCGTGGCCGCTGCAGGTGTCGCCGGACTCTCACCACGGCTCGGGCTGATCGCCCGGGGCGCTGCCGCTATGGCCGCGACTGACCACGCATGCCGCGATCTCTTCGACGCCGCCCTTGCCATCCCCGGCGCGGACCGCTGGCCGTTCGACCTTGCCCGGATCCACCTCTCCTACGGAGAGCGACTGCGCCGCATGAAGGCGACCACCGAAGCGCGCGCCCATCTGGTTACTGCCCAGGAGACCTTCACCCGGCTGGGCGCCCGCCCGTGGGCTACGCGAGCCAGTAACGAGATGCGGGCAACAGGCCTGGCTGTCGGCCAGGCAACCGCACTGGGCCCAGCCTCGCTGACGCCGCAGCAACGGCAGATCGCCGAGCTTGCCGCGACCGGGCTGACCAACAAGCAGATTGGTGAGCGCCTCTACCTTTCTCCGCGGACGGTGTCGACCCACCTGCATCAGCTGTTTCCCAAACTAGGCGTCACCACTCGGGCCGCGCTGCGCGATGCACTCGCCGACCAGCCGCCGGAGCGGCCCTAGCGGGCTTGATCTACGTCATTTGATCGAATCGATGAGCTCTGCGCCTGCGTAACGTGACTGGCGTGTTCGGTTACCAGTCGAAGGGAGATCATCGTGAGCGCAAAGAACGTTGTCCTGGTGCACGGCGGGTTCGTTGACGGATCCGGCTGGCAGGGAGTGCATGACCTGCTGGTTAAGGACGGCTACCACGTCGCCGTGGCGCAGAACCCAACTCTTGCACTGGACGACGACGCGGCGGTAACCCGCCGCCTCATCGATGAGCAGGACGGTCCGGTCGTCCTGGTCGGCCACTCTTACGGCGGTGCTGTGATCACCGAGGCCGGCCTGCACGAGAAGGTTGCGGCTCTGGTCTACATCACGGCATTCGCGCCCGACAAGGGCGAATCTGTCAACACGCTCATTGCCGGATTCCCGGCCGACGGACCACAGCCACCCATCCTGGCGCCTAAGGACGGGTTCCTGTTCCTGGACCGGGAGAAGTTTCACGACGCGTTCGCCGGCGATCTGTCGCGCGAGCAGGCACAGTTCATGGCCGACTCCCAGGTTCCGTGGGGTGTGGATGCGCTCGGCGGAGCAATCACTGAGGCGGCGTGGCGGATCAAGCCGAGCTGGTATCTCGTCGCCACCAGCGACCGGATGATCCCACCGCCGGCGCAGCGCTCCATGTCCGAGCGCGCCGGATCGACCGTCGCCGAGCACGCTGGCAGCCACGCCATCTACGTGTCCCAGCCCAGCGTCGTCGCCAGCCTCATCGCCCAGGCCGCCGAAGCTACCAGTCAGCAGGCCTGACGCCCGCTCTCGGCCGGCGAACAGACGCTGCCGGGGCAGCTGCAGATGCCCCGGAAGCCGGACCCGCGCAACCCCGCGTACAGCGACAGCTAGGAACTCACTGCGACACAGGCTCGATCAGCTCTAGCTGCCGGAGTTCGTCCTCATCGTGAGATGCCCGGTACAGGTCGAGTGCTAGCTGGCCATTGAGCCAGAATTGCGGGCTGGTACCGAGAGCCTTCGCCAGCCGCAACGCCGTCGAGGGAGTGATGCCGCGCCTGCCGTTTACGATCTCGTTCAGCCGCACGTATGAGACCCCGATGCGATCGGCCAGCTCCGCCTGCGTCATGCCCAGCGGCCTGATGAACTCCTCCAGCAGCATCTCGCCTGGCGGAGTCGGCGGCCGCTCAGCAGGGATCCTTACCTGAGCCATCCCCGTCATCTCCTTTCAGTGATAGTCCGCGACCTCGACGTCCTCGGCACCCGACTCGGTCCAGCGGAAGCACACCCGCCACTGATCGTTGATCCGGATCGAGTACTGTCCCTCCCGCTCGCCTTTCAGCTTCTCCAGGTGGTTGCTCGGCGGCGCCCGCAGATCCCCTGAGGTCACGGCCTGGTTTAGCTGGTCTAGCTTCCTCCTGGCCACCCGCACCAGGCCGGATGGGCAGGACTTCAGCGCAGGCCACCCGGCCCGGCGGGGACTCGGCCGGGAGTAGCTGGGCGTTGCCGGTGAGCTGGTGTGCGGGCCAGGGGAAGTGGCCGAACTTGCGGCAGGCTGGGAGCTGGCGCTGGCCGGAAAACCGTTCGACACCCGCGCAAATCTTCGCCACGGTGTCTGGGTGGGCGCGCCTGATAACTTCACGACCGGTGACCTCCGGGAAATGCAAGGGCTGGCGCAGCGGGTCACCACGCTGCAGCCGGAACTGCTGGGCGGCGAAGCTACCTTCGGCGAGCTGGCCTGGAGCTGGGGTCAGGGCCTGGCCGCCGCCGGCGACACCTGGCGGAGGCGCCTTGTCTACTACGGCGGGGAGCTGATCGGGTGGGGGTGGGCTTACCTTCCGCGCCGGGTCGTGCGCACAGACGGATCGGTAACCGAGTTCAGGAAGTCCTCGCTGGCCTATCAGTACCATCCGGATCACCCGGAGGTCTTCGGCGAGATCCTGGCCTGGTTCGAGAATGTCACGCCGGACGCGCTCGACCGCTGGGTCACTCCGCCGTCGCCCGACACCGACGCCATCTCCCGGCTGTCCGTCAGCGGCTACGTGATGGACGAGGAGACCAACGGCGACGACGGCGACTGGCACCAGTACAACCGCCGGACCCTGGAGGAGATCGAGAAGCCGCAGATCCCGGAAGGTTTCCGCTTCACGACGGCCGCGCAGGCCGGCCCGGAGGCGGCCGTGCAGGCGCACGTCGCCGCGTGGCACCCGTCCGCCTTTGATGCCCGCGCCTACCAGGACGTCCTGGTGACGCCCGGCTACCGCGCCGACCTTCACGTCCTGCTGGTAGCGCCCGGCGGGGCCATGGCCTCGACCGCGGTGCTGTGGTTCGACGAGATGAACCGGAGCGCCGAGTTCGAACCGGTCGGGACTGATCCGGACTTCCGGCGCCGCGGTCTCGGGCGCGCACTGCTGCTGCACGGGATGCATGTTGTCCGGGATGCCGGGGCAACGGAGGTGACCGTTGCCTGCGTGGGGGCACCGAAGCGGCCGGCCGCACGGAACCTGTACTACAGCGTGGGGTTCGAGGTACTCAACCGCGATCTCGTGCACGTGAAGCGGGCCGTGCAGTAACCGGCCGCCGGTCTTGTCTTCGTTGGACCCAAGGGCGCGGGAGGGCGTCGCGATCGATCCCCGAGGACGTCGACGAGCTGGGGATGGGACACAACGGGCATCGGCGGCGCTGAATCTGGCCTGCTCCAGACAAGCAACTGAGACCAGACAGCCGAATTGCCCGCTGCCCGGTGAGGCCGTTCTGACGTTGTGCCTGGTTACGCTGGCGGAGGATGCGAGATTCGAACTCGCGAGGGGTTGCCCCCAACACGCTTTCCAAGCGTGCGCCCTAGGCCACTAGGCGAATCCTCCGCGGGCAAGCTTATCGACAGCCGGGGTGTGAGCACGCCAGCAACCTGTCGTCGGCGCACAGAGGTGCCGCCGAATGCGAGGAGCCAGCTGGCCCGTCGCAGGGCGGGCAACACGCGCAGTGCTCCTTTAAACTCGGGCTGTGGTCTTCAAGCAGGTCGGGAACGGACGCCCCTATCCCGACCATGCCCGGACCGGACGCGAGTGGGCCGAGATACCGCCCCGGCCGGTCCGGCTGGATCAGCTGATCACCACGAAGAACGTGCTCGATCTGCATACCGTGCTCGCCACTGACTCGACGTTCTACGGGGACTTGTTCCCGCATGTCATCAGCTGGCGGGGCGAGCTTTACCTGGAGGACGGCTTGCACCGTGCGCTCCGGGCCGCGCTGCAGCAGCGGTCAGTGCTGCATGTCCGGGTGCTGGAGCTGGATTAGCCAGGCCCGGCCGGTCAGAACCCGCCCGTGACAGCGATATCGCTGCCAGTGACGAACGAGGCAGCGGGCGAGACCAGCCACGACACGGCTGCCGCGATCTCCTCGGGCCGGCCCAGGCGGCCGAGGGGACTGTGCATCCCGAGCTCGCGCGCCGCCGGATACACCATTTCCGTTTCGATCACGCCGGGCGAAACGCTGTTGACCCGGATCCCTTCGGAGGCAACCTCGTTCGACAGCCCGCGCGCGAACGTCACCATCGCGCCTTTGGTGGCAGCGTACGGGACAACCCCGGTCAGCCCAGCCGGCGCACGCGCTGCCCCAGACGCGATGATCACAATCGATCCTCCGTGGCCGCCGTGGGCGGTCGACATGGCCTGGACCGCGTGTTTCGAGCAGACCATAGGACCGACGACGTTGACTTGCATGAGCCGGGTCAGCGTGTCGGCCTCCTGTTCGTCGATCCGTGCCTCCTCACCGAGCGTTCCCGCGTTGTTGACCAGCCCGGTTACCGGCCCTAGCTCCGCTGTTGCCCGGCCGAACATGGCCTCTATGTCTTCCTCCGAAGAGACGTCGGCTCGCTCGGCTATCGCGCGGCCGCCGTTCGCCTGGATGGCGGACACTACCGACTCGGCTCCGTCCGCGTCGGCCGAGTAGTTGACGACCACGCCGTAGCCATCGTCGGCAAGCTTCTCAGCGATGGCTGCGCCGATGCCGCGGCTCGCTCCGGTCACGATCACCGTGCCTTTTTCCCGCACAGCCGTAGTCATTGAACCGCCCCGTTCTCTGATTCGGTTACTCCGCCAGCCGGGATGCAGCGGCATCATTCGCGGGCCACCTGGCAGGCCTAGAACTCGATCACCAGTTCGCAGAACTGTCCAGGCCTTGACAGAGGGACGCCATGTTCTGCCGCGGTCGCACCTGACCCACGGCTTTCAGGCTAACCGGCACGTCGCCGTCCGGACCAGCGGGGCAGGCTGCGCCCAGCACAGTTCCAGGTCGTGGCCTGGGGCAGCGGTCGATGAGCGTGAGCCGCTCGCTGGGCCCGTGGCGGCAGCCAGGTCCATATGCAGGTCAGTGGCGGTGGAGGTGGGATTTGAACCCACGGATGAGTTGCCCCATCACACGCTTTCGAGGCGTGCGCCCTCGGCCACTAGGCGACTCCACCGCAGCCGAGCCTACCTGAGACGAACCTGGGGCGAACCACGGGTTCGTTAGCGCCGCTCGCCGAAAAAGTTGCGCAGCATCGCTGCGCACTCAGCCGACAGCACACCGGTCAGGACTTCCACCGGGGGGCCGAGGCGCGGATCGTGAAGCACGTCCCAGACCGATCCGGCCGCGCCCGCGCGCGGATCGTAGGTCCCGTAAACCAGCCGGCCGACCCGTCCGGCGAGCAGCGCTCCGGCGCACATCGTGCAGGGCTCAAGCGTGACAACGAGAGTGCAGCCATCAAGCCGCCAGTTCCCGCGGGAAACGCCCGCAGCGCGCAAAGCCAGTATTTCGGCATGCGCGGTCGGGTCTGCTGTGCCCTCACGCTGATTCCGGCCGCGGCCGATGACTGAGCCGCCCGCATCAAGGACGACAGCGCCCACTGGCACGTCCGCCCCGGCGGCCTCCGCCTCCGCTATGGCCTGTCGCATCGCGGGCTCGAAGCTGGCCAGATAGCCGCTCATCAGGTTGCCTGGCTATAAAGCGCCGATAGCCGAGTCCAGCGCGCGCTCCAGCGCCTGACCGAACCCGATCCGCCTGGCCAGGCTGGCCAGTACCTCATCAGGGAACAGGTCGAGGTCACCGGAGAGAGCACCCAGTTCCATCTCATCGACGCCCAGGTCGGCGAAGATCGACATATCTCCGACCGGCAGCACCTGATCAAGGTCTTCATCTTCGGGAACAGGGATGTCAAGATAGTCGAGCACCTGCCGGGCCAGTGGCCAGTCCACGGAGGCGGTGACGTCAGACAAGAACACAGAGACCTGATTGCCAAGCACACGCAATGCCACGAAAAAGTCATCGCCAACGGCGGCTAGGCCAATCGCTCCGCCGATGCCCGGCTGCTGGCGCAATGCCAGTATCAGGCCGTCCAGGTTCTCGGTAAGCGCCGTTGGCAGGACCTCTGCCTCCCAGACGTCATCCTCCCGGTAGATGACGACTGCGAAGTCGCTCGGGCTCACATCGGTCATCAGCACCCCGCTAGCTGGGATCTAGAAGGGAAATGGTGTCAGACTCTCCGGCTCCGCGTGCACCGATCACGCTCCTGGCTGCCCCGAGCGTCCGGTCCGGGCTCGCTGTTGTGCGAACCCGGACGGCCGGCCGGCGCGCCACCGCGCGCCATCAACTTGCTGTCCGCTGAATCCCGTATGGTTACTTGAGGTTAGTGGTCATTGGTCGCCAAATTGCGCTGGGCTATGCTGATGTCGCTGGCCTATCGAACGACTTGCTCACTCGCGGTAGCGACCTACTGCGGCATCCTGAGGGAGGTGATCACGTGTTGCGGAAGGTCATCACATGGGCAATCGTTATTTTTATCGTGTATTACCTGGCCACTGACCCTTCCGGGGCTGCCAATTTCCTCCACAGCGCCTTTAATGGGCTGAAGTCCGCGGGCAACTCGATGTCACGCTTCGTGAACAAGCTGTAGAGATGCGCCAGCCTAACTCGCCGTCTGGATCGCCTGTCGCGATCGACAAGTACTTGCTGCCACGAGAGGTGCAGGTCGCCACAGTGCGGCAACATCCGGCAGTACTGATCCCGGCGAGCGCACTGACTCTGGGCGGTCTGCTCCTTGCCGGGATACTCAGCGCGACCGTGGTGCAGGGCATCCCGGCCGCGGTGCTGTGGGTCGCGTGGCTTGTGCTGCTGCTGCGTCTCGTGTGGAAGGTATTGAACTGGTCAGTTGACTATTTCGTGGTGACCAGCGAGCGACTCCTGCTCACTCGGGGCTTTCTCACCCGCCGGGTCAACATGATGCCGCTGACCAAGGTCACCGACATGAGCTTCAAGAGGTCCTTCCCGGGACGGCTGCTGGGGTACGGCGAGTTCATCGTCGAGTCGGCCGGCCAGGATCAGGCGCTGCGAAACGTCGAATTTATTCCGTACCCTGAGCAGCTTTACCTGCTCATTTGTGGGATGCTCTTCCCGTCGAGCGCAGACGACATGGAAGACAGCGAACCGACCGCCCTCGCGGACGAGTTCTAAGCGACAGCGCTCTGCCCCTTCCCCGGGGTTCGTGCGGCCGGATGACAGTCCGCTGACGTCCGGCCGCACGAGCTTGTCCGGGCCGCTGGCACCAGACCGCCGATCTCTAGCCCTGCGAGCTGGTCAGCAGCGCTGGCCGCTAGATCAGACGGTGACCAGGATCACGCCGAGCCCGGCGAGCAGCAGGCCGCCCAGTTGGACAGGACGCAGCCGCTCACCCAGCGCCAGCCTCGCGAGCAAGACCGTTATCCCCGGGTACAGAGAGGTCAGGACGACCGCGAGGCCGAACAGACCAGCTCGGGTCGCCAGGACGTAACAAACGTTGGCGCTGGCGTCGAGCAGGCCGGAGCCGAATGTCGCGAATAGCAGCCTGGCACCGCCGCCCGCGACGACAGGCCTGGTCCGGGTAACCGCCGCCGCAGCAATGATGATCATGAAACCTGCCAGCCGCGCGGCGACAACCGGCCACAGCGCACCAGACTGACCGGCGTTCTTGAGGAAGATGAAGAACAGCCCGAAGGTCGTGCCGGACGCGAGTCCGTACCCGATGGCCCGTACGTGGATGCCCCGGCCGGCCAGGCGGTCGAGCAACCCGGCTGCGCTGCGATCGCCGTCGGCCGGCGTGCCCGCGGAACTTACCAGCACGATGGCTGCCAGGCAGATCAGAGCGCCAGCGTAGACGGAGAAGCTGGCCCGTTCGCCCTCGGTCACCGAGAACGCCACCGGCAGCACAGTCGCGGCCAGTGCCGAGGTGGGCGCGACGATCGTCATCGGACCCTCGGCGAGCCCCGCATAGAAAACGATCAGACCGGAACCGCCAACCGCGCCAGCCGCAAGTCCCCAGGCCAGACCCGGCAGCCTGACAGGCCCGCCGGACACCGCTGCCGCTATCAGGACGATCAGCAGCCCGGCGAGCGCCGACGCGGGCAGCACCGACAGCACTCGAGCCCGTCTCGTGGCCACGCCGCCCAGAAAGTCGGCGCTGCCATACAGCAACGCTGCGGTCAGGGCGAAAATGGTAACCACGAGTCGGCCGCAGGTGTCGCTTTCATCGCGTTCTGGAGCATACCGGGACGGCAGACATGCGTAGGCGTCGCGTATGCGTCAGCACGTAGCTGGGCTAGGCGTTTCACCGTGCGTTATCGCACAAGCCGTATATGCTTCGGCCTTGTTGAACCCGTCCGCCCGTTCTCGCTTGGATGCTGTCTCGGGTCCTGTGGACTGGCGGCCGCCGGAAACTAGCCACAGTGACTCCGCGCGAGCGGTAACGATCAGGAATGCGCGTGCGGACCAGTGCGGGTGAGAGCACAGCCGAGTCAGCGGCGGTGACCGAGGCTACTAGCGGTCACCTGCACCGCGATGCCACAGGCATTGCTCGCGGCGCGGCGGTTATCGCTGGCCTAACGATCATGGCACGGATACTCGGGCTCGTCCGAACCCTAGTGTTCTCCCAGGCGGTCGGTGCGACGTGCTTGGGCACGGCCTACGTCACCGCGAATCAGGTGCCCAATCTCATCCAGGAACTGGTTCTCGGGGGAGCGCTGACTAGCGCAATGGTTCCGGTGCTGGCCCGTTCGGCTGAGCGGTCTGCGACGGACCCGGCTGAGAAGGCCACGGTTAGCCAGATCTCCTCGGCGTTGCTCACCTGGACCGTCCTTATCCTGGTCCCGCTGACCATAATTATCGCGGCGCTCGCCGGGCCGATCGCGACACTCCTCAGCCCGGCCAACGCGAACTCGCAGTGCGTGCACGCCGACATGGTGACCACGACGGCCAGCATGCTGCGGGTGTTTTCCCCGCAAGCGCTCCTGTACGGGTTGTCAGTGGTGTTGTTCGGCCTGCTTCAGGCCTATCGCCGGTTCGCCGGGTACGCGCTCGCCCCGGCAGTCTCCAGCCTCGTGCTCATCGGGTGCTATCTGGCTTTCGCGCCACTAGGCAAAGGGCTCCCGCTGGGCAGGCTGCCGTTGTCGGCGGAACTGGTGCTATCGGTGGGTACCACAGCGGGAATCGCCGTGCTGGTAGTCGTCGCGGTGGTGCCGACTTGGCGACTGCACCTGCGGCTACGGCCCGAGCTGCGATTTCCGCCCGGCGTCGCGCGGCGGGCCGGGGGCCTGGCGATGGTCGGTGTGATCGAAATCATCGCCATGGACGCCGCTGCCGTAGTGGTGATCGCCCTGGCGAACGGGCGCGGGCCGACCGGCGCGCTAGTGATCTTCAACTACGCCTCCCAAGTGTTCGCGACGCTCAACGCGGTGCTGGCGTTGTCGATCACCGTCAGTGCTTTCCCTGTCCTGGCATCTCGTGACGGTCCGGCGCTTGACCGCGCCTGCGCCGGTTCCACCCGAGCTGTCGTGCTGGCGTCATGCCTCGGCACGGCCGTCATTGCGGCGATCAGCCTGCCAGCCGCTCATGTCCTGGCGAAGCAGCCGAGTCAGGTGCCGCAGCTGATTCTGACGTTCGTCATGTTCGCCCCTGGCCTCGTCGGGCTCGGCGTGATCGCGAACCTGTCCAGGGTCATGATGGCGATCGGCCGACTCAAGGTCGCCGCGCTGGCGGTTGGCGGCAGCTCGGTACTGGCGATTGTGGTGGAGGTCGTGCTGGTGCAGCTCGTGCCAGCCCGCCTTGTTGTGCCGGCGCTGGGACTCGGCAATACCATCGCCCAGACTGCGGTGGCTGTTCCGCTGGTGATCGTTACCCGCCGCATCCGGGGCGCGACAGCAGTACAAGGCATCGGCCGCGCCGCGGCGGCCGGGCTGGCCGCCGCGGCCGTGGCGGCGGCCGTTGGCGCGGCCGTAAGCATCGCATTGCCCGCTGGCCACAAGCTGCTGGACGCCGTTGTCGCGACGCTGGCCGCTGGGTGCGCAGTCGTCGCGTTTACCGCTGTTGCCTTCGTGCTCAACCGCGGCGACACCGAGACGGTACTGGCGCGATTGCGTCAGGTCGCTGGACGGTGGGTACCGCGCTGGTCGCCGGCACCTGCGGACGGAGCACCGCCAGCTGACGACGCCGCAGGTACCGGCCCAGCAGTCAACGGTGCGGGAGCCGGGGCCAACACAGGTGCGCTGCGCGAACTGGATCGCCGCGCCGAGAACGGCGCACTGTCCTACCAGGACCAGGCGATGGCAACGCTGGGCGAACTCGGATACCCAGTCGCCATATCGCAGCCAGACCCCGGCTATGCAATGGCGACGATTAAGAAGGGCCGACGCGTGGCGGTTGTGTTCAGGCACGATGGCCAGCCGCTGACGTTCGCCATGATCACTCAGGTCCTCGCTTTGGCCCGGCCGCCAGGGATCCCCATGCTGCTTGTGGCCAATCAGCCTGTGACACTAGCCGCTGCCGAGCTAGCTGCGGATGCGAGTGGCTTCGAGATTGTGCACTGGGCCGGCGAGGATGAGAACGACGATCTCATCCGCGGACTGATGAGCCTCGCCACGGCAAGGCACCGCCGGTAACCGCCTCGGCCGTCACCGGTGCCGCCCGCACCTGGCACGAGGAAGGACCAAGCGGCCGTCCGGAGCAGCACTCCGGACGAATCCGCCGATCAGGGAGCGGAGGCTCGGGGATTTGAACCCCGGATGGGCGCGAACCCAAACCGCATTAGCAGTGCGGCGCCATAGACCGGACTAGGCGAAGCCTCCTGGTAGCCCTACCGGGCCGGGCCCTAGGCTACCGGTACCGCCGGACGCTCAGCAAAGTACGGTAGCGCTAGCTGGCCAGCCCGGCCGTCAGGTCACGTCGATGATCTCATACTCGCCGTTCGCGTAGGCGTCTCGCATCCGCGTCTTCGCGAACTTCCCGACACTCGTCTTCGGTACCTCGGCGATAAACGACCAGCGTTCTGGCAGCTGCCAGCGGGGGACGCGATCGGCCAGGAACGCCCGCAATTCGGCCGCTGTAGCCGCGCACCCCTCGGCCAGGACTACCGCGGCAAGCGGGCGTTCCCCCCACTTTTCGTCCTCGACGCCGATCACGGCCGCCTCAGCGACGGCAGGGTGGCCCATCAGAATGTTCTCCAGCTCCATCGAGGAGATCCACTCGCCGCCAGACTTGATGACGTCCTTAGCCCGGTCAGTCAGCGTCACGTAACCCAGCGGGTCGATGGTGCCGACGTCTCCGGTCCGAAGCCAGCCGTCGCGGAACTTAGCCGGGTCGTCGTCCTTGTAATACGCACCGGTGACCCACGGTCCGCGCACTTCGATCTCACCGACCGCCTCGCCGTCGCACGGCAGCATTACGCCTCCTTCGCCGACGAGCCGGTGCTCCACCTGGCACATCAGCCGGCCGGCTGTGTCCCGGTAGTGCCAGGCCTCGTCGTCCGGAACCCCGGCCGGCGGATGGGCGACACTGCCCAGGGGCGACGTCTCGGTCATCCCCCAGGCCTGCAGGATCCGGACGCCTAGCTCCTTCTCATAGGCCTCCTGCAGGGCATGCGGGACCGCGGAGCCACCGCACGGCACAAGCCGGAGGGACGAGAGATCGCCGCCGTTCGCACGGACGTGCTGGAGCAACCCGTTCCAGATTGTCGGCACCGCGCCCGCGATCGTCGGCCGCTCTGCCTCGATCAGGCGGACCAGCGGCTCGGGCTGAAGGAAGCGGTCGGGCATGATCAGGGACGCCCCTGCCAGCATTGCCGCGTACGGCAGCCCCCAGGCGTTGGCGTGGAACATCGGCACGACCGGGAGCACCCGGTCGGCGTCCGAGAGCCCGAAAACGCCGTTCATGCAGACGGCCATCGAGTGCAGGTGCATGGACCGGTGGCTGTACACCACGCCCTTCGGGTGGCCTGTCGTCCCGCTGGTGTAGCACATCGCTGCTGCCGACCGCTCGTCCACATCGGGCCAGTCGAAGGTGGCTGGCTGCACTGCCAGCAGCGCCTCATAGGAATGCACCGGACGGCCTGCCGCGGCCAGTTCGGCCGGCAGTACGAACTCGCGGGCGTTCCCGCCCGAAGTGACGATGACGTGCCTGATCGCCGGAGCGTGCGGCAGCACCTGTGCCAGCAGCGGAACCAAAGTCGGGTCGACGATGACAACGTCGTCCTCTGCGTGGTCGGCGATGTAGCCGATGACTTGCGGGTCGAGCCGCAGGTTCAGGGTGTGCAGGACCGCCCCCATCGAGGGGATCGCGAGGTAGGCCTCGAGGTGCTCGGCGTTGTTCCACATCAGGGTGGCCACCCGCTGGTCGCCATCGACTCCGAGCGATCTCAGGGCATTTGCGAGTTGCGCAACGCGTCGTCCGGTTTCTCGATAGCTCTGGCGGCGACTGTCCGAGCTGGTGAGGCTGACGACTTCGGAGTCGGCGTAAGCAGTGGTGCCATGTCGCATGATCGCTGTGACGGTCAGCGGAACATCCATCATCGTGCTGCGCACGGCAAGCCTCCTGCGGGAAAGCGCGCCAGACTCGCCAGAACCTGGTACCGGCGAGTCGGTTATCCACCCTGACGAGTAAGTAAGCTCACGGTATCGGCAAACGTCAGTGGTGTCAGCAGCACTTTTGCCCTCAGTCCGGCTGGAGCTCAATGTCCGTGCGCAGTTTCGCGACCGCGCGGGAGACCGTGCTCTTGACGGTGCCGACGCTCACGCCGAGCACCTCAGCGACCTCTGCCTCAGTCATGTCCTCGTAATAGCGCAGCATGACTGCTGCCCGCATACGCTGCGGCAGCCGGTCGACGGCTCGCCGCAGGGACTCTTGCACGTCGGTGCTGACAGGGTGGTCAACCGCCACCTGATCTGGAATCTCGTCGGTCGGGAACTCTTCCAGCCGGCGCCTGCGCCACCAGGAGATCTGTGTGTTGACCATGGCACGGCGGACGTAGCTGTCGATAGCGCTGCGGTCCTCGATCCTGTGCCAGGCCAGATAGGTCTTAGCGAGTGCCGACTGAACAAGGTCCTCGGCATCGGCGAGATTGCCGGTCAGGAGATAGGCGGTTCGCAGCAGCGCTTGCCGGCGTGCCCGCACGTAATCGCGGAAGGCGGGATCATCGACCGAGCCGACGGCGGCTTCGCCGGGCTCCTCCGTTCTCGCGGCAGGCACGCTCGGCGGCGGGTTGGCGGCGCGCTCGCCGCCTACTGGCACGTCAGCGACCCGCGGCCCCGCTCCGGCCGCCCTCGCGTATGTGCCAGTAAGACTGTGATCGCCCCCCACGCTCACGCCCCAACCGTACCTAACGCGAAGTGACTACTGTCAGTTACCCCATGTCACGGCGAGTCTCGGGCTGAGGACGCGCACAGAGCGGACGCGGCGCCACTCCGATTACGTAGCGTCATATCGGTTACTGCAGGTTGGAAAGATCAGCAAACCGCTTGACGGCAGACGTGGCCGGTACGCATGGTCGTGAAGTTGGCGGAGCAGGCTGGAGGAGGTGCGGATGCGCGGTGCCCACGTCGCCTGCTGCGACCGCTGTGCCAGCCTGACCGGGAGCAGCCGAGGCAGTGCGGTATCCGATCCGGATGACGGGCCGGCCGGCTCGACAGCCAGCGCCACAATGGTCGCGCGGCGCCGTCTGCTGAAGTCAGCAGTGTTCCGGCCGCTGGCTGAGCCCGGCCCCGCCGGGGACGGGGCAGACGCGGCGGGCCTGGCATCCGACGACGCTGGAAGCCAGAGTGCCGGCTTCGCCAATGTCTTTCAGCTCCCGCGAACCGTCTCGGGGACCATCCTGGACGTCAGCCCGCACGTGCTTATCCTCGGCGACGGCGGTCGAGAGCAGCGATTCGTGCTCACGCCCGAGGCCGTTGCGTGGTGCGGGGCTCAGTTAGAGCCTGCCGCGCTGCTCCAGGGCGACCGGGCGATCGTCCGGCTGCACCCTTCCGGCCGGAACGTAGCCGACCGGATCTGGGCCAACATCGGCCGGGTGACCGGCGTCATCACCGAACGGTCTGGCAACCAGTTGCTCGTCGATGCGGGCGCTACTCACGAGACCCAGGTGATCACGCTGCAGCCGCGCTCCCTCGGCCGCATCCAGGTCAGGTTCCCCACGCTCGAGCCTGGCTACCTGGTCGACATCATCGGCATAAGGCGTCGCGACGAGCTGATCGGCATGATCCCGGCCACTTCGCAGCCGGCCTACCCGGCGCAGCGGTTGCCCGCACCACCACTGGTTAGCGGTCACGTGCCCGGCTCGATCACTGGCTCGGCGACCTGGCATGAGCCCCGCGACGAGCCGCCAGGCATCCTCGGCGTCTTCTATCCTGCGCTCGATCCGGAGACGGGCTGCGCCGAAGATATGGCTGGCGGCATGCGGCAGGGCTACTTGCGCATGCCCTTCCTTGCCATCGGCAGCGTGCTGCGGATCCGTAACGACTGCACTGGAAGTAGCTGCCTGATACCGGTGACTGGCTGCACACCGATCGGCCGGCTGTTCAACGACCGGTGCGTGACCTGCGGAACCTCACCTCGCGGCAGGGTCGCTGACCTGACGCTGGCCAGCTTCATCGCCCTTGGTGGCGAGCTCGAACGTGGCTGCTTCAATGTCACCATCACGATTGGCGAATGACGATGCTGCAAGCCATTCGCGAGGTCCAGATTCCGTT